>NZ_CP020867.1:965505-1287340 GCF_002104335.1 Campylobacter cuniculorum DSM 23162 = LMG 24588 | reverse complement strand
TGTTTCGGCAGTTTCATATTTATTTGAGCCTTTTTTTCTTACCTTGTGCGTTTATTTTTGCACTCACAGGCATAGCGTATATTTTTGGTATTAATCAAGATATAGGGCTTGAAAAACAAATTTATACCCTTAATGAAAGGGTTGAAAAAGGTCAAGAAATAGAAAAATTGCTAGGTTTTTTGAAGGATAATAATATAAAAATTCCAAGCAACACTCAAGCAATTAAAAGCAAAGATAAAGGTATAACAATAGGTTCAACACATTATAGTGTTTCTATTGCAGAAAATGGAGAAAATCAATATCAAATCACTACAAAGACGAGAAGTTTTTTAGGGGATTTGATCATGCTTCATAAGGATAAAGGAGCTTGGTATTTTTCTGTGCTTTCTGTCGGTTTTGGTGTGAGTTTGTTTTTGCTTTATATTTCTGGATTGATGATTACTTTATTTGCGAGTAAAAAAGATAGAAAAAATCAAATTCTTGTTTTGATAGCAGGGATTTTAATAACTTTTATCCTCGCTTACATAAGCCTTTAAGCTAGGTATTAACTAAGTTTTTATATAATCTTATTTCTTAAAAGCGGACAGATGGGTGAGTGGCTGAAACCACACCCCTGCTAAGGGTGCAGATCTTAACGGGTCTCGAGGGTTCAAATCCCTCTCTGTCCGCCATAGATATAAATTTTTATCCCTTTTTGTTCAGTTTTTAAAATGATAAAGGCTTATTTTACTAATCTTAACTTTTTTTATCTCTATAAAAAACTTATAACCTTGACAAATATATTTATATATAAAAATTTAATTTAAAAATCAAAATTATGCGAATATTAAAAAAATAAATAAAAAAGATTTACATTGTATTTTAATACAACCAAATTATCTAAAAATCAAAAATTATATAAAACTTACAAATCATTTATATATTATTAAACTCTTGATAGAAATTCAATTGTAAAATTTTACTCTTAAAAATAAAGATAAAATAAGTAAAAAATTGAGAATTTTTACATAAATTTAAATTCAATCTGCCATCAAGAGTTTTTAAATCAATTTTATCAAAAAAGTATTATTTTTTAAAAACCTTTTGCAAATGCTCTTTATAAGCCTTTTTATATGCGTCTATTTGAGGATTTTTAACAACATCATTGCACATAAAACTAGGGAGTTTTTGCATTGCTAAAAATTCATGTGCCTTATGCAAATGCGTCAAAGTATAATCCACACCCTTGCCTTCAAAAAATTGATTTTTATCCTCAAAGGCTTCAAGCGGAGCATTCCAAGTTGAACAAAGCATATAGGCTTTATTGTGTGCCAAACCTCCACTGCCATATTTTTTACTCAAATCTTCTCTACTCCTACCATCTCCGCTAAAAAGCACTCCATGAGCAGCAAGATACACTTCATCGATGTATTTTTTCACAATCCAAGGCTCACCCATCCACCAAGCAGGAAATTGATAAATCAAATAATCCGCCCAAGCGATATTTTGCACTTCTTGTTGAGCGTCATAACCCTTATCAATTACGACTTCTTTAACCTCATGTCCCATTTGACTTAAAGTTTCTTTAGCAAGTTCGCATAAAGTATCATTGAGTCTTCTAAAAGAATTGCCAAATTTCTTTGCACCATTTAAAATATAAATCTTTGCCATAATGACTCCTTTTTTTAAAATAAATAAAGAATTATACAATCTAACACCTAATGTCTGTCAAGTGTTTTAGGAAGTTTTATTGAATTTATTTTAAAAATTCATAGAGATGTTAGAGAGATGAAATTGCATAAAAAATATATAACTGTTAAAAATATTTTAAATTATTTTATATAAATAGACTAAGAGTTTTTAAGTGTCATAGCCTAATAAATTTTTATTCTATACAATTTTATCTTAAATCTTAATACGAATTTAAAAAATAAAAAATTAATTTGGTTTTTTAATATATAATTTTAATAGATTAAAATTTATTTTCAAGGTTTTTCAATGTTTCATTCTTTTTTTCTTTCTAAAAAATGGGCTTTGTGGGCATATTTTGGACTTTTTTTACTTCTATTTTTTTTATATTTACAAACAAGCTTAAGTGTTGCAATCAATGAATGGTATAAAGATTTTTACAATGTCTTGCAAAAACCAAAGATTGAGAGCTTAGTGCCGACAAAAGACAGCAATCAAACGAGCGAGGCTGAATTTAGAAAAGAAGCCGATGCACTCGCTGAAGAAAATTTAAATAAAGCAAATTTTCTTAACAAATCTTCTTTGTATTATTATCAATTTTTAGTCAAGCAGTTTTTTGATGCCAAAGGAATCGGGGTGAAAGAATATTATGATATAAAAGATTTTTATTTTTTAATCGCTGTGTTTTTATGCATTGCAATTCCCTATGTCATCATTGCGACGATTAATATCTATTTTGCAAGCGTTTATGCCTTTAAATGGCGTGAAGCAATGACCTTTAAATATCTTAAATTTTGGAAAAAACGCGACAATAATATAGAAGGAAGCTCACAAAGAATTCAAGAAGATACTTATAATTTTTCTAAAATTGTTGAAAGTTTAGGGCTTTCTTTCATTAAAGCCTTAATGGTCTTAATCGCTTTTATCCCTATACTTTGGAATTTAAGCGATAAAATTTCTCAATCTTTATTCAAAGAATTTGACCCTAATTCACTTTTTTATATTCTTAAAGATATTGAAGGTTTGCTTGTTTATGTTGCATTTTTTATTTCTTTAGGAGGGTTAATCATCTCTTGGTTTGTTGGTATTAAATTGCCCGGACTTGAGTATAATAATCAAAAAGCCGAAGCTGCTTTTAGAAAAGAGCTTGTTTTTGCAGAGGATAATCGCAAAGATTATGCTAAGCCTGAAACAATGCTTGAGCTTTTTAGTGGATTGAAATTTAATTACAAGAGGCTTTTTTTGCATTATGGGTATTTTAATATTTGGCTGATTTTATTTGAGCAAATGATAGTTATTGTCCCTTTTTTAGTGATGGCACCGAGTCTTTTTAGCGGGATAATAGGGCTTGGCATTGTGATGCAAATCAATAATGCTTTTGATCAAGTGCGTTCATCTTTTAGCGTATTTATCACAAATTGGACGACTATAACGCAGCTTAGAAGCATTTATAAACGTTTGAAAGAATTTGAAAAAAATATTTACGAAAAGGATTGATTTTATTTATAATCAATCATATAAAAAAATCAGCTAAATTTAAATTTTTATTAACATCAAACTTTTAGTCAAAGATTTATTTTTTGCAAATTAAATTTTAGAAGCAAGCTCTACAAGATTTCCATCAGGGTCTTTTAAATAAATGCTTTTAAGCTTTGAAATCGCTCCCATTCTCTCAACAATCCCAAGTTCTATAGGATAATTTTTGCTTTCAAGCTCCGCTTTAACTTGCAAAATATCCTCTACAATCAAGCAAAAATCTAAACTTCCAGAAGTAGGATAAGTCGCTGCGGGTTGAAATTCACCCTTTTTTTGATGAATATTAATTTTTTGATTCCCAAATTTAAGAGCATATCTGCCATTTTTTTCCTCTAAATCCATATTTAAGATATTTTGATAAAAATCACAACATTTTTGCAAATTTTCAGTCGTAAGCACAATATGGTCGATATTTTTGATTTTAAACATAATCATCTCCTTTGTTTATTTTAAGATCTTGTTTGCGTATTTTTTATAATGTCGTAAGATTTTAGCAATTTTAAAAAAAACATTTAAGAGCCCCTTGTGTCTTCTTCTTGCAAATTCTATCACTTCAGCCAAAAGAATGCAAAGCCCAGAGTTTTCACACACACTCCTTTTATTTGCATTTGTGTATTTTATATCCTCATTTTTTAGCAAAGAATGCATTTTGAAGAAATTGCAAGTTTTAAAAGCCTCCAGTGCGTTAAATCCTAATGCAATGGTGTTTTTAGAAGATTCTGTAATGCTTTTTTGAATTTCTAGCAATTCTTGTTTAAAAACAGGCGTTTGTGAAGCCATATCCCACCAATATGAACACACATTCACGCCCTTAAAATCGCTAAAGCTCTCCAAAAATTTCCAAGGTTTATAACCAAAATGCAAGATTTTGGGATTCTTAGCACTTTCTAAAAACTCCGCACGCGTGTAATTAAGTCGCGTCTTATCCTCATCTTTGCAAATGCAATAGCAAAAGGCATGTGTTACAAAATTGTAAGCAAAAGAAAGTTTCAGTCGTTGTTCTCTATTAACGATAGCATTAAGCAAATCTTGATCTGCTGCTTTAATATAGGTAGCTTGTTTGGCTAAATTTTCACATTGTTTTGCAACAGCCTTGTATTCATATGTATTTATGAGTAAAAAACCTGAATTAAAATAATGTTCATCATAATAAAATATTTTTTCCTTGCCATTTTCTTTAAATTTAATTTTTCTCTTTTTACTCCCGTAATCCCCTACACAAGCAAGAATCTTATCACTCAAATCTAAAGTAAAAAGCTCTCTTATATCACACAAACAGAGCATATCAGAATCCAAATACAAGCATTTGGAATATTCTTGCAAAAATTGTGGTGCAATCAAACGATAATAGGGCAAAAAATTGCTGTGTGCTGCTCCACTCTTAGGAAAGCCCTCAAATTCCTTTTCATCAACGATTTTGACTTCAATGCTGCAAGGATAAATGAGATTGAGCTCTCTTTGAAGTTCTGCGAGTTTATCACGCGTTTGTGTGCTTACAAAATCGCTTAAAATCACGAAGACATAGCCCTCTTTTTGCTCATTTTCATTCAAAGATTCATAGTCAATAAAATGTAACTTTTCTGCACTCATTTTTGATTGTGATTCTCTATCTTGTGTCAAATCTTTGCAAAGTTCTTTAAAGCTTTTTTGAGAATTTGTGTTTTTTATGATGCTTGTTATAAGAGTGCTTGTGTATTTGATATAGTTTTCATCTGCGTTAAAGACAATGGGAAACATTTTTTATCCTTGAAAAGTGAAAAAATATTCTATCTTAATAAAAATAAAAATATCATAAAATAGCATTATAGAATTGTTCAGGTTATAGACTTGGAAAAGAAAATTTGATTGAAATTATTTTGAAAAAATGAGATTTTTTAAAGAGTTTAAGAATAAACTTAGATAAAATGATTGAGTATTTTTGTAAAAATATCGTTTTAAAATTTAAATCTTATTTTTATTTGTTTTAAACTTTAAATTTGTTAAAATTAAGCTTTAATTTAATTTTTTGGGATTATAAATTTGGCAAATATAAGAAATTTTTCAATCATTGCTCATATTGATCATGGAAAAAGCACTCTTGCTGATAGGATTATTAGTGAATGTGGAGCGATTGCTCAAAGGCAAATGAGTTCGCAAGTTATGGATACTATGGATATAGAAAAAGAAAGAGGCATCACGATAAAAGCACAATCTGTAAGGCTTAATTATCATTTTAACCATGAAGATTATATTTTAAATTTAATAGACACTCCCGGACATGTGGATTTTTCTTATGAAGTGAGTCGCTCTTTAGCAAGTTGTGAAGGAGCTTTACTTGTTGTTGATGCAAGTCAAGGTGTGGAGGCTCAAACCATAGCTAATGTTTATATTGCTCTTGAAAATAATCTTGAAATCATTCCTGTGATTAATAAAATTGACCTCGCTTCTGCAGATATAGAAAAGGTTAAGCACGAGATTGAGCATATTATCGGTATTGATTGTAAAGATGCGGTGTGTGTTAGTGCAAAAACAGGGCAGGGCATTAAAGAACTTATTGAAAGGATTATCACTCAAATTCCTGCCCCTCAAATAGACAATGAAGCTCCAACAAGGGCTTTGATTTATGATTCTTGGTTTGATAATTATTTAGGAGCTTTGGCTTTGGTAAGAATTTATGAAGGGCAAATTTCAAAAAATGATGAAATTTTAGTGATGAGTACAGAGAAAAAATATAATGTGCAAGAGCTTTTTTATCCGCATCCTTTAAAGCTCATTAAAACACAAAAATTAGAATCGGGCGAAATTGGTGTGGTGGTGTTAGGACTTAAAAGCACAAGTGATATACAAGTGGGCGATACAATCACGCTTAGTAAAAATAAAACCAAAGAAGCCATCAGCGGTTTTGAAAAGGCAAAAGCCTTTGTTTTTGCAGGGATTTATCCTATAGAAACAGATAAATTTGAGGATTTAAGAGATGCTTTGGATAAACTTAAGCTTAATGACAGCTCTATCACTTATGAACCTGAAACTTCTTTGGCTTTAGGTTTTGGCTTTAGAGTTGGATTTTTAGGTCTTTTGCATATGGAGGTGATTAAAGAAAGATTGGAGAGGGAATTTGGATTGGATTTAATCGCTACAGCACCGACGGTTACTTACGAAATTCATCAAAATGATGGGGTGGTTTTAAAAATTCAAAATCCCAGTGAGCTTCCGCAAGTGAATAAGATTGATTTTATCAAAGAGCCTTATGTGAGAGCGACTATCATCACTCCAAGTGAATTTTTAGGGAATTTAATCACGCTTTTAAATCGCAAAAGAGCCGTGCAAGTGAAGATGGATTATATTACAAGTGAGAGAGTGTTGCTTGAGTATGATTTGCCTTTGAATGAAATTGTGATGGATTTTTATGACAAGCTTAAAAGTTTAACTAAGGGTTATGCGAGTTTTGATTATGAGCCGATTGAATTTAGAGTGGGGGATTTGGTCAAGCTTGATATTAAAGTTGCGGGTGAAAATGTCGATGCTTTAAGCATTATAGTGCCAAATGAAAAGGCACAGAGCAAGGGCAGAGAACTTGTTAAAGCGATGAAAGAAATTGTTCCAAGACAGCTTTTTGAGGTGGCGATTCAAGCAAGTATAGGCAATAAAATTATCGCGAGGGAAAATGTAAAATCTGTTGGAAAAAATGTTACTGCAAAATGTTATGGTGGTGATATTACAAGGAAAAGAAAGCTCTTAGAAAAACAAAAAGAGGGCAAAAAGAGAATGAAAGCTATAGGAAAGGTCAATTTACCGCAAGAAGCTTTTTTAAGCGTGTTAAAGATTGATTGAGTTGCTTTCTAAAAGAGAATTTGACTCCAAAAATTAAGAGTCAAATTCCTTAAAGCCAAAAGAAATAAGCCATTGCAGCAATCACAAAAGAACAAGCGATATTTAAGAAAATTCCCGCTTTAACCATTTGAGCTTGTTTAATATGTCCTGTCCCAAAAACGATAGCATTCGGAGGTGTAGCCACCGGAAGCATAAAAGCACAACTTGCTCCTATGCCTATAATTAAAGCAAGTCCTAAAGCAGGAGCACCTAGAGATTCTGCTATGGAGATGAAAAGCGGAACAAGTAAAGCGGCTGAAGCTGTATTTGAAGTAAATTCTGTTAAAAATACTATAAATAAAGATACAATCAAGGCTATAACAAACAAATTCGCATCTTCAATCAGAAAAATAATCCCATCAGCCATAACCTTACTCGCACCCGAATCTTTTAAAATAAGACTGAGAGTAATTCCGCCACCAAAGAGCATCAAAACACCCCAATCTGTATTTTCTTGCACTTTTTTCCATTCAACAACCTTAAAAGAGCAGACTAAAACTGCAGCAAAAATGGCTATGACGCTATCAAAGGCAGCCATAGGCTTTTCTAAGTTAAAAAGATTTGAAAGAAAAGGATTGATATAAGCGGAGAAAATCCAACAGCTTGCAATGAATATAAAAATCGCTAGAGTGATGTATCTTTGCTTTGTCATAGGAAGAGTTTCTTCTATATTTTGTGTGATTTTATAATGTAATTTAGGTCTAAAAACCATATAGAGCACAACAATCATCAAAGGCATAAAAATAATCACAATAGGAATTCCATATCTTAACCATTGAGCGAAAGTGATTTTTAAATTTGAAGCAACAATAGCATTTGGCGGAGTTCCCACTAAGGTCCCAATTCCTCCGATACTCGCACTAAATGCAATCCCAAGTAAAACAAAAACATAGATATTAGGATTATCTTTGGTATCAATTTGAGAAAGCATACCGATGGCTAAAGGCAACATCATCGCTGCTGTGGCAGTATTGCTAATCCACATCGACAAAAATGCAGTGGCTGAAAAAATGTAAAGCACAGAAAGAGCAAAATTTCCTTTTGCTAAAAGCAATATTCTTTGGGCAATGATTTTATCAAGCTCTTGATAATGCATGGTAGCAGCTAAAGCAAAACCTCCAAAAAATAAAAAGATATTTGGGTCTGCAAATCCCGTTAAAGCTTTGCTTGTATTGATTAAACCTGTAGCAACGGCTAAAATAGGGATTAAAATTGCAGTGATTGTAACATGTAAAGCCTCGCTAAGCCATAAGATAGCAATGAAAACTAAAATTGCTAAACCTTGATTAACCTTAGTTTCAAAAGGTAAAAGATAAAGCAGAAAAATAAAAATAACAATATCTGCAAGAACAATAAAAGTTTTAGTTGTTGAAGACATAAACCATACTCCTTAAATAAAATTTAATTTTTGTTAAAAATATTATAACTTAATACAGCTTTTATTTATAATTTTTTGTGTAAAATTGTTAAAAATTTATTTTATGTTTTAACGATTTGTAACATTTATATTTTTAGAATTTTGTGAAAATAATTTGTCTTTTAAATTTTTTAGACTTTTTATAAAGCTAGTTTTTGCATTTTATTTTTGGAAGAAAAATATTTTTAAAAGAATTTAAAAAATTTATGAAAATAAAATTTATATTTTTATAAAATTTGGCTTGAAATTTGCTTATTTTTTAAATACAATTATATTTTGGAGGAAGGTTTAAGATGATTAAGAATTTTATGTTTTGCTTGATTGCAGTTTTTATGCTCGGTGCGTGTGCTTCTCAAAATACTTTTGCACAAGTGAATCAGCTCTCTAGAAACACTCAATGTGCAAGTTGTGAAAGCGAAAGAGGCTTTGAAGCTAAGATTAAAGGGCTTTTGTATGTTAGTGATATTGGCATTGTTTGTTGTGCTAATAAAAGGACCTTAGATTCAGCTGTGGCTTTAAAAAAGGTCTATTTGCATCGTTTTTATGACTTAGCAGAGAATCAAAAAGTATTACTCGCGGACAATCAAAGATATTTAATCGACTTAAATTTCAATGCAGTTTTTTACACTTATCTTAAGCAAGAGCTTGAAGCTAGGGATATAGAAGTGCTTGAAAATAACAATAATAACTCGCCCTATGTTATGAAGGTTGATTTAAGCTTTATAGATTTTGCTTCTAAGAAAGATAGTTCGGGTTTGCATTCAAGAGTTGCTGGGGTCTTAAGTGTCAAGGATATTAACAGAAATAAAAAATTTACCATAAGGACCAAACAAGATGTGGAGGGTTTTGAAAATTTAAAAGAGCTGACCTTCTACACTCATTTGCTCATCAAACAAATGGCAAATAAAGCCGCAAGCATTATTTCTTCGCTTTGAGATGCTTTAATTGTCATAATTTTACTCTGCTAAGTTTTTGTGAAAATTGCTCTGAAGAATTGGCAGAGTTTTCTTTGGGAGTAAGAGAGCTTGAAAAAGGATTTAAGGTTTATTCTTTTTATAAATACAACGAAATCAGCCATCTTTTGCATTCTAAACATCATTTTTATGGGTATTTTGTCTTTAATGCCTTAGCAAAATTAAGTTTTGCTCAATTTAAAAATTTTTTCAATCCAGAAATTCAAATCAATGCTTTGGCTTTAGATGATAGGGTGCAAGATGGGCTTTATTCTCATTCTGCGATTTTAGCACGACATCTTAAAACCCGGTTTATAAAACCTATTTATAGAGTTTTACAAGCACAAAATCAAGTAAAGTATTCGGGAAAAAGTGTAGCTTTTCGTCAAAAAAATAAAAGAAAATATAAACTTTTAAAAGAGATTAAGCATCCTGTAATTTTAGTTGATGATATAGTAACGACGGGTTTGAGTTTGTTAGAAGCTAAAAAAATTTTAGAAAAAAATAAAATTTCTGTGCTTTTTGCTCTCGTTTTAGCTGATGCAAAAGTTTAATATGATAGAATAAAATTTTAATCTTTACAAGGATTTTTATGGATAATATTTTTAATGAAAACTCTGATATTCAGCTTGTAGATATAGAAAATTCAATTAAGAGCAGTTATTTGGATTATTCGATGAGTGTGATTATCGGACGTGCCTTACCGGACGCTAGAGATGGGCTTAAACCTGTGCATCGTAGAATTTTATATGCGATGAATGATCTTAATGTAGGAAGCAGAAGTGCTTATAAAAAATCTGCTCGTATCGTAGGAGATGTTATAGGTAAATATCATCCTCACGGAGATACAGCTGTTTATGATGCCCTTGTTCGCATGGCTCAAAGTTTTTCTATGCGTTATCCAACTATCGATGGGCAAGGAAATTTTGGTTCAGTTGATGGAGATGGTGCGGCTGCTATGCGTTATACTGAAGCTAGAATGACAATTTTAGCTGAAGAACTTTTACGCGATATTGATAAAGACACGGTGGATTTTGTTCCAAATTATGATGATTCTTTGAGTGAGCCTGATGTTTTGCCTTCAAGGGTTCCAAATTTATTGCTCAATGGTTCAAGTGGTATTGCAGTGGGTATGGCGACAAATATTCCTCCTCATAGTCTCAATGAGCTTATAGACGGGCTTTTGCATTTGCTTGAAAATAAAGATGCGAGTTTAGAGGAGTTGATGCAGTTTATTAAGGGACCAGATTTTCCAACTGCTGGAATTATTTATGGTAAAAAGGGTATTATTGAGGCTTATCGCACGGGCAGGGGTAGGATTAAGATTCGTGCTAAAACTCATATAGAAAAAAAGAGCAATAAAGATATTATTGTCATTGATGAACTTCCCTATCAAACTAATAAAGCAAGATTGATTGAGCAAATTGCAGAACTCGTCAAAGAAAAACAAATCGAAGGAATTTCAGAGGTAAGAGATGAGAGTGATAGAGAGGGTATTCGCGTTGTCATAGAGCTTAAACGAGAAGCGATGAGTGATATTGTGCTTAACAATCTTTTTAAATCCACGACTATGGAAAGCACTTTTGGTGTGATTATGCTTGCCATTCATAATAAAGAACCCAAGATTTTTTCATTAAAAGAGCTTTTAAATTTATTTTTAACTCACAGAAAAACGGTGATTATACGAGCGACTATTTTTGATCTTCAAAAAGCAAGGGCAAGAGCTCATATTTTAGAGGGTTTGAAGATTGCTTTAGATGATATTGACGAAGTGATTGCTCTTATTAAAAATAGCGCAGACAATGTGAGTGCGAAAGAGGCTTTGGTTGAGAAATTTAAATTGAGCGAACTTCAAGCTCATGCGATTTTGGAGATGAGACTTGGACGCTTAACAGGGCTTGAAAGGGATAAGATTGAAAATGAACTCAAAGACTTGATTCAAGAAATTGAAAGACTTGAAAAGATTTTGAAGAGTGAAGAAGAGCTTGAAAATTTAATCCGTGAGGAATTAAAAGAAATGCGAAACAAATTCAATGTCCCAAGAATCACTCAAATTGAAGATGATTACGAGGACATTGATGTTGAGGATTTAATTCCTAATGAAAATATGGTTGTAACGATTACACATCGCGGTTATATCAAAAGAATGCCAAGCAAACAATACGAAAAACAAAAACGCGGGGGTAAAGGTAAATTAGCCGCAACAACTTATGATGATGATTTTATTGAAAATTTCTTTACTGCAAATACTCATGATACTTTGATGTTCGTAACCGATAGGGGGCAACTCTATTGGCTTAAGGTTTATAAGATTCCAGAAGGAACGCGTGTGGCTAAGGGTAAAGCAGTGGTTAATCTTATCAATTTACAAGCGGATGAAAAAATTATGGCAATCATTCCAACGGCAGATTTTGATGAAAGTAAATCTTTATGCTTTTTCACTAAAAATGGTATTGTTAAACGCACAAATTTAAGTGAGTATCAAAATATTCGTAGTGTTGGAGTGAGGGCGATTAATTTAGATGAAAAAGATGAATTAGTCACAGCAATCATCGTCCAAAGAGATGAAAATGAGCCTTTTGATGTTCAAAATGATGCGATGAAAATCAACGACGAAAATCAAAATGAAGATGAAAATTTAGAAGAAAATAATCAAGGCAAAATGCTTTTTGCAGTAACTAAAAAAGGTATGTGTATTAAATTTCCTTTAGCTAAGGTTAGAGAAATAGGACGCGTGAGCAGGGGAGTCACTGCTATAAAGTTTAAAGAGAAAAATGACGAATTAGTAGGAGCAGTTGTCATTGAAAATGACCAACAAGAAATTTTAAGCATCAGTGCTAAAGGCATAGGAAAACGCACCAACGCAGGAGAATACAGACTTCAAAGCAGAGGCGGAAAGGGTGTTATTTGTATGAAACTTACAGATAAGACTAAGGATCTAATTAGCGTTGTAATAGTCGATGAAAGTATGGATTTAATGGCATTAACAAGCAGTGCAAAAATGATTCGTGTGGATATGCAAAGCATTAGAAAGGCGGGACGCAATACAAGTGGAGTGATTGTTGTTAATGTAGAAAATGATGAGGTTATCAGTATCGCTAAATGTCCAAAACAAGAAGAAGAGGATAATGATAGCGAAATGGATTTGAATTTGAATTAAAACAAGTGATTTTCATTTTGGAACAGATTTTGCTGTCTTAATGATGAATCACAATATTTTGAAGGTGTAAAATGAAAAAAGCTTTATTTTTTATGCTGATTGTAGCAGCAATTTTTGGCGGATGTGCCTCTGGTGCAGGAAATAGCACTACAAAGGCTAACAATACAAATGCAAATGCAGCTGATTCTAGTGATGTTATTGTGCAAAAAGTCGATAAAGACGATGTACGTGATATCATCAGACAAGAAAAAATGTTAGCTCCTGATGTGAGTGAAACTGAATTAAGTTTTACGGCAGTTGGAGAAGGAATTGCTCCTTTGAATACGGTTTCAACAGCCCAAGCCCTTGCTTTAGCTAAGAGAGCTGCATTAACCGATGCTTACAGACAGCTTGCAAGCAAACTTTATGGTGTGAGAGTCAATGGTAAAGACACTGTTAAAGATGCAATGCTTAGAAGTTCAACCATTACCGCACAAGTTAATGGACTGATTAAAAATGCAAGTGTTATTGATGAAAATTTCAATCAAGGACTTTATAGAGTCAATGTAGAACTTAAAATTGATGCTGAAAAGTGGAAAGAATTATTTGCTTATTGATATTTTTGAGTTTTGAGCTTTTTGCCCAAGATGAATTCATATTTTGGGCAGAACTTTCAAATAAAAATTTAATTCTTTTTCATCAAAGTCAAAATTTATCCCCAGCTATGACAAAAAGTCAAAATGTGCAGAGTGAATTTGCATGTGAAATCATTTATACTCAAAAAGACTTAACCCTTTTACCAAGAACAGAATTAGGACTTATCGATGATGAAATGCCGAAAAATGAAAAATTAAATTTTTTAAATTCGCATAGAGATGAGCTTAGTGAATGTTTTATCGGTGCAAAAATCAGCGTCAAAGATATTGTTAAAAGTGATTTTGCAAAGGCACAAAGTGAAACTTATATCAAAATACTTCCTTTACGTTTTAGTGTTGAATTTGGTGAGAGGAGTGCTTTGATTTATTATCTTAAAAAAAAGTAAAGCTTAAGCTTAGATTGATATAATTTCGCAAAAAATAGAGGGGTTAATTTTATGAAAAATATTGTTTTATTGGGCGGGTCAAATTCTATTATTAAAGGTTTATCATCGGGATTAAAACAAAGAAATATTCATCTTATTAACTTAGCTTTGGGCGGTAGTACTTGTTTGCAAAATCTCTATGCGATAAAAAGAAAAAGAAATCAAGAATTTATCCAAAACGCTGATTTAATCATCAGTGAATCAAATGTCAATGATGCTATAAATTATATGAATGATAAGGGTTAAATTAAAGAGGAATTTTTTAGGGATTTAACTTGGTTTTATGAAGAGCTGAGTCAATGCGGAAAGAAAATTCTCATTTTAATCCTCCCTAATTTTTTTAAAAGCAATTTTCAACTTATTAATAATTTCCATAGGTTTTTATGTATAAAATTTGGCTTTAATCTCATCGATAGGACAAGATATTATAAGGAAAATCATTGTTATTATTTTGCAAATATGGTCGATCCTGCCCATCAACACATTACTATAATGCAAGAATTAGGAGAAAATATCGCAAATCATGCAGATGATTTTTTATCCCCTAAAAAAATGGATTTAAAAAATAAAATCAATTTTACCATTCTAACCCCGCAAGATATGATTGTTGATGGGGGGGGGGATTTAAAGAGTTTTGAAGCTAAAAATTCTATGTTTGATGAAAAAGTTTTTAGGATAGAGGAACATAAACTTTTCTTTCCGGAGCAGTATTTTGGTCATTATATCTTAGCTTTAAATGCTTAAAACCAAAGGTCTTTAATATTTAGAATAAAAAACGCGGATCAAAAAATTCAAATCAATCCCGATAAAATATCTCAGGATTTTTTAGAAAATTTTATTAAATTTAATAATTTAAATGCAAATGTTTTAATTGATAAAAAAACTTTTTTAGAGGCTCAAACCATAAATTTTTGGAGCGGATTTTCTTTAAAAAGATGTGATTTGATAGATTTATTTTTAGCAGATAAGGGAGGAGAAGAAATTTTGAAAAATTTAAATCAAAGTGAATTTTTACAAGAACATTTTAACATTTCTGAAGAGTATGATTTTTCTCATTTAATGTCCTATTTTGTTAAATATAAAGAAATAATAAATGATGATATATTTTGCTTTTTTAGGTTTAGCAACAAGACAACCGGAGAATTTTACACACAGAATAGGAGTCATTTTAACTGATAAAACAAGGCTTTTTATTAGAGCCCAATAAGCCCATTTGTTTAATAGAAATTTGTGTTAAAAACTGCGAAATAAAATATTTTTTTATGTTTTTTATAAAAGATTGAAAAAATATAATATAAGAGAAATTATAAGTGAAGGTTATGCGAAAAGAGAATTTTCTTTAAAAGAAAAACAAAGTTATTGTTATAGGATAGGCGAGCTTTTTATCAAGTCTTGTAAAACTTTTTATAAGGGCGGATTTTTTAAATTTTTCTTTGAACTAAAAAAATTAAGAAAGGAATTTAAAGAAAAATATTAGACATAAAAATTTACTTGATTAAGGTCAAATTTGTTATAATCTTGCAAAAATTCAGGTGTTTAAAATGAATGGAGTTAAATGAACTTTAAGAATTTTCATCTTGTTGAGTAAAAAAACAATGAATTTGTAAAAATAAAATCTTTATTAAAGGATTATCCTAAATTTTTGACAAAATATTTTCAAAACCGCATTAAAAAAGTATTAGAGTTTTGCATTTATACAAGTTGTCTTTGTCTTCTCTTAGATTTTTCCTCATCAAGTTCAAATTCCATTTCAAACATTTTTAACTCTTTTTAAATTCTCTTAGAATTTTAAAGGAAAGCAATTTCGTTTCATTGAGATTAATCATACTCAGTTGATTAAACATTGCAAAAATGAAAATTATTTTGAGTGAAGAGCTCTTTTCATTGCACCAAGTTTTAATCAAGAAATTCTCCTTTTATTTTTATCGCTTGATTGCTTTTTACTTTTTTATAAATCTTATATTTTCTTGCGATATTTTTAATTGTCTTTAAAATAAATTCTTATGTTTAAATTCCTTTTTGAGTCGTGGCAATTCTTTAAAGAAAAAGATGAGATACCCTCCTTTATACCATGCTTTATTTGCTTTCATAAGAGCAAGTCCTAGTTTATAAGTGAAACATTCTTTTTCTTTTAGAGCTTCTTTATAATCAGGATAGCTTTCTATAGGAGGTAAAATATCATTACATTTAATCTTTTGTTCCTCTCTGTGAGCTATACTAAGAGCTATGAGTATATAAGGCATTTTCATATAAGAAAGAAAAGTTTTAGAATTTTTTATCATACTCTGTCCTAATTTATAGGCAAGATGATTGTAAATTCTTGCTTTGGCACAATTAGCTTGGATTAAAGTCATTCTTGGCATAATCACTTCATCATTCTTTAGACCTAATTGCTTAGCATATTTTTTCGTTTTAAGTTTTTTGTTAATGAGCTCTTGTTCTAAATTTAAAAGTTTTAAATCTTGTTTTTTGCTTTTTTTGGAATGGATCTGGGCTTGAAGAATTTTATATTCATGGTATTCATTACTTTGTTCAAGAATATTATTTTTAAGATTTAAGGGATTTAATTGATAAGCACCTCTACCTTTATATCTTATCATTTCGTTGATTGTTTTTGTTTGTTCTGCATTATGTGGCAGATAAATTTTATTTCTAAAATATTGCAAAGGTTGATTAAATGCTTGATGATAAAATTCCGCAGGAAAAGCTTTAACTCCATTAAGTTTTGCAATAATATTCCATATGGCCTGATCGTGACGATTTTCTATAAAGCAAGCCAAATTTGGAATTTTACTTGGGCTATCATCAACAAATTCCCAATGTTCGTAAAACACTTTCATCCATTCTTGTATGATTTTTATATTTTTAGCTGTTTTTTTAAGGGCTATAAATCCTGCTGCATAAGTCATTGAATTTAAAAATTCTTCATTTTTATCAAGTCCAAAATGCACCAAAGTGTCCATTTTTTGCCAATTTTTTTCAGGGAAATTAGCAATCATGCCCATAATTTCATTTTGATTGATTTGATTAATCCACTCGCGAAGTGTATGTGATTTTGAAGAATTAAATTCAAAACCTATATCAAGATAAAACAAAATATCATTTTCTTTAAGCTCTTCTAAAGCCATTAAAATAACCTTTGGTTTCCAAACCCAATACCCAAAACCTCTGCTCACAGTGCCATCTTCTTTATAAAATTTATGCTTAAAAGTCCTTCTAAATTCTAAGGGCAAACTCGCTTCTGTATGAATAAAAATTTCTTCAAACACCCCCCCCCATAGTCTGTGCTTGTTGCTTGAAGCGACAAATTGAAATTCCAAGCCTTGTATCAGCAAAAGAACAAAGATAAATTTTTTGCATGAATTTTTTCCTTTTGTTTTTTAAATTTGCATTTTTTAAAGCATTATATCAAAAAAAAAAAAACAAATTGAGAATAAATTTTTTCCTTTGTTTTAATAATTTAAATATAATTTTAAATCAATTTAGGGCTAATTTACTTTATTAAAGTCAAATTTGTTATAATCTTGTAAAAATTAAGGTGTTTAAAATGAATGTAGTTATAGTTGAAGATGATATTAATATGAGAAAGTCTTTAGAGATTGCTTTAGCTGAGTATGATGAATTTAAAATCAAATCTTTCAAATCCGCTACTGAAGCCTTAAAAAAACTTGATAATGATACAGATTTGATTATCACAGATATTAATATGCCCGGGCTTGATGGACTTGAATTTGTTAAAGCTTGTGAAAATAAATATGATTTTATTATCATTACAGGAAATGCGACTTTAAATCGGGCTATTGAAGCGGTGCGTTTGGGCGTAAAAGATTTTTTAACCAAGCCTTTTGATATTGATACTTTGGTTGAAGCTATCAAACGTACTAAAATCATTCGTGAAAAAACAGCAAATAAAAAAAATAAGAAAAAAGAGGAAAATAAAGATTTTTTTGCAAGCTCTCCAAAACTTCAACAGGCCTTAAATTTAAGTTTAAAAGCTGCAAAAACAGATGTTTCTGTGATGTTTTTTGGCGAGAGTGGAGTGGGTAAGGAGGTCTTTTCAAAATACATTCATCAACAAAGCAAAAGACAAGGCAAACCTTTTATAGCTATAAATATGGCAGCCATTCCGGCTAATTTGATTGAAAGTGAGCTTTTTGGTTTTGAAAAAGGGGCTTTTACAGATGCAAATTCTACGAAAATTGGGCTTTTTGAAATGGCAAATGAGGGGACTTTATTTTTAGATGAAATTGGAGAAATGCCTTATGAAATTCAAGCTAAACTTTTAAGAGCTTTGCAGGAGAAAGAGATTGTGCGTTTAGGTGGCACAAAAAGCATTAAGATTAATGTAAGAATCATCAGTGCAACCAATGCAAATTTAGATGAAAAAATTCAAAAAGGTGAATTTAGAGCCGATCTTTATTATCGTCTTAACACCATTCCTATTTTTATACCGCCTTTAAGAGAAAGAAAAGAAGAGATTTTAGACCTTGCTCATAAAGTCTTAAAAGATACTTGCAAAGAATATGAATTTGAAGATAAAAAATTGAGTCAAGAGGCTCAAAAAGCCTTGCTTGATTACGATTTTCCCGGCAATGTCAGAGAGCTTATCTCTATCATTCAAAGGGCTTGTATTTTAAGCGATAAACAAGAAATTTCTAGCGAAGATTTGTTTTTAGAATCAAGAAAATTTAAAAAAGATATAAAAAATTTAGAAAAAGATTTGATTGACGCGGTTTTAAAAGATGTTGATTTTGACATACAAAAGGCTGCAAATATGTTAGGAATGGAAATTGCGGTTTTAAATGAAAAAATGAAAAAATACAATATAAAAGGATAAAGATGTTAAAAAAGCAAAAAATTGCTATAGTTGGTGCAACGGGTGCTGTTGGTGAAGAGCTTTTAAATGTTTTAGAAGAGCTTGATTTTCCTGTTGAGAGTATTTTAGCCTTAGCGAGTGCCAAAAGTGTAGGCAATGAAATCGCGTTTAAAAATAAAATTTATAAAATCAAAGAACTCAACGAAAATGTTTTCAAGGAAAATCCTGTCGCTATAGCTTTTTTTAGTGCTGGTGGAAGTGTTTCTGAAAAATATGCTCAATTTGCAGTAAAATCCGGTGCCGTTGTCATTGATAATACAAGTCATTTTAGAATGAAAGAAGAAGTGCCTTTGGTTGTGCCTGAATGCAATCCAGAAGACATTAAACTTTGGAAAAATACAGGCATCATTGCAAATCCAAATTGCTCAACCATACAAATGGTGCATATTTTAAAACCGCTCGATGAGGTTTTTAATCTCAAAAGGGTTGATGTTTGCACCTATCAAGCAGCAAGCGGTGCAGGTAAAAAAGGAATGCAAGAATTAGTAGAAGCGATGCAGAGTTTTTTTGCCTTTAAACTTGATGAATTTAAAGCAAGCACTTTTCCTTATACTCTGGCCTTAAATGTAATCCCGCATATTGATGTTTTCAACGAAAATGGTTACACTAAAGAAGAGCTTAAAATGGTGAATGAAACTCAAAAAATTCTCCACAAAAAACTTGAAATTTCAGCAACTTGTGTGCGTGTGCCGGTTTTAAGAAGCCATAGTGAGGCTATGACTTTACATTTTGAAAAAGAAGTTAATGCAGAGGAAGCAAGAGAAATTTTGAAAAATGCTCCAAGTGTTGTGGTAATCGATGAACCTAAAAACAAGCAATACCCTATGCCACTTTTTACCAGTGATACAAATGAAACTTATGTTGGACGCATTCGCAGAGATTTGACGCATAAAAATATTTTACATCTTTGGTGCGTAGCAGACCAAATTCGCGTTGGAGCTGCAACTAATGCTGTGCGTATTGCAAAAAAATGGTTGGAATTAAAAAAATAGGATTTAAAAATGCTGGAGAGAATTTTTGAATTTTTACTTGTTAAGAGCCGTTTTGTTACGATTTTACCCGTTATTTTTGGACTTATAGGTGCTTTTGTATTATTTTTTATTGCGAGTTATGATGTATTGAAGGTTTTAATCTATACCTATAAGTATTTTTTTATCTCAAATGTAGAGATTGATTTGCATGAAGATGTTGTTGCTTTGATTATAGGTGCTGTGGATTTGTATTTAATGGCTTTGGTTTTGTTTATTTTTTCTTTTGGAGTTTATGAACTTTTTATCAGTGAAATAGAGGAATTTAAACAAAGTAAGCAGTCAAAAGTCCTAGAAGTCCATAGTTTAGATCAGCTTAAGGATAAACTTGCTAAGGTTATTATTATGGTTTTAGTTGTTAATTTTTTTCAAAGAGCTCTTCAAATGAAATTTTCCACTCCTCTTGATATGACTTATCTTGCGGGTTCAATTTTGGCTCTTTGTTTGGGGCTTTATTTTTTACATAAGGGTGAGCATTGAATTTATTTTTTTTTGTTATAATCAAATAAATTTACTTTAAATTGAGGACAGAAAAAATGCAGAAGTTGATTTTATTTTTCGTGTTTTTATCGTTTTTTTTATCTTTTAGCGTGGCAACACCTTTAGATGAAACATTCAAAGATATTGAGGTATCCGGTGCTTTGCGTTACCGCTATGAAATGCAAAAAAGCAAAAAATATGATAAAAAAAGCCAAAAACACCAAAAAACAACTCTAACTAAGATTACTATAAATTAAAGGTTGTTTTGATGTTGCGTTGGATATTTTTAAGTTGTTTTTTAAGTGTCTTTGTTTTTGGAATCAATCTTAAATCTCTTTTGACCTATACTTTTGATGCGAATAAAAATTATGATTTACAAAAGGCTAAAGAGCTTTATTTTCAAAAAAAATGCAATACCTGCCACGGCGATGAGGGTGAGAAAAAAATAGGAGGTTCAAGAGTTTTAAAAGATATGTCAGCTGAAGACATTAAAGGAGCACTTATCGGCTATACTCTTGATTCTAGCTCTTCGTTTGGTTCTTCTCAAATGGTATTTTATGCAAGTCAATTAAGACATGAAGAAATGGACGAATTGATTGCTTATATTAAAGGAATAAATTTTGCAATCGATTTGCAAGTTCAGGATTTAATGGAAGAAGAGCCAGCTAAAAAAACTAAGCATGGAACTTTTATAAAATGATTAAATTTTTCAGAAAGGATTAATAATGAAAAAAATTTTAATTTTAATGAGTATTTTAACTTTAGCCATCAATGCTAAAGAAGTAAAAATCGGTGTTGTTTTGCCTCTTAGCGGTGCCGTTGCTGCTTATGGACAAAGTGCTTTAGAGGGAATTAAACTTGCAAATTCTATGCAGAATTCTTTAAGCAATAATGACACAATTTCTCTTGTCGTTGTTGATACAAAAGGCGATAAAATAGAATCTTCAAGTGCGGCAAATCGTTTGGTTTCTCAAGATAAGGTTATAGGACTTATAGGAGAAATGGTTACAGCAAACACTTTGCAAGTGATAAAAGTCGCTGAAGATAAAAAAATTCCACTCATTGCTCCTGCAGCTACGGGAGATAAACTTTTAGAAAAAAAGCTTTATTCAAGTCGGGTCTGTTTTATGGATAGTTTTCAAGGTTCATCTTTAGCAAAATATGCTTTTGAGAAATTATCTTACAAAACTGCTGTTGTGGTACTTGATCAAAGCACGGATTATTCTTTGGGTTTAGCAAGAGCTTTTGAAAAAACATTTAAAGAACAGGGCGGAACAATTCTTAAAAGCATTAAGATTAATTCCGGAGATAAAGATTTTAAAGCGGTTATTTCTCAAATCAAAGGCTTAAATACAGATTTTATCTATCTACCGATTTATTATACTGAAGCGTCTTTATTTGTAAGACAAGCCCGAAATTTAGGTTTGGATACACCTATAGGTTCAGCCGATGGGGTGGCAGATGAAACTTTTGTTTCTTTATCGGGAAAAGCAAGTGAGGGTTATATTTTTACCGATAGCTTTGATTCTAATAATCCAAGCACTAAGTTAAGCGAGGAATTTATATCTTCTTATGAAAAAGAAAAAAAGAGCAGAGAGCTTTCAAATTTTACAGCTATGGGAGCTGATGCGTATTTTGTAATGTTTAATGCAATGAATACTTGTGTCAATAATCTTACAAGCGAATGTATCAATGATGCAATTCATCAAACTAAGAATTTTGAAGGAGTGAGCGGGGTTATAAACATCGATAAAACCGGCAACGCAACGCGTTCTTTAGTTGTGAAAGAAATCAAAGACCAAAAACCAGTCTATAAAGATACCATTCTTCCTTAGGATTTATATGGAATTAACTTTATTTCTACAGCAACTTGTCAATGGATTAAGTCTTGGAAGCATGTATGCTCTTGTTGCTGTAGGATATACTATGGTTTATGGGGTGCTAAGACTCATTAACTTTGCTCATGGCGATATTATGATGGTGGGAGCCTATGCAGCTTTGTTTTGTATGAGTAATTTTAGCATCCCTTTTTTAGGAGCTTTATCTTTAGCAATGATTTTTTCTATGTGTGTGGGTATCGCAACCGATAAAATTGCTTACAAACCTTTAAGAAAAGCTCCTAGAATTTCACTTCTTATTACAGCCATTGGGATAAGCTTTTTTTTACAAAACCTTTTCAATATGCTTTTTACTTCTACGCCTAGAGCTTTTAATGCACCAAGTTATTTTGAAAAAAGCATAAATTTTGGTGATATACATACGACTTTAGGTTCTTTGCTTGTGCCTTTTATCACTCTCATAGTTGTGATTTTTGTCCTTTTAATACTCTATAAAAGCAAATATGGCATAGCGATTCGAGCCTTAGCCTTTGATATACAAACCGTTAATTTAATGGGGATTGATGCAAATCGTATCATAGCTATTGTTTTTGCAATAGGTTCAATTTTAGCTGCCATAGGGGGCGTTTTTTGGGCGGCAACTTATTATTCTGTAACGCCAACTATGGGAACTTTAATGGGGCTTAAAGCTTTTGCTGCTGCTGTTTTAGGAGGAATTGGTTCAGTTGTTGGAGCAGTTTTGGGGGCTTTGATTATAGGGCTTTCTGAAGTGATTGCCGTTGCGTTATTTCCGGAAATTTCAGGTTTTAAAGATGCTTTTGCTTTTATTTTTTTGGTTTTTATTTTGCTTTTTAGACCTACAGGAATTTTAGGTATAAATTTTGAAAGAAG
Organism: Campylobacter cuniculorum DSM 23162 = LMG 24588; assembly: GCF_002104335.1. Classification (NCBI taxonomy): domain Bacteria; kingdom Pseudomonadati; phylum Campylobacterota; class Epsilonproteobacteria; order Campylobacterales; family Campylobacteraceae; genus Campylobacter; species Campylobacter cuniculorum. The sequence goes on along the minus strand of NZ_CP020867.1, from coordinate 1,264,584 downwards.
TAGGTTTTAATGATAAAGACTAAAATTTTCCCTCTTATTTTTTTATTTTTTGCCTTTGTTTTTATTTTTTTGACACCGAGAATTTTTACAGATTATGGGATAAACATTGCAAATCAAATCGCCATTTTTATTATTCTTGCTGTCAGTTATAATCTCATCAATGGAGTCACAGGACAATTTTCTCTTGAGCCTAATGGTTTTGTGGCTGTGGGAGCTTATGTTGCAGCATTATTGCTGTTGAATACAGAAGCTAAAAATGACCAGTTTTATTATGAGGGTATCAATCCACTCATCCTTGCTCTATACACTCCAAGCTTTGTTCTTGCCTTGTTAGCAGCTGGAATTTGTGCTTGTTTGCTTTCTTTGATACTTTCTTTTGCTGTTTTTCGTGTCAGAGGAGATTATTTAGCGATTGTAACTTTAGGTTTTGGTATCATCATCAAGCTTTTAGCACTTTCTTTTCCAACCTTTACTAATGGCTCTAGAGGACTTGTAGATATTCCTAATTTTTCAAATATTTATTGGACGGGTGGCATTGCGATTGTAGCTGTGATTTTGGTTTTAAATTTGATTTATTCTAAATTCGGTCGTGCAATGAAAGCCATAAGAGATGATGAAGATGTAGCAGAAGCTATGGGTATTAATACCTTTTGGATTAAAACCTTAGCTTTTGGTACTTCTGCTTTTTTGGAAGGGGTGGGCGGTGGATTGCTCGCCTGTCTTTTAACTGCTGTTTCTCCAGAGCAATTTGATTTTTTATTCACTTTTCAACTCTTAATTATCATTGTATTAGGAGGACTTGGCTCTGTTACCGGTGCAATTTTAGGCTCTGTATTGATTATAGGCGGAAGCGAATGGTTGAGATTTTTAGATGAGAGTATGAATATTTTTGGGTATCAAACAAAAGCAATGCCCGGCTTTAGAATGGTTATCTTCTCATTGATTTTAATCTTAGTTATGCTTTTTGCAAGAAAAGGTATTATGGGGGATAAAGAATTAACTTATTTTTTAAAAAAGATTCAAAATTTTTTAAGGAAAAATAAGTGATTTTAGAACTTAAGCAAATTTCAAAAAGTTTTGGCGGAGTGAAAGCTATCAATGATACTTCTTTTAAGGTCAATGAAAAAGAAATTTTTACCCTTATTGGTCCAAATGGTGCAGGTAAGACCACGCTTTTTAACATCATCAGTGGAAATTATAAACCAACAAGCGGGGCAGTATTTTTTAAACAACAAAGAATTGATAGACTCAAGCCCTATAAAATTGTTCGTCTTGGTATAGCGAGAACTTTTCAAAATATACGACTTTTTTCAAGTATGAATGTCCTTGAAAATGTTTTCATCGGTTTTGGTCATCAAATGAAATATTCCGTTTTAGAAGCTTTTTTACATTTGGGAAGATTTTCTAAAATAGAAAGTGAATTTAAAGACAGAGCCTATGAGCTTTTAAAAGAACTCGGTATCAATCAATTTGCAAAAGAAAAAGTTATAAATTTAAGCTATGGACAACAAAGAAAAATCGAACTTGCAAGAGCTATGGCGACAAAACCACAACTTCTTTTACTCGATGAACCTGCTGCGGGTATGAATGCCTCTGAAAGTGATGAGTTAGCAGAGCTTATTTTAGAACTTAGACAAAATTATCAAATCGCGGTTTTACTCATAGAACACGATATGAAATTTGTGCATAAGCTTAGTGATAGGGTTTTAGTGCTTGATTATGGTAAGACTATTTTTGAAGGAAAATTACAAGATGCGGTGAATCATAAAGAAGTGATTGCAGCGTATTTAGGGGATTTTGATGTTAGTGGTTAAGAATTTGCATGTTTATTATGGTTTGATTGAAGCGGTTAAGGGTATTGATTTTAAGGTTGAGACCGGACATATTGTTTCACTCATTGGCTCAAATGGTGCCGGTAAAACTTCTACTTTAAATGCCCTGCTCAATGCAGTTAAAAGAAGTGGTGAGATTAATTTTTTAGGTTATGAAACAAGCAGACATCTTACACATACTTTAGTGCAAAGAGGTATAGCTTTAGTTCCAGAGGGACGCAGAGTTTTTATTAATCTTAGTGTTGATGAAAATTTAAAAATCGGAGCCTTTAATAATGCTGAAAATTATGAGCATTTAAGAGAACAAATGTATAAAATTTTTCCAAGACTTGCGAATAAAAAAAATTCTTTAGCAGGGAATTTAAGCGGGGGCGAAGCTCAAATGCTTGCTATTTCAAGGGCTTTGATGAGTGAGCCAAAACTTTTAATGCTTGATGAGCCCTCTTTAGGACTCGCACCAAAGATTGTTGGAGAAGTTTTTGAAATCATTTTACGTTTAAAAGAGGAGGGTATCACTATACTTTTAGTTGAACAAAATGCTTACTCTGCGTTAAGAATTAGTGATTATGCTTATGTTTTGGAAAATGGGCTTATTGTTATGCAAGATCAAGCCCAGAATTTAATCGGAAATGATGAAATTCGCAAAAAATATCTAGGACTTTGAGGAAAAATTGAATGAAATCTATTGTTAAAAGTATTGGAGATTTGAGAATCTCTATTGTATTGTTTTTACTTTTTGCACTTGCTTGTGCTTTAGCAACTTTCATTGAAAGTGCGTATAAAACTCCGACAGCTTGGGCTATGGTTTATGGGACAGCTTGGTTTGGTTATATTCAGCTTTTACTTGGTATCAATTTACTTTGCGGAATGTTTAGATACAAGATGTTCGGGCTTAAAAAACTGCCTTTAATGATTTTTCATTTTTCATTTTTACTGATACTTTTAGGTGCAGCCATGACAAGATATGGAGGCTTTGAAGGATTCATAAACATTAGAGAAAACGAATCAAGCTCTTTGGTTGAAAGCTCTAAATCCTTTTTAAGAATCTCTGCTGTAAAAGATGGAGAACTTTATAGTGTAGCGATGGATAAAGATATAGCGGTTTTGCCTTTTGTTAATTCTTTTGATTTGAGTTTAAATTTAGGAAACGATAAAGCACAACTAAAATACAAAGATTTAATTTTAGATGCAAATTATGCTTTTAATGAGGATCAAAATGGTGAAGCTTTGCTTGTTTTAATGCTTTCGCAAAATGGGCAACAAGGGGAAGAAATTGAGTTTAAAAAAGGTGAAATTAAAAAGATTAATGGCGTTAATTTTGCTTTTTTAAATGATGAAACACAGACTAAAATTAAGGCTCCTTTTGTAAAAATCAATGAAAATTTAGAACTAAGTTCAAGTGAGGATTTAAAATTTTTGAGTATGCAAGATGGCGTCAATTCTCTTTTAAAAGCTAATGAAAAAGCAGACAGCAAACAAAGAAGACTTTACGAACTTAAAGATCTTAATTTTGTTGTTAAATTTGTTTCTTTACACGCTAAAGAAAGTATAGAGGGTAAAAATAGACCGCAAGATGAAAATTTTTGGCTTTGGTTTAAAGCTTCTTGGCTTGAATTGATGAGAACTTTGTTAATTTCAAGTTTTGGCGAGCCTCAAAATTGGAAAAATTCAACGCTTTTAAATTTAAAGGATTTTGCAATGAGTACGAGCTATCAACCCTTAGAACTTAAGGGACAAAATGCTTTAAAGCTTGAACTTTCTTATAAAGATGAAAAGCAAGATTTTTATATTTTTGAGTATTCAAAACCTGTTTCAATTGTGCTTGGAGGACAGAAATTTTTTATTTCTTGGAATATTTCTTATAGGGAATTACCCTTTGAAATTTATTTAAAAGATTTTGTACTTGATCGTTATCCGGGGTCTATGTCCGCGGCTTCTTATGCAAGTGAGGTCATTGTGAAAAATAAGGATAAAGAATTTAATTATAGGATTTTTATGAATAATGTTTTAGATTATGAAGGATATAGGTTTTATCAAAGCTCTTATGATCAAGATGAGTTAGGGACAAGACTTTCTGTCAATAAGGACCCGGGTAAAATTCCTACCTATATAGGTTATTTTTTGCTTTGTCTTGGAATGTTTTTAAATTTTTTAAATCCTCATTCAAGATTTAGAACTTTAGCTCAACTTATCAATAAAGATGCATTAAAAAATACAGCGGGTTTTGTTTTGGGTGTTTTTCTTTTATTTGGAAGCTCTCAAGCTTTAGCTCATACGGATTCTTTACCACAAATTAATCCTGAGCATTCTAAAAAGCTTAGCACTCTTATCTTGCAAAAAAATGGTGGCAGAATGGTGCCTTTTGATACCATGGCTAAAGAAGTTTTAGAGAAGCTTTATAAAAATATGAGTTATAAGGGACAAGATGCAAACGCTATTATGCTTTCTATGATGGTCGGTATAGAAAATTGGCAAAAAGAGCCGATCATTTTGATGCCTAAAAATCAGGCTGTTCGCGATGAAATTGCTAAAATTTTAGGGGTTGAAAGTAAGGACTATATTTCTTATATAGATTTTTTTGATGTGGAAAAACAACAATATAAACTCCAAAAATATGTAGAAAATGCTAATCGCAAAAATCCAAATGCCAGAGGGGTTTTTGATAAAGAATTGCTTAATCTCGATGACAGGGCTAATATCGTTAATCTTGTTTTTAGCGGAGAATTGTTTCGTTTTATCCCTGTTCAAAACGATAAAAACAATACTTGGCTTGCCCCTTTTAGTGCGATTGAGAATCTCAAAGGTCAAGAAAAAGAAATAGTATTTTCTTTGATTCAAAATTATTTTAATGCAGTAGATGAAGCTTTAAAAAGCAAGGATTGGACAAAGGCTGATAGTGCTTTAGAGCTTATTAAAGAGTATCAAAACAAGGTGGGATATGAGCTTATACCGAGTCAAACAAAGATTAAGACTGAAATTTTTATCAATCATGCTCAAATTTTTGTTAAACTCACATCTGTTTATTTGCTTGCAGGTTTTTTACTTTTTGTATTGGTGCTTGCAAAAATGCTCAATCCTAAGCTTAAGATTAATTTAATTTTTAAAAGCGTTTATATCTTTAATATCGTGGTATTTTTAATCCATACTTTAGGGCTTTGTTTAAGAGCTTATCTTGCAGACCACGCACCTTGGAGTAATGCATATGAAAGCATGGTTTATATTTCTTGGGCTTTAGCACTTTCTGGAATTTTCTTTTCAAGAAAAAGTCCTCTCGCACTTTCTTTAACTTCAATTTTAGCAGGTATTGTCCTTTTTGTCGCACATTTAGGAGAAATGAATCCGCAAATTACAAATTTAATGCCTGTATTGAATTCTCATTGGTTGAGTATCCATGTCTCTGTTATTACGGCTAGTTATGGATTTTTAGGACTTTGTGCCTTGCTTGGAATTTTTGTTTTAATCCTTATGTGTTTTCTTACAAGGGAAGGTAAATACAATGAAAATATTTTAAGAAATATCACAGAAGCGACTAGAATTAATGAAATGGCGATGATTTTAGGACTTTGTTTGCTCACAATAGGGAATTTTTTAGGTGCAATTTGGGCAAATGAAAGCTGGGGAAGATATTGGAGTTGGGACTCTAAAGAAACTTGGGCATTAATCAGCATACTCATTTATGCTGCTATTTTGCATATAAGAATGATTCCAAAATATTCTAATCAATTTAATTTTGCTTTAAGCTCTATGTTTGCGTATTGGTCTATCATTATGACTTATTTTGGAGTCAATTATTTTTTAGTTGGAATGCATTCTTATGCAGCAGGTGAAGCGGCTCAAATCCCATCTTATGTGTATTGGAGTTTTATTATTATGGTGTTTTTAGGTGTTTTAGCTCGTAGAAAATCTCAATTTGTCGGTAGGCTTTGATTTATGTTTTGGATTATTTTAGTTGTAGCTTTATTTTTATTATCTTTTTTGGCTGTGGTTGCGTATTTGATTCTTAATGAAGGAAAAAAATCTCATAAAACATCACATTCAAAACCTCAAACGCAAATCAAAAATAAAAAATTCAGCACAGATTTAGATAAAATGATAGAATCGGCAAAAAATACAAGATTAGACAATAATGAGCTTAAAGAGCTTATCAAACTTTTTGTGCAAACTCACAAACTTGGTTCAAAAACTTCTAAACAGCTCGATGAAAAAACCAAACACAAACTTGAATTTATTGCAGCTCTCGCTTCTAATGTAAATGCAAGTGTTGAAAATATAAGTTTTTTAAACAAAGAGCTTAAGAAAATTTCAAATTCTTATAAAAAAGAGATTGATGCTTATGAACAAATGGGACTTGCAAGGAGGAAGATGAAGAGTTGATGTTATAATTTTACAACTTCTTTAAGTCTCTTAAGCATAAAATCTGCCGCATTTGGTGAAACTTGTCCCTTTAAATTTTGACTGATAAATTTTAAATCAAGTTTAAAAATACTTTCTAAAAATAGGGCTTTATTGAAATCTTTTTCTGTAAAAATTTTGCATAAATTTTTATCTTCTAGAAATTTTGCATTGAAAAATTGATGATTTTTAGTCGCATAAGGATAAGGGATAAAAATACTAGGAAGCTCATTAGCACATAATTCAAAAAGAGTGCTTGCTCCAGCTCTTGACACAGCTAAATCCGCTTTTTGCATTTTTGATTCTAAATTTTTACTGAAATCAAAAACATCAGCTTCAATGTCTAAATTTTTATAATTTTTTTTGCAAAATTCAAGGTCATTTTTGCCACATTGATGAATGATTTTTATCTTATTTTGATGAAGAATCGGAGCAAGTTCAAGGGCAAGTTTATTGATGAAATTTGCTCCTTGAGAGCCTCCTAGAAAAATGATTGTTTCTAATTTATCACGTGTCCTTGCATTTTGAAAGAATTTTTCATCAACAGGATAGGGACAAAAATTTTCTTCAAAGGCACTAAAAAAAATTTTTGAAAAAGGTTTTAAAAGAGTGTTTAAACTCCCTTTTTTAGAATTTTGCTCGTGAATAAAAAGAGGAATATTTGCTAAAATCGCCCCAAAAGAAGCTGGAGCTGCGCTGTATCCACCTACGCTAAATACAGCTTTGATTTTATGATTTTTAAAGATTTTTTTGCATTCAAAAGCAAGTTTTAAAATATGGCTTAGAGCTCTGATTTTACCTAGTTTGTTTTGATTAACAACCCCGGTTGAATTTAAAAAATATTGAGCCTTAAAAAGAATTTGATTCTCAAACCATTTTTTATCCTGTCCATTTTCACTTCCTATATAAATGCATTCTAAATTTTGTTTTGAAGCACTTTGCAACAAAGAATTAACAATACTAAGATGTCCGCCGGTTCCCCCGCCTGTAAGAGCTATCATAATTTCACCTTTTTAGAAATCATTAAAACATAGCCAAGTCCTATGCAAATTGCCCACATTGAACTTCCTCCATAACTTAAAAGTGGCACAGCAACTCCTTTAAGGGGTGTTAAAGAGATGATTCCAAATGCATTCATAAAAAAAGAAAAAAGCAAAAGCAACGCGATGCCTGAACAAAAGATAAAATATTCTTTTTTTTCGCAACGTCCAGCGATTCTAAAAATTCTTAAAATCATCCAAAGATAGATTATGCAAATGATTCCAAGCCCAAAAAGCCCAATTTCTTCAGTGATTCCTGAAAGCACAAAATCTGTATGTACCTCGCTTAAAAATCCTAATTTAAAAATTCCAAGTCCCAGTCCCTCGCCAAACATGCCTCCATGTGCTATGGCATTGAGAGAGTGTGAAATTTGGTAAGGTTCGTTGTTTGTACTTACCCTTAAAACAGATGCTAAAGATTCGGGTAATAGAGGTAAAAAGGCATCTTGGATATTGCCCCACCAGTTTGCTATTCTTTGAATTCTTCTTTGATTGCTAAAAATGACCATAATGCCTATCATCATGACCACCAAAGTCCCAAAAGCAAAGAGTCTTTTACTTGCACCAGCAAAAAAAGCTAAAGCAAAAATAAGAAAAAAAGAAATCACGCTTTGTCCTAAGTCATTTTGCGTGATATAAATATAGCCTATAACAATGGTTGCAACGATACAATAAGGCAAAAGAATAAGAATTTCATGTTTAAGGACCTTTTTGCTATCGTCAATGCGTCTGGTATAACTCCAAGCGAGAAAATAAATCAGTCCTATTTTAAAAAATTCAACCGGAGAGATAGAAACAGGACCAAAGCGAATCCAACGTTTTGCACCCCCACTTGCTGTGGCTAAAGAAGAGGGTAAGAAAGGCAGAACAATAATACAAAGAAAAGAAACAATCAAAACACCCAAAATGAGTTTTTTTGAGCTTTCTTTATCGGGATTGAGTTGAGAAATAAAAAACATAATTAAAATTCCACTCACGCCAAAAAATAATTGACGTATAAAAAAATGAAATTCATTGTATCCAAAATAAAGCACAGTAAAAGCACTTAAAGAATAAGAAAAAACTATGCCTATGGTGATTAAAATCGAACTTAAATAAAATAATTTTTTATCAACAACCATTTAGAGCCTAAATTTTTATGAAAATAAACTTCTTAGATTTTGTCATTATTTGTAACTTTTTTTGCAATAAAATTTTAAAAATTTATTATACTTAAAATATGCTAATATTTTTTAAACTTAATTTTGCTAAAATTGAAAAAATTTTTTAAGGTTGTTTTATGATACAAATACACAAAATTTTAATTGCAAATCGTGGTGAAATCGCTGTTAGAATTATTAGAGCTTGTAGGGATTTACACATTAAAAGCGTAGCACTTTTTACAGAACCTGATGGGGATTGTTTGCATGTAAAGATTGCTGATGAGGCTTATAGAATAGGAACAGATGCGATAAGAGGATATTTAGATATTGCTAGAATTATAGAGATTGCTAAAGCTTGTAGTGCGGATGCTGTGCATCCGGGATATGGTTTTTTGAGTGAAAATTATGAATTTGCAAAGGCTTGTGAGGATAGTGGGATTATTTTCATAGGACCAAGATCTGAAGTCATTCGTAAAATGGGTAATAAAAATATTGCTAGAAAATTGATGGCAAGCAATGGAATTCCTATTGTACCCGGCACAGAAAAGCTCAATTCTTATGGCTTAGATGAGATTAAGGTTTTTGCAGAAAAAATCGGCTATCCTGTGATTTTAAAGGCAAGTGGAGGAGGAGGAGGACGCGGGATTCGTGTGGTTTATAAACAAGAAGAATTAGAAAATGCTTTAGATTCTTGCAAGAGAGAGGCTTTAACTTTTTTTGGAAATGATGAAGTTTTTATGGAAAAATATGTTGTCAGTCCGCGTCATATTGAATTTCAAATTTTAGGTGATAATTATGGCAATATCATTCATCTTTGTGAAAGGGATTGCTCTATACAAAGAAGACATCAAAAGATTATAGAAATTGCTCCTTGTCCGGGAATTTCAGAACATCTTAGAAAGACCATAGGCGTTACTGCAATTGCAGCAGCTAAAGCTGTGGGATATACTAATGTAGGAACTGTGGAATTTTTGCTCGATGATTACAATCGCTTTTATTTTATGGAAATGAACACAAGAATTCAAGTTGAGCACCCTGTTACAGAAGAAATTACCGGAGTTGATTTGATTGTGCGTCAAATTCGTATTGCAGGAGGAGAAATTTTGGATTTAGAGCAAAGCGATATTAAGCCTAGAGGTTTTGCGATAGAAGCAAGAATCACCGCAGAAAATGTGTGGAAAAATTTTATCCCAAGTCCGGGTAAAATTGGCGAGTATTACCCTGCTTTAGGACCCTCTGTAAGAGTGGATAGTCATATTTATAAGGACTATAAAGTCCCGCCTTTTTATGATTCTTTGCTTGCAAAACTTATCATTAAAGCAACAAGTTTTGATTTAGCGGTTAATAAACTTGAAAGAGCTTTGAAGGAATTCATCATCACAGATATAAGAACAACCATACCTTTTTTGATTGCCATTACTAAAACTAGAGAATTTAGAAGGGGATATTTTGACACTTCTTTTATTGAAACACATATGAAAGAGCTTTTAGAAAATACAGAGGATCGTCATCAAGATAATAAAGAAGAAGTGATTGCAGCGATTGCGGCTACGCTTAAAAAGATTAGAGAGAGTAGAAAATAATGGATTTTTTAGATAGTTTGAAGCAAATTAAAAAAGAATTAATCAAAGAACAAAAAGTAGAGCATAAAAAAACAAGGTTTAATTCAAGTCAAAATACTGATAAAAATAAAAATTATACCGCAAAAACAAAGCCAAAGGAGGATTATGAAGACTCAATTGATAAGCAAATGCAAGAAGTGTTTTTAAAAGAAGAAAAACTTAGAGATGAATTTGAAAAATTTATTGAAGATTCTGATATAAAGAAGATTTTTTAATGCAAGAAATAGGCTTTTGCACCTTAGAAGACGCTTGTCCTTATTTGGAAAATAAATTGACAAGAGTGGAATACAAATACATAGAAAATTGTTCGCAAAAGCTTAATTGGGAATTAATTTGTAGAGGTTGGAGGAGATTTGGAAAATATTTTTCAAGACCGATTTGTGATGGCTGTAATGAATGTTTAAGTCTTAGAATTTTAGCCAAAGAATATGAATTTTCTAAAAGTGAAAGGCGGGTTTTAAACAAGAATCAAAATACTAAAGTTGTTTTAAGAAAACCTGCTTTAAACAATGAACATCTTTTTTTATACGATAAATATCATCGCTTTATGGAAGAAAAAAGGGGCTGGAAGAAATATGATGTTAATTTTAAACAATATTATAATCTTTATATCGATGGTGCTTTAGACTTTGGTTATGAGCTTGATTTTTATATAGGAGAAAAACTTGTTTGTGTGGATTTAATCGATATTTTAGAAGATGGAATTTCAAGCATTTATTGTTTTTATGATCCGGATTTTTCACATCTTTCATTGGGTAAATTTTCTCTTTTGAGTGAAATTCAAATTGCAAAAAGTGAAAATTTAAAATACATTTATTTGGGATATTTTGTTAAAAAGTGTCAATCTTTATCTTATAAAGCCGATTATACACCCAATGAAAAATTAAAAGACACAAGCTTACCTAATGAGTGTGCGTCTTTATGGGAGAAATCAAATGCAAGTTGTTCAGACCTTAGAAACGATTAATATCAATACAGATGATATTTCGATTTTTTATTATTTTAAGAATTTAATTACAAAAAATTTTTCAAAAGTTATAGGAAGAAAGAATAAGATTTTTTCATTTTTTGAAGAGAGTGAAATCCCTCAAAGAAAGTATTTTTTAAAGGTTTTAAATAAAAAATATTTAAAAGATGATAATGAAGGGATTAAAAATATTCAAGATGCACATTTTAAAACTATAAAACTTAATTTTGAACAAGCAAATACATTAAAACCTATGCTTTTCATTAAGGTGAATTTTACAGCAGGAAATATTTTAATGAAATTCAGCTCCCATGAAAAAATTTTTATAAGCTATATGAAAAATTATTTTAAAAATCATAAAATCGAATACAACGAGGACAATTTAGTCTTAATTCTTGAATACAAAGATGCAATAACTTTGGAGCTTTTTGAAGCCTTTGCTGATGAAAGTGAGCATTTAAAATATTGTGTGAATTTTGATATTGATAAAAATGAATATAAAAATTTTCGTGAGAATTTGCATAAAAAAGAGGGCATGAAGTGGAAATTTAATGCCTTAGCTAAGCTTTTTAGCAATTATTTTAATGTTTTAGAATGCACCCCGCAAAATGATTTGAGTGAAATAAGGCAAAAATATCTTATAATGGTCAAACTTTATCATCCTGATTTTTATCAAGGTAAGAGTGCTTTAGAACAAGCTTATTGCAGGGAGCAGTTTGAAAAAATTCAAATCGCTTATGATAATTTAAAAGCTTTATACAGAAATAACACCTAGTTTGTATAGAGCTTTTTGCATTTTTATGTAAAGAATTTAATGCATACAAGATTAAGATACTAATGTATTGTTTTAATATATACAGAGATAATAAGCATAAAAAAAATTATTTATCTATAATTTAAGTTAGCTTTATTACAATTTTACACATTTTATAAAAAATATTTTATAAAAAACAAAAACTTTCATAAATCCCATAAAATCATTATATATTTTTTTAAATATCTATAATATAATGCTTTATTAAATTTGATTTAAAATATTTTCTATGATAAAATAAATCATGCTATATTTTAAAATAAGGAACTAAAATGTTTAAAAAACTACTAAGTCTTGCTATTTTAAATTCTTTGTTTATAAGCTCTGCTTTAGCTGATGATTTATTAGCTAAAATTAGCAATGGTGCAATCAGTGATAATAGCAAAGGGGTTAAAGTTCTTAGCCTTGATGAGCAAAAACAAGTTAAGGGTGGGTATCAAGTTGTGTTCTTACATAATGGAACTCAATGGAATCCAGCAGATGAACTATATGCCATAGCAAAATACACTGAAGGAGAATTGCAATATATGGCAAACTACCTTCAAGGCAATGCAAACGCTCCACAAGGGCTTTGTGGTATAGATCAAACATCTTGCTCAAATCCTAGTAAAAATAGATTTACAGCATTTTTACAAGTAACACAAAATTCTCTCTCTATCCTTCCTGTATATACAGTTAAAAGACAAGTAAAAGTTTCTGATTTAGGAAAACCTTATGTTCTTTTCACTTATGGAGTTGGAGCATATGATACACAAACTCAGCAAATGTATAAATTTAATTCTAGCCCTATGTTAAATAATAATATAATTATTAAAGAAATGGCAAACAAATACAAAGGGCAAATGGAGTCTGCTCTTGGAGGGTGGTATGCAAGATGATTACTTTAAGTTCTTTTAATAGATATTTTGGAAATAATCCTCTACAGACACTTACTAAAATTAGAGATGAAATTATTGAAAATGGAAATCCTGAGCTTACAAAAGAAGCAAGAGAAAAACTTGGTAATAGTTTTATAAATGTGTACAAGGATTATGTGAAACTAAGCGATAAAGTAGAATTGGTTGAAGGATCAATAGAAGATAAACTTAGGAAAAATGAATTTTCAGAATCTGAGGTTAAAAGCTTATTTAAATGGATAGATGAAAATACAAAATCACCCCATTGGATGGAAGTTGATGGGGTGAGTTATGATGAAGCTTATACTAAACTCTTTCATACAAGCAAAAATATAGACGAATTTAAAACAAAATATCTTGAGCTTCAACAAAAATATTTAGTCGATTTTAGAAATATTAATTCATCGCAAAAAAATTCAGAAGAAAACAAAGAAAAACCTTTCACACCCATACAAGGCGAAAGTAAAAACAAAGAAACTTATAAAGATGATAGTACAAGAAACGAGCTTGTAAAAAAACTATTAGAAGGTAAATTTAGCACTAGTAAAGAATTAGAACTTCTTTTTGGTATGAAATTTAGTGATGATGATGCAGGAGAATTTAATAAAATCCTTTCTTTAAATTCTGCACCAAAAAGTATAGATATTAAGGCTTGAAAATATAAAAATTTAAATCATTATGTAGAAAAACAATAGAGTTTAATATTTGGATTTCTTTACACCTATGAAAATGGGGTTAAATTACAAGATAATTTAAATTTAGGCTATGGTGGTGCTTGGTTTGACAGACGATTTCAAAAGAAAATATTAAGACTTTAAAACCTCGCTTATTTTAGAAAATTCTAAAATAAGCCCTATACATTAAGCTTTTTCAATATAAAATCATATAAATATAAAAATTTTAGTTTCTATAAAAATTTTATATTTGAGTTTTATATAAAAATCATCTTTTATGATTTCTCATTACTCTTTATTCAATCTCAAACTTTTCACTGCCAAAAACCAAGGGCAATTTTTTCAAAAAATTAATACTTTTATAAATAAAATCAGATAAATTTGTTTTAATAAATTAAAGTTTTTATTAATTTTGTCGATATATACAATATATAATATTTATGATTTAAATCATAAAAAGGAGAAAAAATGAAAAAAATTATCTTAGGTTTAGCAGTCATTGCTTTATTATCTAGTGTTGCTTTAGCAAAGATTACTGTATCTCAACAACCTATAGTTCAACCACATTATGAGGGTTGTGTTTTAGTGTATCAATATGGTGCAGATTATAGCAAATGCAATAATCAAGGTATTTATACTGATAATATTGACTATAAGCTTTGCAAACTAAGAGGACAATGCAAATGATACTTGTAACGCCTTGTGGTGTTATAGACACCGTAAATTTTGGCAAAAGTGAAGTCAATAGACAAACTATAGATTTTTCTTTGAAATTTCAAGAAAAAAAAGAAAAAATAGAGGTTAAAGCTGAAAAAGAAGAACAAAGCAATTCTACAAATACAGATAAAGCAGATAATAAAAAAAATCAGCTTTTAAATATGTCTGTTTAAACTATTGTAATTTACGAAAAAAAATTATTTAATGATTGTTTTAGATTGTTTTTTAAATCATGTAAAAGATTATACTTAATTAAAGGTCTTGCAGTGTAAAAGAAAATTCTGTATAGGTATTTTAAATCTTTTTCATCAAAAGAATCAAAAACACATAGATTACAAAAATCAACTACCTTTTGAGGATTAGAATTATAATCAAAGAACCATTTACGACTCTTATAGGTTTTGTCAAACACACCTATTCGTGAATCACCCAAGTGCTAAAGACACTTGGGCTTCTTGTTTCTGCGATAGATAGCTAGTATCAATGATGTTTCCATACTTTGATACCCCGCTAGTGCTATCTCCACAAGCGTAACTTCGGGTAATCCCTACCCTAGATTTATCTAATTTGATTTTATATCTATCATCAATAATGCCTAGTGCATAGTTTCTTATATTGATAGCTGCATTGAGGTCTCTATTGTGTTTTGTATGACATTGAGGACAAGTAAAGCTTCTAATATGAAGTGGCTTTTTACCTGTATTAGTGCCACAATAACTGCATATTTGAGAACTAGGAAAAAATTTATCCACTTGCATAAGAGTTTTTCCCTTTTTTTCTGCTTTATAGATAAGCATAGAAATCAATTTGCCCCATGCAACATTAGCAATAGATTTTGATAGATGTTTATTTCTAATCATCCCCTTTACATTGAGAGTTTCTAATCCTATAAAATCATATTGATTGGTTATCTCATCGCTGATTTTATGGAGATAATCCTCTCTAGCTCTTAGTATTTCTAAATGCACTTTTGCTACTTTTTTGACAGCTTTTTTTTGATTGTTTGAGCCTTTTTTCTTTTTGCTTAATCTCCTTTGGTATTTTATAAGCTTAGCTTCTTTGTCTTTTAAGAATTTCTGTGTTTGATATACAACTCCATCACTTCTTATAAGCAAAGATTCTAAGCCCATATCTAAACCCACTGCATTTTTTATAATTTTGGATTTAGGTATAGGCTCATTTGTTTCATAACTCAAAGAAATATAATATTCATCTGCTACACAAGAAATAAAGGCTTGTTTTATAACTGCTCCATTAGGGAGTTTCCTATGAATTCTTGTCTTTATTCCCTCTTTGAATTTTGGAATAATCACTCTTTTTGTAAGAGGGTCTAAAATTATATTTTGTGGAATGGCAAAGGATTGCTTGGAATGTTTTTTGGATTTGAATCTAGGATATTGAGCTCTTTTGGCAAAGAAATTATCAAATGCACTCACAAGTTGCCTCAATGCCATTTGTAAGGATTGAGAATTACATTCATTGAGATATTGATAATCTTGTTGTGCTTTCAAGATTGTGAGTTGTTTTTGCATTGTAAAGTATGTTTCTTTAATGCCTAATGCAAATTGTTTCTGTCTGTAATCTAAGAAATGATTATAGACAACACGAAAACAACCAAAGTGTTTATGAATCAATTCTTTTTGTTTGACATTAGGATAAATTCTATACTTAATGGCACTACGCAAATATAAATTCCTATCATATTTTGTATAATAATATTATAAAAAATCAAAGGTGTCAAGAATGAGAGAGAATCATTACAAATTGCGAGGATATATTTCTACAAATAGAAGCAAACACAATCTAAAAGTCCATTTGATTTTAGTCTGTAAATATAGAAAGAAATTACTGCAAGGCACTCTCAATGATTTTATAAAAGCTATCATTGAGGAGATAGCAGAACAAAACAATTTTATAATTATTGCAATGGAAAGTGATAAAGATCATATACATTTGATGATCCAGTATATCCCAAGAATATCTATTAGTTCTATCATTAGAACAATCAAGCAAATTACAACTTATAGAGTTTGGAGAGACGAGAGGTTTATTTTATTTTTACAAAAAAACTTTTGGAAAGAGAATACATTTTGGAGTGATGGATTTTTTGCTTGCTCTATTGGAGAAGCAAATCCAGAAACAATAAAGGCTTACATAGAAAATCAAGGTTAAAGACCTTTGGGATTTCTACCTAAAGGGGCTTAAAAATGATAAAGGAGAAACTTTTTTTACTTTACACAAATTACTTGAAAGAATTATAAATAATAAAAGTCTTGAAGTTTATCATTATGAAGAATTTGAAGAAGATGGAAAAACTAAAAGCAAAAAAATCAGCGAACAAGCTCCTACAAACAAAGCACTAAGAAATGCATCTTATATTAAAGATGCTTTTAGTGAATTCATATTTAGAAATAAAGCATACAGAGACCAAATTGAAAATGAATACAATCAAAACATCAATGTTTTTTCAACGAATAAATTTGAATTTGAGGATTTTTTAGAAACACCTTTCCTCAATAAAGATATTGTTTTAAGAGTGCATCAAAAAAATGCAATTTTTAAAGGAATTATGCAAAATACTTTACTTTTAGACCACCAAGTCGGAGCAGGTAAAACTCTAGCTGGAATTGCTTTAGTTATGGAACAAATAAGAATGAATCTTATCAAAAAAGCTTTAATTTTAGTGCCAAATCATTTAAGTTCTGCTTGGGCTAAAGAATTTATAAAAGCCTATCCTAGTGCAAAAATTCTAGTAGGAGATAAGATTGATAATAAAAAGGCAAGAAAAGAATTTTTATACAGAGCAAGAAATGGAGATTTTGATGCTATTATTATGAAGCATTCTACTTTTGAAAATATGAATGTAATGCAAAGCTTTCAAGAAGAAGTGATTGAAGAACAAATGAAAAGCCTATCTATACAACTTGCAGATAAAAAAAGATTAAATGAAACTATAAGATTCAAGGATACAAAAAGAATTTTAGAAGAAATCGATAAACAAATTAATAGATTTAAAATGAAACTTGCCAATTTAGCTAAAGGAAAAACTTTTGATGATGAAATTGCGTTCGAAGATTTAGGAATTGATTGTTTGATTGTGGATGAAGCTCATTATCTTAAAAAAATATACGCATTTTCTTAAAATTCTAAGAAAAAAGAGAGCAAGAAATGTTTTATAAGCTTTTCTTTATAGGGATAATCTTATGCAGTATTTCTTTTGCAAATCCTATTGATAATATGAACGAGCTTATTATAAGACTCAATGAGTTTCATACAGAAGAAAATCAAAAACATGAACAAAACATTCAAACTAAAATCAATACCCTAACAGAAAAAAGTCAAAGTTTATTTCTTCTTAGGCAAAACAATGAGCTTTTACTCAATGAACAAAAGATTGGAGTGATTAATGGGAAATAGTGCTTCACAAATGATAGCTTCTGCTTTTACCTTTGGCACAAGTGCATTAGTGTTTGCAAGTTTGCCTTTTTTATTCATACTCCTAAAGGGAATTTTCAAAGCAAATTCAGGACATAATACACATTCTAGTTCAATTTTAAGTGTTTTTGCAATGGCTTTTAGTGTGCATTTTATTTCTTGTTTGGGTTTTATGTTAGCAATAAAAACTTTAGATGCTTTTTACGCAATTTATGAACCAAATTATTTGCAAGGAAAAATCTTTTCAATCTTTTGGGCTAGAAGTGAAGATGAAGTTTTTTCTTTAGCAGGAGCTAGTGGAGAATTTGAGGATAAGGGACTTTATCTACAATTGCGTTTAGTCCAAGCTGTTTGTGATTGGATATTTTTACTCATAGTATGGGTTGTTTTTATAGTTGCTTGTGCCTATGGATTGAGAGAAGCAAAAAAAGATGCAATGCAAAGCAATGTAATGCAAATCTTTGTTTGGCTTTTGGTTTCTAATGTTATTGCTGCTTTTATTTTTTACTTATGGGCTAAGATTGCAAGTTTGGCAATGTTTATTCCTAATGGGGATATCATCACTCAAATCATACAATCTTATAAAAATCTTATGAATTTTTAGAAAGGAATGCGAATGTTTGTTCTTGTATTTTTCTTAGTTTTAGCCTTTATTCTTTATCTTAATTCAGGGAATTTTTTTGACGCTCAAGAATTACTCGAAAATGCAACTTACATTGTAGGATTGAGTGCGGTGCTGTGTTTTACTTTTTTATACATTGGAGATTTTGAGAAAAAAATTAATCTTTATTTTTTAGCTCTTTTACCTTTATATCTTACAAGTCTTTATCTCATCAAACATAAAACAAAGGCTAAAACTTTAGATATAAAGGCTAATCAACAAAGATATTTCAATGAGGTTAAAGCAAAAGATATTATAAAATATTTTCAAGTAAGAAAAAGCATAAAAAAAGATAGAGTTGAAGTCCTTGTGAATAAAGAGAACAAAAAACTCATTAAAGAAGGTGTGATTATTCCTCAATTCTTTTTAGACTTAAAGACTATAAAGCCAACACATATTAAGAATTTAAAAGAGCTTAATTCTAGCATAGTGTTTAAAGTTGTATTTGAAAAGATAAAAGAATTCATTAAAGCAAAAGAGGTAAAAGTAGATTATGAAGAAGTTTTAAAAGAAAATGATAATAAAGCAGAATTCTTTTTGATGTCCTTATGGGAAGAACACACTTTCAAGTTTAATATCTCTGTAGCTAATTTAGAAATTCTAGCTCAAAACACAAAAGAAAAAGAATTTTTAGGAGCTTTGGATTTACTCAATCTTAATTGCGTGAAAAGAAAAGGTGCTGTATTTTTTTATCAATATATGGAATTTAAAAATAGAATTAAAGATTATCTTAAAGAGGATAATAAAGAACTCAATCCTAAAGAAGAAGGATTTGATGAAAATTATGCAAAGGAAAATGATAGTGATAAAACACCTTATACAAATAATGAAAAAGCACAGAAGTGAAAATGAAAATTCTTTCTTTTGTTTTAGAATTTTATACAGATAAAAAGAAAAATGATTATAATGCTAAGAAATATAAAAAGGATAAAATATGAGTAAATATCTTTTGAAGAATAAAGATAAGATTATTTTGGAGTTTGAAGTAAAAAATCTAGAAATACAATCTCTTGTATCTAAAACAAAAGAATTGACTCAAAAAATTAAAAATATACATATTATAAATTCACATTTATTGCCAAAAAATCTTAAGATTGATGGCTTAGAAAAGCACTTAGAACTTTGGATTAAAGATAGAAAAATTCCTAAAAACAGACAATTTGTAGAAAATATCGTAGCAACTTATAGTATAAATCAACAAGAACTTTTAATGGACTATATTGATATATCTTTTGGACTCTCTCTTAATGATTCTTTTTGGATTGTCCCAAATGATAAGAACTATCAATGGAAAGATTATAATCTCTATGAAAATGAATTCAGTGAAGCATTACAAAGAGCTTCATTTGGAGAAGAATTATTAAAAATCAAAGGCTTTACAAGCTCACCCGAATACACCACTAATGGAATGTTAAAGAAATGTTGGCATAGAGAAAACAATATAATTTATCTCTATAAAGGACAGACAAAAGAATATGCAAATGGAGGCAAAGAAGCCTATAGTGAATATTATATGGCTCAAATTGCTCAAATTATGGAATTTGAATGTGTTTTTTATGATTTAAAGCTTTTTCATAATGAGCTTGTGAGTGTTTGTCCTATTTTTACAAATGAAAATGAGGGATTTATGCCTGTATATCAGGTTTTCAGAGATGAGAAATGGAAAGGTTTGCAAAGGATAGAATTAATAGATTACATCGCAAAATATTATTCTGTAGAAAAATTGCAAGATTTACTGCTTTTTGATGCCTTGATTTGCAATAAAGACAGACATTTAGGGAATTTTGGAATGATGATTGATAATAACACAAATGAGATTTTGCGTCCTGCACCCATCTTTGATAATGGTTTTAGTATGATAAATATTCTCATTGAAAAGGAACTAAAAGACATAAATGCTGTATTGAGCAATAAAAGAACTTATTTTGATTTTACCTTTGATGAACAACTCAAACTTTTCGTGCAAGAGCGACACAAAGAAAATTTAGAAAAACTCACAAATTTTAGCTTCAAAAGACATTCGCAATTTAATTTGAGTGAAGAATGGCTCATCCCTATTGAAAATTGTATAAGAACACGAGCTAAAAGGGCTTTAGAATTTCTCAAAGAAAAAAACAATCAAACAACACAAGAAACTCAAAACTTAGTAGAACTGAATAAAAAATTAGATTCTTCTTTACAAAGACAAAAAGCAAGAACAACACAGCAAGATAAGAATGTTTCATCCTTGCAAGAAAACAAAACACAAACTTTGTCAGAAAAACATAAGAAAAGGCACAGATGATGAAAGAGATAAAAGTGCGAAAAAAGAAAGAGTTTTTAAGGAGATAGGTGTGCAAAAAAGTGAATACGATGAATATGATTTAAATAAAAAAATCAATTCCGAAAATATCCAAATAGGCATAGGATTGAATAAGGTTGATAATTTAAAACCTTCAAAATATTTTTATCAAGCCTTAAATCAATCGCATAGCTATGAAGAATTAGAACAAAAAATAATCCATTATTACAAAAATCAAAAAGAAGATACATTTTCTAAGAGAGAAAAAGAATGTGATTTGGTCTCTCAAAGAATTGCTAAATTGATTGAAGATGAGGGTTTTTCTTTATCTCCAATCAGTCTAAAAGCTATTCATAGAAAAATTTTTAAAGGAGTTTTTTCTCAAGAATTAGAAAATTGTGTGGGAGTGTTTAGAATAGTTAATATATTCAAAAAAGAAGAAATATTTAACGAAAAAGCCTCTGTATTCTATGCAAATTATGATGAAATTGATGAGCTTTTAGAATATGATTTTTCTAAAGAAAAGAAAAAAAATTATACCCTTTTAAACAATGATGAAAAGGCTTTGAGTCTTGCTCAATTTATTTCAAATATTTGGCAAATTCACCCTTTTAGAGAGGGCAATACGAGGACTATTGCTGTTTTTACGATTAAATATTTAAATTCTATGGGTTTTAGTTTTAACAATGATATTTTTAAAGAGCATTCAAAATATTTTAGAAATGCTTTGGTATTAGCTAATTATTCAGATATGAAAAACAATATTAGTGAAAATTTTTCATACTTAGAAGATTTTTTTAAAAAACTTTTAGGAAATGAAAAACTAGAATTTAAAGCTATGCCAAAGAGTGTTTATTATTGTTTAGATGAAGAAGAAAAAAACAATCAAACAACACAAGAAACTCAAAACTTAGTAGAACTGAATAAAAAATTAGATTCTTCTTTACAAAGACAAAAAGCAAGAACAACACAGCAAGATAAGAATGTTTCATCCTTGCAAGAAAACAAAACACAAACTTTGTCAGAAAAACATAAAAAAAGGCACAGATGATGAATGAAAATAAAATTTATCAAACCTTATTCGAAGAATATAGCAATGGATACAAAAATGGACTTTATCATAAAACACAAATTTTATTCGCTTATAATTCAAATCATATCGAGGGCAGTAGTTTAAATCAAGACCAAACAAGAAGTATTTTTGAAACAAATTCTTTCATAGCCAATAGAGAACAAATTATAAAAACAAACGATATACTAGAAGCTAAAAATCATTTTAAAGCCTTTGATTTTATCTTAGAAAACACTTACAAAAATATTGATATTGATTTTATCAAGGAATTGCATTTGATTTTAAAAAAGAATTGTAGTGATATTAATATCATAGGAGATTTTAAAAAGAAACAAAATTTTGTAGGCGATATTAAAACCACTCCCCCTCAATCTGTCAATGCACAAATGCAGAAATTATTATATTCTTATAATGAAATTCAAAACAAAGCCATCAATGAGCTTATTAATTTTCATTTTTATTTTGAAAAAATACATCCCTTTGAAGATGGCAATGGAAGAGTTGGAAGATTGTTAATGTTTAAAGAATGCCTTAAAGAAAATATAATACCTTTTATTATAGATGAAGAGCATAAATTATTTTATTATAGGGGTTTAAAAGAATATGAAAATAATCAAGGTTATCTCATACAAACTTGTCTATCTTGTCAAGATTATTACAAAGAACTTTTGGATTATTTTGAGATTGACTTAACCCAACAAACCACAAAAACCAAAACAATAAAAAGGAAACATAAATGAATAAAATATACAAATATTCTCTGTTTATTTTTTTACTCTTAGGTATAATACAACAAAGTTATGCTTGTGGAGGCTGTAGGGATTCTTATTTAGGCAATGAGCTTTCAAATGAAGCTAAGAATTTTTATCATCAAGGTGAAGATGCTATCTTTCAAAGCATAGAAGAACTTAATGAACTCTTAGAAAACGAAATTCTAAAAGCTGAACAAGAAGCCTTGAAAGAAAATAAAATTCTCTTAAAACTTGAACAAAACATTAACTTAAAAATGAAAAATGAAAATTTCCTCTTAAAGATTTCAAATCAAATCCAAAACATAATCAATCATATCAAAACCCTTCAATAAAGGAAAAACAAATGCAAATCATTCATAGTGATGTCAGACATTTTAAACCCAAACAAGATAATCTATTAGAATATCTCAATAAAGAAGAACTCCCTAGAAAATTTCTTTGTTTCATCTTTTATGTCGCCATTCTTTTTTCTTTACTTGCAAGTTTTTATATAAATGAATTAAATATCAGTCTTTATTTATATATTAGTGCCATCTTAGCTTGTTTTGTCTCTCTCACCCTTTATTTGAGTGAGGAGAAAAAAGACGAAAAAGAAGCGATAATAGCAAATGAAGAAAACAAAGATTATCTTTTATGTTTAGGCACAGAGATAAAAAAATTCTATGGAAATGCAGTAAAGAGTGGAAAAGCTCCTAAGAATCAATTAAGACCCTTACTCATCAATGCAGAAACAATGAAAAGACATTTCCTTTGTATGGCTACCATAGGTGCGGGTAAATCTGTGTTGATGAAAGGACTTATAGAACAATACATTCTTTTAGGCGGTGGAATGTTTATTGTTGATGGAAAAGGCACTGATGAATTTGCGAAAGAGATTTATGGACTTATTGTAAGCTTAGGAAGAGAAGATGATTTTATATATCTTAACTTCTTAGATATGGATAACACTCATACAATCAATCCTCTTTTAAGTGGAGGGGCTTTGAGTATTTATGAGATTCTTATTGCCTTACTCATAGGTGAGGAAAATGAATGGAAAGAAAAACAAAAAGAATTTATGAAATGTATTTTAAAACTAATGGTCTATAAGAGAGATAATGAAAAAGATTTCATCTTTGATTTTTCAGCTCTTACAAATATGATGAGTTTAAGCACACTCTTAAAAGAGGCTATTGCTTATAAACATCTAGCAAGAGAGAATGTAGGCATAATGGATTTTGTAAAATATATAAGTTCTACTATTGAAGTGGATATTGAAGATTTTTTAAAGGGAGATAGCAAAGATGAAAAATGGGTTAAAGAAATGGAAAAAAAGACAAGTGGAGAGGGACAAGGAATCTATGATGTGTCTGTTTGTGTTGGAGCTTGGAGGAATGTTTTAACGAATTTAAGCTCTGATTATGGCAAAATATTTAATTCTCCTCATCCCGATATAAGTCTATGGGAAGCGACACAAAGAAATAAAATCATCTTTGTTACACTGCCGACTATGAATAGTGATACAACACCTAAAGAATTAGGACGATTACTCTTAGGACTCATCAAAGGAGTAGCCGCACAAAAGGCTAAGTTTGTAGTAGAACCTAAAATTCCTTTTGTTTGTTTTTTAGATGAATTAGGCTCTTATGTGATAGAGGGATTTGGGAGATTAGAATCTAAAAGTAGAAGTTTAGGCATTAGTATCTTTCCCTTTTTTCAAAGTCCAGCACAAATTGATGTGGTTGCAAAGAATGATTATGAAAGAAAAGAAATCATAGATGTTACAGGAGTGCATATCTTAATGAGAAATATGCACCCTGAAACAACAGAATTTTATGCAAAAATGGTAGAAAAAATCAAAGTAATGAGCAGAGATTTTGTTAAAAGAAGAGAATTTGTTAAGGGACAAGGTGCAGTTGAAGATAGTTATAAGGTAGAGGAAAAAGATGCTATAGAACATAATGAAGTGGTTAATATCAGTGAAGGAGAAATGTTTATCTTTGCTAATGGAAAACTTCACAGAGCTATAGCACAAGCTGAAAGCTCATTGCTTTCAATGGGTAAGAAAACAATTTATGAGAAAATGAGTGATGCAAAGATACCGCTCACTCAATATGTGAGTAAAAAAGAATTTTTTAGAAAGGTTAAGAATGTGGTTGAGGGTTTAAGAATATCAGCTTCCTCATATTCATATTCAAAAGCTTTATTTTTTATAATTTTATTAACATTTTCAGTAGCAAATATCTTAAAACTTTCTAATTTTTCAAGCTCAATAAGCTTTTTAAGAGTATGTCTTAAAATAAGCTTATTTTCATCTCTTTTGCTCTTTGTATGATTTGTGTTGAAAGCTTTGCTTTGAGTGAGACTTAAAAGCTCTTTATTTTTCACAAAACAGAATTTATAATCTTTATAAATTCTGTTTTTAAGTCAATTTAAGAGACCAAAGGGATTAAATCCTTTGCGATTCTTTCAAGTTCTTCTTTCATAGGAGCACATTGTATGATGAGTAAATTCAATCCCACTTTTTCATATTCGCGAATTTTTTCTGCAACTTGTTGAGGTGTGCCGATTAAATTCGGTCTTAAACCTCGATTTGAAACACTATAATCATAGCGATTAATTTCTACATCTAAATCAGAATTGCTTGTAAAATCTTTATAAGAATTCTCATAATCTGAAAAATTTTTAATACGTGTGATACGTTGCAATTCCCTTTTTGCCTCCTCTTCACTCTCTCGCACTATAATATAAGCTGCCATACCAAAGGACTCAAATGGAGGACGATTCGCCTTGATTCTACGCTCTTTCATATCTTTGATTTTTTCCCTCACTTCTTCAAGGGTTCCTCCGTGCATCAAATATTTATCCGCAAATTGTGCAATAGCATTTCTACCCGTTTCACTCTCTCCACCTGCATAAACCTTTGGAAGATTCTTTGGTTTAGGCTCATTATAAGAATCTTTAAATTCGAAATACTTGCCCTTGAAATTAAAAGGACTTTGAGTCCAAAATCCTCTTAAAACATCAGTATATTCGTGTGTGAGTGTGTATCTGTCATCATGTCCGTCAAAATTAATGCCAAATTGTCTTGCCTCTTCTTCCCACCACGCTGAAACCATATTGATACTAAAGCGTCCATTGCATATTTGTGAAATGGTTGCAATTTGCTTTGCAGTAAGGGCGACTTGATGGTATTGAGGACGCAAAGCAGCTAGAATTTCTATGCGAGATGTTACAGCTGCTAAGGCATTAGCAATCGCCCAAGCATCAAGAGCAGGAGCCTTTTCTCCTTTAATATCATTAAGATAGAGTTCTGGAACCAAAGTTAAATCATAGCCCATTTGTTCAGCACACAAAGCTAAATCTTTAATGTATTCCCAAGAACCTATTGTTGTATCATCATCAACATTTCTCAACCAACTTCCAAAAATAGGAGTCCAATATCCAAATTTCATCTCTTATCCTTTCACTTTCTTAAATTCTCTGTGTAAAAATTCTACAATCTTATCTGCTGCACGCATTTTTGCTTGAGATTCTACGACTTTATTATAATTTGTATTTGTATTGATATCATAAACCACAAATTCATTGTTGATATCTTCAATGAATTCTACACCTGCAACCTCTATTTTATGTGCTTTTAAAAAATTTTCAAGCTGGATGATTAAAGCTGTGTTTGCATGAATATCTTCTCTTAAACTGAATTTTTCTGCACCGCCAATATCGCACATAGCCCCCGCTAATTCTGGTATTTTAGACGTTTCATTCACATTACAAGCATCGGCTGGACAAAGCTCAAATGAACCCGCACGCGTATCCACTTTAACCGCATAATGAAATTTAGAGTCTATAAATTCTGCACGTGTGATATAAAATTCTTTCGAAACAATGTATTCTTGAAGCAAGGTGATGCCATCAACAGGCTCTTCAAATTCTTCTGAATCAATATAAGTTTTAAAATCTTCCAAGCTGTCAAATCTCCTCACTCCAAGTCCTTTTCCCCCTTGATTGTGTTTAGAAATAAAAGGAGTTTTAAGCTCTTTGGCTCTGCTTAATAAATCTTCTTTCCCAAAAACAGCTAAAGTTTTAGGAGTGCGAAAACCTGCTTGATTGAGTGCAAGATATTGTGCAACCTTGCTGACTTCAAATTCTAAAACATTAAGTCCATTAATGACGCGTCTGTTATGAGTTTGTAACCAAGATAATACCGCACGAGCATATTCTTTTGAATGAGTATGATTTCTTGTGTGTGAAGAGGCACTCATTCTGTTCCAAAACACACCTTGAGGTGGTGCAATATCAAGATTAATACTCCCTTTTGTAAGAATGAGTTCTTCAAAAGGTATTTCCGCCCGTTCAAAAGCCTCTTTAAAAGGTGCAATCCATTCTGGATTTTCGTGCAATATATATATCCCATCTTTTAGTCCATTATAAAGCATATCATTTCCTTTTAATTAATATTTTCTGCCTGTATTTGCATAATCATTTATACTTGAAAGCTCTCCTCCAACACGATATTTTGCTCCTCTGTGAGAATTTGGCAATCTATCGCCCTTACCAAAAAGCTTATTGCGTAGAGTTCCTTGAGCGTATTCTTCTTGATACACTCCCCTTTTTTGAAGTTCAGGAACAATGAATTCAACAATATCTTCAAAGGTTCCGGGTGTGGTCGCATAAGCGAGATTAAAACCATCAGCGTCAGCTTCATTGACAAGTTCTTCAAGTGTATCAGCAACCTCCTTAGCTCCCCCTATAATCTTTTGTCCTAAAGCTCCAATTCCTCCAACTTTGATAAGCTCTCTTAAGGTCCATTCTTTCCCATCATCAGTTTTGCTGTGAGTGTATTCTTCAACTTTTCCTAACATTGCATTTGATTTAATTTGCGTTAGGGGCTGATCAAGATTGTATTTGCTTAAATCCTCTCCAAGCCAACCCGAATTAAGCACTAAAGAACCCTCTTCATTGACATAACGCAATAAATCTTTATATTTAGCCTCTGCGAGTCTTTGCGTTTGGTCTGTAACAACACAGGCTAAGACATAAATTTTAGCACTATAAGGGTCGCGTCCAGCCTTTATAAGAGCTTCTCTCACGCGTTTGACTGCGGTTTTTGTGTATTCTTTTGTCATAGGAGAAATGAAAATGGCTTCTGCATTTTGTGCGGCAAATTGCAGACCTCTGGGGCTATTTCCTGCTTGAAAAAGCACAGGAGTTCTTTGCAAACTCGGCTCACAAACATGAATTCCGGGAACTTCGAAATATTTGCCCTTATGTCCTATGTGATGAATTTTATCCGCATTTGCAAATTTTCCACTTTGTCTGTCTAAAATCACCGCATCATCCTCCCAACTTCCTTCTAAAAGCTTATAAATCACTTCCATATATTCATCAGCAACTTCATATCTTTCATCGTGCGGAAGTTCTTTTGTGCCCATATTTTTATTTGCACTTGGAAGATAGCCCGTAACGATATTCCAACCCACGCGTCCCTTAGTTAAGTGATCTAAAGTGCTTAATCTCCTTGCAAAAGGAAAAGGATGTTCAAAAGGCACACCTGCAGTAATGCCAAAACCTAAATTTTTCGTTACAGCTGCACCAATAGCTGCAAGTTGCACAGGATCATTAACAGGAGTTTGCACAGCGTATGCAAGTGCGTTTATATCGTTGTTTTGATAAAGCTCATACACCCCTAAAACATCGGCAATAAAAATTGCATCAAAAAGTCCTTTTTCAGCAATTTTTGCAATATTTTGCCAATATTCAATATCTTTATAACGCAAAGACTCATCATTAGGATAACGCCATAAACCCGGACTTAAATGCGTGATGCAATTCATCTCAAAAGCATTAAAACGGATTTGTTTTTTAGTTTTAGTGCCCACTTAGCAACTCCTTCTTGCAATCAATAAAATGTTAATTTTTTTCATAAAATTCGCCTTTTAGCAAAATCAATATTTCTCAGTAGTTTAAATAAACTACAACCTAGAGTTTTTAAATAAATATAATCAATGGATTAAATATTAATGTAGATTTGTATTATAGTGCCAAAAGGCACATCATTGCAGAAGACATAAAAATAAAAAGAGCGAATTTAATTTGTAAAGCTTGAGTTTGCATTATAAATTCCTCCTTTTTGTGTAAAATACTTTTTAATTTTGAAAATTTAGCAAATATTTCTTAAATAAAAGTTAAAATAATAAAAAATTAAGTTTTTTAATTTAAAATGATTTAAGCTTTTTTGAAAAATCATCATTGTATATCAATGAAGCTGAATGAATTTAATTTCAATTGAAAATTGAGTTAAAAGAGTAAAATTTATCTTAAAATTCTAGACAATTAAAATTCAAAAGTTAAAAAATATCTAAAATTTTTGCACTTAATTATATTATAAAGTTATATCCATTTAATCAAATTTTAAGTATAGCTTAAGTTTTTTGTGGCTAAACTAGGATATTTTTTATCTTTATAATCCTTAAGAAAGGGAAATTTTTATGAAAAATTATAAAATGGACACATTACTCATTCACGGCGGAGCGACAACAGATCCTAGAACCAAGGCTGTTAATTTCCCTATTTATCAAACTTCAACTTATGCACAACAGGCTTTGGGTCAAAATTCAGGTTATGAGTATTCGCGCACAAAAAATCCCACAAGAGATGCTATAGAAACGCTCATAGCAGAATTAGAAAATGGTCAATTTGGCTTTGCTTTTGCTTCAGGAATGGCAGCAAGCTCTTGTGCGTTTAGTTTGTTTAAAAGTGGAGATAAAATTTTAATCTCAAGTAATGTATATGGCGGAACTTTCAGGGTTTTAGATAAGGTCTTTTCAAATTTTGAAATCACTTATGAAATCATTGATATGAGAGATGTTAAACTTTTAGAAAGTAAAATCGATTCTTGTGTGAAAGCAATATTTTTTGAAACCCCTGCAAATCCGCTGATGCAAGTGGTTTCAATCAAAGAACTTGTAAAAATCGCAAAAAAACATAAAATTTTAAGCATCATTGACAACACTTTTATGACTCCTTATTTACAAAAACCTTTGGATTTAGGGGTTGATATTGTAGTGCATTCAGCAACTAAATATTTGGGTGGGCATAGTGATTTGGTTGCTGGACTCATTGTTACAAAGGATAAAAATTTAGCAGAGAGGATAGGATTTTTACAAAATTCCATAGGTGCAGTTTTAGCCCCTTTTGATAGTTTTTTGCTGGTGCGAGGGATTAAAACTCTTGGACTTAGAATGCAAAAACATTGCGAAAATGCTTTAAAAATTGCAAATTTTTTAGAAAAGCATAAGGCAATTGATAGGGTGTATTATCCTTTTTTAAAGAGTGATGAAGGTTATGAAATTCAAAAAGCTCAAGCCAAAGCAGGTGGTGGAATGATAAGCTTTGAACTCAATAAAAAATATGATTATAAAAGATTATGTCAAAACACTCGCATCATCGTTTTAGCAGAGTCTTTAGGAGGCGTAGAATCTTTACTTTGCCACCCTGCTTCTATGACTCATGCTTCAATTCCAAAGGAGATTAGAGAAAAAATCGGTATCAAAGAAAATCTCATAAGATTATCCGTAGGCATTGAGGATGCAGATGATTTGATAGCAGATTTAACTCAAGCTATTGATTTAGCTAAAAAGTCTTAAGATGTTGATTAAAGATTTAAGTGAAATTGTTGCAAACACGCCCTTGCTTCATCTTAGAAAAATTTCTATTCCTAATCAAAATAAAATTTTAGGAAAATGTGAATTCTTAAATCCTGCCGGTGGCGTTAAAGACCGCATAGGGCTTTATATGGTTAAACAGGCTAAAAAAAAGGGTGTTTTAAAAAAAGGAAGTGTGATTATAGAACCAACAGCTGGGAATACAGGGCTTGGCATTGCTTTAGGGGCTTTAAAATATAATTATCCTTGCATTATGGTTGTGCCGAGTAAATTTTCATCTCAAAAGCAAATTCTTATGAAGGCTTTAGGAGCAAAGATTATTAATACTCCTGCTCAAGAAGGTATGCAAGGAGCAATCAACAAAACCAAAGAACTTTTAGCTGAAATTAAACATAGCGTCAGTTTATCTCAATTTGACAATCCAGATAATCCAAAGGCACATTATTCAACGACAGCAAAAGAGCTTTATAAAGATTGCAAGGGTGCGATTGATTATTTTGTATGTGGGGCTGGAAGTGGTGGGACTTTTAGCGGAATTGCTCAATATCTTAAAGAAAAAAATCCTAAGATTAAAGCCATACTTTGCGACCCTTTAGATTCAATTATCGGTGGAAATAGTCAAAACATTTGTTCAAAAATTGAGGGCATAGGCAATGATTTTATCCCTAAAAATATGGATATAAATTTAATTGATGAAGTGATTAAAATCAGCGATGAAGAAGCCTTAGAGGGTGTAAGAATTTTGGCTTCAAAACAAGGAATTCTAGCAGGAATTTCATCAGGAGCTCATTTAATGGCGAGTTTAAAATTAGCACAAAGGGTAAAAAATAAAACCATAATCACGATTTTTGCTGATAAATTAGAAAGATATTTAGATAGGGAATTGTTGAAGAATTTATAATAAAAAATGTTTTAAAATTTTGTTTTATTATAGCGTTTAAATTTGTAAATAAAATATTTTATTATGATTGAATTTAAAAATTTAAATGATTTTAAAAAAGAGGATTTTAATCCAAATTTTGCTTAATATTTATCAAGGTTTTATTTACATATCTTGTATTTTTCAAATTTAATTTTTATTCTAAATAATCTAAAATTTGATTTTGAAAACGCATATTTTCAAGCTTTCTTTTAAGCTCCTTACTCTCTTCATTTAAAACACTTTCTTCAGCTCTAAGTGAGGCAATTTCACGACTTAAATAATAAATTTGATTCCTTATATAAATTTGAGGAGCAAACAAAAATAAAGCAAAACTTACAAATAAAATCGCAAAAAGCAAGTGATTAGAGTTGAGATTTCTATCCTCTTTTGTTGCTGCACTAAAACCTTCTAGCAAGACATTTTTTGTTTTTTCATTGTCTTCATTGATGTTTTTTATATGTTCATCTTTTTTTTCAATGTTAAGATTTGTAATATTTTTTTTGGTTTTAATGTCAGTTTTTAATTCTGAATCTTTTTTTAAATTTTGAGTTTTAATCTCATTTTTTTCTATAATTTTTTCTTTTAAATCGTTTTTTTGCGTTGTATTTTTTTTATCAAAGATGTTTGATTTTTTTTCTATTTCTTCTTTTGGAATTTCCTTTAAATGGGGTTTTTCAAGTATTTTTTTATCATTTTTCTTTTTAAGAGAAAAATTAAAAATTTTTTTTGTCTTTTTGTCTATTTTTTCATTTTTCTTTTTTTCTTTTTTTTTGCTTAAATGGGATAAAATTTTAAGGGCTAGACTTTGTTTTTCTTCTAATTTAACATTGATTAAATCTTCTTTAAGATAAATATTAGAAGTTTTAGAATCCTTTGTTTCTTCAAAAGATTCTAAAGACAATCTTTTTTTGTTTTTAAACCTTCTTCTTAAAATATCATCACTAGAAAATTCATCTTTAAATTCTTCATCTAAAGGCTTTCCTTGATTGATAGCCCTTGAATATTTAAGCATTTTTTCTCTTATGTTTTGTCTTTCTTTTAAAAAATCATCTTCTAGCACATTTTACCCTTAATTTTGAAAATGAAAAACACGCATCTTAGCACAACTTGAACGAGAATTATTCCTTTTTTCATCCTCACTTGGCACAATGGGTTTTTTACTTAAAATTCTACCTAAATTATGATTTGCCCCGCATTCACATTTTAAAGCTAAATCATCACAAATACAAGCCTTGCTCCATTTTTTAAAAAAATTTTTGACCATTCTATCTTCTAAAGAATGAAAGCAAATGATTGCCAAAATACAATCTTTAAGTCTTAAATTTTCTAAACGCATTAAAAAACGATTGAGTGCGTCAAGCTCTTGATTGACTTCGATTCTTAAGGCTTGAAAAAGTAGGGTTGCTTTCAAAATTTTTCTGTTATCAAATCTCATTTTACCGATAATTTCAAAAAGCTCTTTAGCACTTTTAATCTCTTTTTTAGCCCTTTGTTCGCAAATTTTATGAGCCAGAAATTCAGAGTCTTTTAATTCTCCATATTCTTTAAAAATAAAAGCAAGTTTTTCTTTAGGATAAAAATTCACAATTTCATAGGCACTTAGAGGAGAATCTTGATTCATTCTCATATCTAAAAAATCAGAATTTAAAGCAAAACCTCTTTCATTTTTGTCAAGTTGCAAAGACGAAACCCCAATATCTGCTAAAATACCTCTTAAATTATTTGTGTGAATTTTATCTAAAATTTCGCTGAAATTACAATGATACAATTGTATTCTTTCTTTGAAATTTTCTAAAGATTTTTTAGAAAATTCAAGGGCGTTTATGTCTTGATCGCAACCTATAAGGTGAAGTTTTGAGTGTGTTTTAAGCAAATTTTTACTATGTCCTGCATAGCCTAAGGTGCAATCTAAAAAATCACCTTCGTCGCAATTTTTAAAAATTTCTTTCACTTCTTCTAATAATACAGGTGTGTGAGGAATTTGCAAATTTTTATCCTAAATTTTTTATTTTTTAAAGTATAATTATATCAAAAATCTGTTATAAAAAATTAAAAAAAATTCAATAATTAAACTCTACTTAAACACTCATTTGCTAAAATATGTGCTTATATTTAATCGAGGAATATCATTTATGCTTACTTGGATGCAGCATCATAAAAAATATCTTGTTATTACGATATGGATTAGTGTCATTGCCTTTGTTGGAGCTGGTTTTGCAGGTTGGGGTGCTTATGATTTTAATCTTAACCGCAGCTCATCGGTTGCAGTTGTAGGCGATGAAAAAATCACTTTTAGTGAATTTAATATGAGATACAATCAAATTTTTGGCTATTATAATCAAATCAGCAACGGAGCCTTAGAAAAAGATGAAAAATTAAAAGAAAATGTAGAAAATATGGCTTTGAGCTCTTTGATTGAAGATAAACTCTTGCTTAATTTTGCTAAAAATTTAGGTTTAACTTCAAGCGAAAATGAAATTTTACAAGAACTCGCTCATACTCCTGCATTTCAAAATCAAAACGGGGATTTTGACAAAAGCATTTATTATGAGCTTTTAAGACTCAATCATATCAGCACAAAAGACTACGAGCAAGGTCTTTCAAATGAAGTTATTATCAATAAACTTAATCAAATTTTTAACCTACCTCAAAAAGAAGAGGAATTTAAAATGCTTGCATCAAGCTATTTTATGAGAGATTCTTTAAGCATAGAAGAAATTGATTTCAATCAAAAAGATATTAAAATTGACGAAGGGGAGCTTAAAAAAGTTTGGGAGGAGCATAAAGAGGATTTTAAAACTCAAAGAATTTATGAAATTTCAAGTTATTTTTTAAAACCTGATGAGCAAAATTACGATGATAAAGAACTTCAAGCTTTTTATAATGAGGATAATTCTAAGTATAAGGATTTTAATGGTAAAATTTTAAGCTTTGAAGAAGCAAAAGATGATGTAATCAAGGCTTATGCTTTAAATAAACTTAGAAATGTTGCCAATGAAAAATTTTTAGAACTCAAAGATGGTAAAATAGCCTTTCAAAAAGATTTAAATATCACAGATAATGATGTGTATTATCCGCTTGAACTTTTAGCAAAAGCTAAAAATGGCGATATTTTAAGACCTTTTGAATTTGCAAAAGGTTATAATATCATTAAGCTTAAGCAGGTTAATCCTGCACGTATTAAGAATTTTGAAGAGGCAAAAGAAGAGGTTTTGCCGATTTATTTGAGTGAAAAAGCACGGGAAATTCTTAAACAAAAAGCCCAAAATTCTTTAGAAACTTTTAAGGGGACAAATATAGGATTTTTTAGTCGAGATTCTCAAAGAGATTCACAAAAAATTGATGAAAAAATTCTCAATGATTCTCAATTCAGTTATTTTTTAATGAATGTTTTCAATTCTGATGAAAACAAATCTTATGTGCTTTTAAATGATGATAAAGCTATACTTTATAAGATTAATGCACAAAAATTAATGCCAAATCCAGAAAAAATTCAGCAGTATAAAACTATGCTCGAACAAAATTTAAAGAATTTAAAAGCCAATGAAATCAAACAAGAACTTGTTGAAAAACTTAAAAAAGAATATCCAATTAAAATTTATTATAAAGGGAAATCATCTTGAATATACTAGGAATTGACTTAGGTTCAACGCAAACTTGTGCAATAATTGCACAAAAAGATGAAGAGGGTTTGAAGATTATCGGCTTTGCGAAAGCCAAAACTAATGGGGTGAAAAAGGGTGCCATTACCAATATAGAACTTGCTTCAAAATCCATTGAAGAAGCTGTTAGAAGTGCTGAAATGATGTCCGGGGTGCATTATGATAAGGTCGTTGTTTCAATTTCTGGTGCTTATACCAAAAGTGTCGATAGTGTAGGCGTTGTGAATATTCCTAATCATGAAATAGGCATTAAAGAAATTCATCGTGCTGTAAGTACTGCTAAGCATACAGCGAATTTACCAAGTGGTTATGAAATTATCCATGTTTTACCTTATAATTTTAAGGTCAATGATTTAGAACATGTTGATGATCCCTTAGGAATGAGTGGCAATCGTTTAGAGGTTTCAACTCATATTGTCATTTCTCAAGAATCTCATATTAAGAATCTTAAGAAAGCTGTTGAGCTTGCAGATTTAAGGGTGGATAATATTGTTTTATCGGGTTATGCTTCTGCCATAGCGTGTTTAGATGATAGTGAAAAGGAGCTTGGAGCCGTATTGATTGATATGGGAGGAGCTATTTGCGATATGGTTGTGCATATGGGAAATTCCATTCGCTATAATGATTGTTTGCAAATTGGTTCTATTAATATCACTCAAGATTTGTCTATGGCTTTACACACTCCTCTTAAGGAAGCAGAGAAAATCAAGCTTAATTATGCTGCACTAAGCCAACAGCCTAATTCTTTGATTCAAATTCCTTCTATGGGTGATGAAAGAAAAGTCAATGAAGTTTCTTTAGATATTATTTCAAATGTGATTTATGCAAGAGCTGAAGAAACTTTAATGATTTTAGCGAAAATTCTAAGTGAAAATCGTTATGCAAATACCATAGGTGCAGGAGTGGTTTTAACGGGTGGTATGACAAAATTAGCCGGAATTGATGAATTAGCACCTTCGATTTTTGATAACAAATCCATTCGTTTAGCAACAGCTAGAAAGGATTTGATTATGGGTTTTAGTGAAATTTTTAATGATCCTGAAAATACATGTGCAATTGGGCTTTGTCTTTATGGGGCGGGGTATTTTACCCCTTATGAGCTTGACTCTAATGAAAAGTTAAGATATAAAGGTGAGATTGAAAATTTCAATCATCAAATCAAATCAAATTCCATTTCACAAAAAGAACAACAAGAAAATGAAATAAAAACTGATTTTTTTAACCAAGATTTGCAAGAAAATGATACAATTGCATTGCAACAAGAGCAATTGGATTTTAAAGAGTCCAAACAGAAAAAAACAAGTATGTTTTCTAAGGTTTGGAACAAAATTATGAATCAATTCTAACAAGGAGAATTTTATGAGTGAATTTTTAGTCGAGGAAGTTCAACACAGCAAGGGTGCAAAAATAAAGGTAATAGGCTGCGGCGGCGGCGGCGGTAATATGATTAATCATATGATAAAAATGGGACTTAATGATTTGGATTTGATTGCAGCAAATACTGATGCACAAGCTATTGCAAATTCTTTAGCTAAAACTAAAATTCAACTTGGAGAAAAGAAAACAAAGGGTTTGGGTGCTGGAATGCAACCTGAAGTAGGGGCTGAAAGTGCTAGAGAAAGTTTTGAGGAAATAAAAGCTGCTTTGAGTCAAAGTGATATAGTTTTTATCGCTTCTGGTTTTGGTGGAGGCACTGGAACCGGTGCAACTCCTATCATCGCTCAAGCCGCAAAAGAGATTGGAGCTTTAACCGTTTCAGTGGTAACCATGCCTTTTAATTTTGAGGGAAAACAAAGAAGAAAACTTGCTGAAAATGGACTTGCTGAACTTAAAAAAGAAAGTGATTCTATACTGGTTATTCAAAATGAAAAGCTCTTAAGCATTATCGATAAAAAAGCTGGGATTAAAGATGCTTTCAAGCTTGTTGATGATATTTTAGCCCGTGCCGTAAGGGGAATGGTGTCTATATTGATGGATAATGGCGATATAAATGTCGATTTTGCTGATGTTAGAACGATTATGAGTCATAGAGGACTTGCTTTGATGGGAACGGGAAGTTCTTCAGGAGAAAATGCCTTAGAAGAAGCTTTATCTAATGCTTTAGAATCTCCTTTACTTGATGGTATGGATATTAGGGGGGCTAAAGGTGTGATTTTACACTTTAAAACAAGTTCAGAGTGTTCTTTCTTTGAAATTTCTGCTGCTGCAAATAGTGTGCAAGAAATTGTTGATGAAAATGCTAAGATTATCTGGGGAACAACTATTGATGATAGCATGGAAGATAGGGTTGAAGTAACGATTATTGCGACAGGATTTGAAGATAAATCTAATGAAAACGAGCCTAAAAACAATGCAGAAACACAGAATAAGAAAAATCCTTACATCAATCTTAAAAAAATCAGTGGGGGTTATGATGAAGAGATGATGGCACAGATTGAAACGCCTACTTTCTTGCGTCGCCAAATGGACTGAATATATAAAAACTTGATTGAATTATAATGCGAAAATAAGTGCTTAAACTTCCTAAAGTATTTGCAAAAGTTGCGATAAAAAGCACGATGTAAGGGTTAAAATCAAGTTTTATAAAAGCTAAAACAAAAGCCTCACTTGCAAGAGGCACAAGAGTGCTTGAGAGAAAACTTATCATAAAAAGAGAACCATAACTAAAATGTTCAAGCATTAAATTCCTAAAAGTATAAAAATATCAAAATATATCTCAATTAAGTTAATTTTTTAGCTTATTCGTAAAAAATTGATTTTATAACAAGACTTAAAAGTCTCAAACATATTTGAGAAAATAAAACATAAAAACAAGGCATAAAATTTTTTTAATTTTATTTATAATTTTCATATTATTTTAAGAGATAAAAAATAAAGCATTAAATTTTAAAACAAAAATGACTTAAAATAACAAATCAACTCATTATAATTTTAAGAGTTTTTATAAAGCATAATCGGGTTAAATTATAATTTATCTCAATGTATAATTAAATATAAATTTATTTCTTTAACTCCTCGCATTCTAAAACTATCTTAGCTTCTTTTTGACTAAAATGATAGATTGTATCTTCACAAGGATAGCTAATGCTTGTATTGTCCCATTGTTGTTTAGGATTTTGTTTTAAATTTTCAAGCATTAAGGGCAATTCTTTTAAAATCAAAGTCTTTAGACTCATTCCCATTCCATGACTTAAATTTTTTATAAATTTCCCATCAATTTCATCAGCAGAACAAATCATTCTTAATCTTGCATTGAAATTTAAATCTTTTAAGATTTTATAGAGTTCAGCTTTTTCTTGTGGTGGTGCTATGATTGTATCATATAAAGAATGATAGCTGACATAATAGGGCTTAGGATATTTGCTTTGAATTTTAAGATGATGAGGTTCTAAAATATTTCTGATTTGCCTTCTTGTAGGAGAAAAGAAATTCTTAGAATGTTGATTGCTCGTCCAAAGGGTTTTGCTAAAGGGATAAATATAGGTGTTTTTACCTATAATAGGATTTACTTCTCTATATTTTATACTTATAAAATCAATCTCCTTTCCAAAACCAATATAATGCCAAGAGAATTTTGCATAAGAAGAATTATCAATCACAGCATCAACGAGATAGGGTGCAATCTTAGCAGTTAAATGAGCTAAATATCCTCCGTGTGAGCTTCCTAGCATAATCACACGCAAATCCCCCCCCCTCCTTAGACTAAAAGGCGGATTAGCTTTGATATAAAGCAAAGCATTGATTAAATCCTGTGCTTGCATAATGCCAAAATTTTGGTATTCGTTTTTGGTGGGAATGAAGGAGATAGGAAATTTAAGAATATAATTTTGAGCAATTTTTCCTGCATCTTTTTGAGCCTGTATGAGTTCATCAAAAGCCATAAATTCTTTATGCATCGTTTCAATATCCATTGTTTTTGAGGGTATTTTATGATTGAGTTTAAAGACTTTTAAATGTTCATTGATGATAAGTGTGTCAATCTCATCAAAATAAGCTTTTGCTCCTGTTTGAGGGCGATTGCCTATACAATGATAATTCACACTCACCACAGCCACATTGAAATTTTCAGCCACAAAAGAAGCTAAATGCTCTCTATAATTTGAATCTGCATCCCCTCCGCATCCGGGTATGATAAAAAACAAAGTTTGTATAACTTTTTCATCATCAAAACAAAGTCTGAATTCAAGTTTGGATTCTCTTTTGAGTTCAAGTTCAACATCATCACAAGAATCAATCTCATAAGTTTGATTGACAATCATAACACATTCCTACAGATAAAATTTAAGAAACAAATCAATTCTTAAGAGCAATCAAAACCCCTTCAATGAGTTTTTTAATGTCTCCATCAAGTATATTTTCGACTTGAGAAAAAGACTCATTTGAGCGATTATCTTTAACTTGTTGATAGGGAAAAAGCACATAGGAGCGGATTTGATGCCCCCAAGCAATTTCACTTTTTTCATTTTGGTTGGCTTTATCTTGTTGTTTTGAAAGCTCAAGCTCATAAAGACGCGATTTTAGCATTTTAAAAGCTGTGGCTTTGTTTTTATGCTGACTTCTATCATTTTGACATTGCACGACAATTCCACTGGGCATATGAGTGATACGCACAGCCGATTCGGTTTTGTTGATATGCTGTCCCCCCGCACCACTTGCTCTATAATAATCAATCCTTATATCTTTTTCTTCAATCTCTATTTCTATATCTTCATCAAGCTCCGGACTCACCATCACGCTAGAAAAGCTTGTATGCCTACGTCCAGCACTATCAAAAGGACTGGTTCTTACAAGACGATGAATTCCATTTTCAGCCTTAAAATAGCCGTAAGCATTTTCCCCCTTAACCAAAAAACTCACATCTTTAAGTCCCGCCTCGTCTCCTTCTTGAAAATCTAAGGTTTCAACCTTAAAACCCTCCCTTTCGCAAAATCTCAAATACATTCTATAAAGCATACTAGCCCAATCATTGCTCTCTGTTCCACCAGCTCCCGGATGGATTGAAACAATAGCATTTTTATTGTCATTTTCTCCGCTTAAAAGCATTGAAATTTCGAGTTTTGTGATAGTATCTTCAAGCTTTGGAACATCATTAAATAAAGCTTCTAAGGTTTCATTGTCATTTTCTGCATTGGCTAAATCAAAGAGTTCTTCAGTATCTTTAAGGGAATTAAAAGCCTCTTCATAATTTTTAAGCAAGAGGGTGAGTTGATTCTTTTCTTTGCCTATGAGTCCGGCTTTTTTAATATCTTGCCAAAAATCAGGAGAATTTTCAAGCTTTAAGAGTTCATCAAGTCTTGTTTTTAAATTTTCAGGCTTGATGATTGAAGCAATATTGTTTATTTTATTTTTAAGATTTTTTAAAAGTTCGCTCAATTCGTAATTATCCATAAAATCTTCTCGTAGAATAAAATTAATTAATATTTTAGCCCAAACAAACTTTAGCAGTGATTAAAACTTGTATTGATTAAAAAAACAATGCCATTTTTCTTAAATTTTAAGGAATTTTTATACAATTATTTCTCAATTTTACACTTGATTTGTATGATGAATTTTTTATGCGTCAAAGAAAATTTAAATTTTTAGGTATAATGCGAAAAAAATTAAGGCAGAACTTATGCAAAAACTTTATATTTTATCTTTAGGTTGTAATAAAAATTTGGTTGATAGTGAGATTATGTTAGGAAGATTGAGCAAATACAAGCTCACCGATGAGCCTAGTGAAGCCCATGTGCTTATCGTTAATACTTGCGGTTTTATAGAAAGTGCAAAAAAAGAAAGCATTCATGCTATTTTAAGTTTGCATCAAAAACGTAAGAAGGATTCACTCTTAGTCGTAACCGGCTGTTTGATGCAAAGATATAGAGATAAATTGATGAAAGAATTGCCTGAAGTGGATCTTTTTACGGGAGTGGGGGATTATGAAAAAATCGATGAGCTTATTCTTAAAAGACAAAATTTATTTTCACCTGAGGTTTATTTGCAAAGTGAAGAAACTCAACGTTTAATCACGGGTTCAAATTTTCATACTTTCATCAAAATTTCTGAAGGTTGCAATCAAAAATGTTCATTTTGTGCAATACCAAGTTTTAAAGGCAGGTTAAAATCTAGAGAAATTTCAAGTGTGGTTAAGGAGGTTAAAGAACTTGTTTTGCGAGGTTATAAGGATTTTTCTTTCATTGCACAAGATAGCAGTTCTTATCTTTTGGATAAAGGCGTTAAAAATGGCTTGATTGCGTTGATTGATGAACTTGAAAAAATCAAAGGTATAAGAGCAGCACGAATTTTATATCTTTATCCTACAAGTTTGAGTGAGGCTTTGATACAAAGGATTATTGATTCTAAAATTTTTGTCAATTATTTTGATATGCCTCTGCAACATATTAGTGATAAAATGCTCAAACTTATGAAACGAGGGAGCACAAAATCAAGACTTAAAAAGCTTTTAAATTTAATGAAAGCCGCACCGGATAGTTTTTTAAGAACGGGTTTTATCGTAGGACATCCCTTTGAAGATGAGGAGGATTTTAAAGAACTTTGTGAATTTGTTAAAGAATTTCATTTTGATAGAATCAGTGTTTTTGCATATTCTAAAGAAGAGCAAACTCCTGCTTTTAATATGCAACAAATTAGTCCTAAAATCATACAATCAAGGCTTAAAATTTTAGAAAAAATTGTCGATGAAAGCACAGAAAAAAGTTTTAAGAGAGAACTTGGTCAAATTCGCAAGGTTTTTTGCACAGGTAAAAGCAGCGAGGGCGAATTTTTTATTGCTGGAAAAGATTTAAGATGGGATAGAGATATTGATGGAGAGATTCTCATCAATGAAAGTTTATGCGGAACTTTGGAAATGGGAGAGCTTTATGAGTGTGAAATTTTGCAAAGTTTGGATAAAAAACTTCTTGCAAGAGCCTTAAGAAAAATTGATGATTAAAAATGAAATTTTAGAAGCACTTAGGGGGCAAAAAAATCTCCTTGCTTTTTCTTATGGAAGTGATTCTACAGCTCTTTTTTATATTTTGATGGATTTTAATATTGAATTTGACTTGGTTTTTATCAATTATAAAACAAGGATTCATAGCGACACAGAAGAGCTTGAAGCGAGGCATTTGGCTCAAAAATTTCATAAAAAAATTTTCATTCAAAATGCACCTTATTTTAAAAATAATTTTGAAAAACAAGCCAGAGATTTTAGATATGCTTTTTTTGAGAAACTTTGTTGCGAGGAGCAATATCAAAATTTAATCTTAGCTCACCAGCTTAATGACCTTTTTGAGTGGTTTTTGATGCAGTTTTCAAAGGGGGCGGGTTTGGCTGAACTCATAGGAATGAAAGACAGAGAAAAATGTGAATTTTTCACTCTTGTGCGTCCCTTGCTTTTTGTCAGTAAAGATGAAATTTTAGCATTTTTAAAACAAAGAAAAATAAAATATTTTAACGATGAGAGCAATGAGAATGAAAAATATTTTAGAAATTTTATAAGAAAACATTTTGCAAAAGATTTTATCACGCAATTTTCTAAAGGGGTTAAAAAAAGTTTTGAGTATCTTGGTAAGGATTTGCAAGATTTTTTAGGCGATGAAAAAGAAAGCGAAATTTTAGAATTTAAAGGAATTTTAATTTGCAAAAAACATGAAAGTCTTATTTCTAAGGCTGTAAAAAAAAGAGGCGTTGTCATGAGTTGGGCACAAAGAAAAGAGGCTTTAAAGGGTGATTGTGTCGTGAGTTCAAAAGTGGGTATTGTTTATTTTAAACAGGGTTTGAATGATGAGAGGGCTTTGATTTTTAATTATGAATTATGTGAGAAATTGCCTAAGAGCTTTAAGGAAAAATGCCGTCAGGCTAAAATTCCAAGATTGCTTAGGGCTTATTTGTATCATCATCATTTAGAACCTTGTGATTTAAATTCAAAACTTTTTGATAAAAAAGATGCGTGAGAAAAATCACAAAAAACACTTGCAATAAAATCCCTAAAAATGGCACTGACGAGATGATATAAAAGCAAAGAGTGCTGAATTTAAATTCAAGTGCAGAGGATTGTGAGCAAAATTTTTTAAATTCGTCTTGATTGAGGATTGAGCTTGATACATCTAAAATCAAAAAATTATGAAAGAGATAATAAATCACAACATAATAAACAAAAAGATTGATAAAAGGCAAAAAAAGCAAAAGGGTTGCAAGGATAAAAAGCCCTATGAATTTGATTAAAATCCAAAGCATATGAAGAAAGACTTTTAAGATTGAAACCTTGTTTTTAAGCTCGTGATGATAATATTTTGCATTGATTTGTGAAGCGATATAGGGTGTAAGAAAAGAGGTGATAAGGATTGCTAAAAAAACCGAAGCAAATATAAACACAAAAGAAGTGAGCAAAAAACTTAAAACTCCTATTAAAAAATGGATAAAAGCAAAAGAATAAAACCAAGCTAAAATTTCATTTCCTTCACCAAAGAGAGTGTTGAAGTATTCAAGCAAAAGCGAAAAGCCAAAAAAGGCAAAGATTCCTAAAAAAATAAAACTCACAATAAAAGGCACAAGAGTATATTTTAAAAATTTTAAGGTAAAAAAATCCCTAAGAGAGAGTTGTAAAATTTCAATCATAAAACCTTCTCATAATATTTTTTTAAACTCTGATAAATCGCATCATAGCTGAACTCATTTTTTAAAATTTCATTTAAGACTTCATTGTCCTCTTTACCATTCCATTTTTTTTTGTAGAGACCTTCTTTATAGCCATGATCTTGTCTGAAGGCATTGAGGACATTTTTACCGATATAAATTTTATAGAGACTTTCTAAATTTAAGCCACATTTTATGGATAGAGTGAAATAAGCAGATAAAAGCTCACACAAATCAAGACCAAAACCACTGCATTTATGGATAATCAATTCAATATCGTTTAAAATGCCATAAATATCATTTTCATTCGGTGTGCTTTCCTCTTTGCAAAAATCTTTAAAAACATTGATTGAGCTAAGTTCCATAGCTATAAAATTAAAATCTCTGTGATGTTTATTATGATAAGTTTCAAGCACAAGACTTAAAATAAAATGCCAAATATCAACAATCTCAATGCGGACATTTTCCCAATTTGTAGGAGTGTGAATGTTTTTCCAATGCTTCCAAGTAAAAGAATCCATAAGTTCAGCACATTCCATATAAATGCAACGTCTAAAGCTTATGAGCTTACCTTCTTTTGTATAGCCATTTTCCCAACCTAAGCCGTTTGTTTCATCGTTGAGTTTTTGTTGTAGTTTGAGCATATTTTCTAAAATTTCATTTTCTTGCACGATAAATCCTTTTAACTCATTATAGCTAAATAAATTAAAAATAATTAAATGGGATATTTTTAATTTATTTTAGAATTTAGTAAAATCTTACATAAATATTTCATCTTTATTTTGTTAATGAGAAGCATAACAATAAACATAAAATTTTGTGAAAATTTAATGGTAAAAAATACAATAAAACGACATTGACCTTTTACTTTCTAAATTTTACTTCAAAATTTAAATAAAAGAAAGTTTATTTTGACTTCAAATCTCATAAAATTTAACTCATTATGAGATTATTTTTAACTAAAT
Organism: Campylobacter cuniculorum DSM 23162 = LMG 24588; assembly: GCF_002104335.1. Taxonomy (NCBI): domain Bacteria; kingdom Pseudomonadati; phylum Campylobacterota; class Epsilonproteobacteria; order Campylobacterales; family Campylobacteraceae; genus Campylobacter; species Campylobacter cuniculorum. The sequence goes on along the minus strand of NZ_CP020867.1, from coordinate 1,220,476 downwards.
TTTAGAGATTGAAGCAGATTGAATTCGAAGTTAGGCATAAAAATCAAAATTTCCATCATCTTTTTTGTTTTGGGTTTTATTAAATTCTTCAAGCTGTTTTTTCATTTGTTTTAAGAGCTCTTCTAAGAGTTTTTTACTATCTTCGAGCATAGAGCTGTTTTGACTTTGATTTGTTGTTTGATTTTGTTTTAAAAGATTTTCTAATTTGTTTGTAAAATTATCCATAATGGCATTTTGATGATTTTCATCTTTTGGACTAGGCAAGAGTTTTGCCATTTGCATTGCATTTTCAATAAAACTTTGAGGATTAAGCTCTCCGACTTTAGATTGAGATAAAAATTCTTGTATCATAGGTTCAACATCTTTCATTGCATTTTTAATTTCATTCAAATCCTCTTGAGTGAGTTGAGAGCCTTCATAAGTAAAGCTAAAGCCGTATTGTCTTCTTAGGCTTAGACTTTGTCCTTCTTCGTTTTTATTGTAACTCACATTTTGTTTATCAAACATAGAAAAAGAGAGATGTTTTCCACTTTTTGTTGTATAATCCATACCAAAATTTTGATTTTTACTCGCATCAATTTGCATTAAAATCTCCTAAAATTTAAATTCATAGAATCAAATCGGCTTTTTTAAAATTTATTTGAGTATAATTTTACCGATGGATAAAAAAATTTTAGAATACATTAAATCAATGCAACTTTTATCTTTAGCAGTTCGCGAGGATGAGGAAGTTTATATCGCTAATGTCTTTTATGCTTTTGATGAATCCAATTTAGCTTTGATTTTTTCTTCTTATGAAGAAAGTAAGCACATTCAACTTGCTTTTTTAAATCCTAAAATTGCATTAAGCATTGCTAAAGAGGATAAAATCGCTTTGTTAAAAGGCTTACAGGCTAAAGCTTTATTTAAAGAAGCAAGTAAAGAGCAGAGTCGAATTTATTATAAAAAATTTCCTTTTGCAAGACTTTCTCATGCTAAACTTTATGCTTTAGAATTATTTTGGGCAAAATTTACTGATAATACTTTAATGCTTGATTCAAAACTTGAATTTAAAAGATGATTTTTTAATGTGTTATGACCAAATTTTTTAGATAATTTTAATTGTTATAGAAATTTTTATCATACCAAAGATAATGAATTTGTATTTTATTTTTTTAAAACAAGCAAATTTTATAACAAATAATGCTTTAAAGATGATAGAATTTTTAGAATTTAAGCCGTTAAAATGAATTGTAAAAATATGTTAATCATTAAAATTTTAAATGATAAAAATCAAAAATTTATTAAAAAAATGAATAAAAATTTAATTATTTACCTTTTTTTAAAGACAATCACGCTAAAGTAAGTAAATTTTTTTAAGGATAAAATATGATGCCTTTTAGTGATGAAGAGCTTGTAAATCCTGTAAAAGAAAGTCTTAAGAAAACTTTACCGATTTTAGAAAGAGATGGGGGAGGGCTTGAATTTTTAGGGATAAAGCAAGGTGTTGTTTATGTGCATTTAGTCGGTGCTTGTAAGGGTTGTGCAGCAAGTGGAACCACGCTTAAATACGGGCTTGAAAGACAACTTAAGATTGATATACATCCGGAAATTTCTATCATTAATTTAGATGGCGGAGCACAAGAATTTGCAAAATTATAAAAAACTTGGTATTGAACATTTTTATAGAAAAGATTTTAAAACCGCTAAAATATATTTTTCTTTGGCTTACAAAAAACGAAAAAATAAACATTTGCTTAGCTTCATCGGACTTTGCGATTTGGCTTTAAAATCCCAAAAAGAGGCTTTTTTATTGTTTGATTTTTATTTACAACATTATAAAATGCACCATATAGAGAAGGATTTTGAAAAAATTTTAGCTTCAGTAGAATTAAAAGAGGAGCAAAATGTAGAATTTGAAGACGGGTATGCTTTAAATTATCAAGATTTTTTAAAGAGTGAGGAGAAAATCGGTTTTAAAAAAAGTTTTGAGAATGTAGTTTCTAGTGGAAAACTCGTGATTGACAATAAAGAAGATTTTTTAGAATTTTTAGAAAAGCTCTTGGATAATGGCTATGAAGATATAACTCTTAATTATATAGAAAACACTTCAGCTTATTTTTGGACAAATGAGAAATTTATAAAACTTCAGAAAAAATTAATAGGACTTAAAGGTGATTTTAAGGCTTAAGGATAATTTTATCACAGATAATTCTTTAGAATGCGAAGAGGGGTGTTATTTTTTACTCACTTCGCAAAATGAAAAATTTTCTAAACAGGCTCAAGATAAACATGCAAGATTCATTGACATTAAAGAATGCAAAAGGCTTTTAAATATCGATGAAAACATTAAACTCATCGGTATTACAGGCACAAATGGCAAAACAACCACCGCAGCGGCGATTTATTCTATCTTGCTTGATTTAGGCTTTAAATGCGGTTTGTGTGGCACAAGAGGAGCTTTTGTCAATGAGGTGCAAATCGATGAAAAATCGCTTACCACGCAACCTATTTTAAAAACCTTAGCCTATTTATCTCATGCAAGTGAGGAAAAATGTGATTTTTTTGTCATGGAAGTCAGCTCCCATGCTTTGGTGCAAAAGAGGATTGAAGGGCTTAATTTTACAGCCAAAATTTTTACAAATTTAACTCAAGATCATTTAGATTTTCACAAAACTTTTGAAAATTATAAACAAGCTAAAGAAAGTTTTTTCACAGATGAAAGCCTAAAATTTATCAATAAAGACTCTGCTATGATTAAATTTAACGTCCGCAATTGCTTTACCTATGGACTTGAAAATCCCGCTTATTATCATGTCAAAGCCTATGCTTTAGAAGAGGGTATCAATGCACTTGTTGCAACAAAAGAGCAAAAATATACCATCGATTCTTCTTTGTTAGGACTTTTCAATCTTTACAATCTCTTAGCCGCAAGTGCTTGTGTCAATGAGCTTGTAAAACCAAAATTAGAGAATTTAGAAAAGGCTATTACTCATTTTGGTGGTGTTTGCGGTAGGGTTGAGAAAGTGAGCGAAGGTGTGATTGTGGATTTTGCTCACACTCCTGATGGCATAGAAAAAGTTTTAGACGCCCTTAAAAATAAAAAACTCATCGTTGTTTTTGGAGCTGGGGGCAATCGCGATAGAACTAAAAGACCTTTAATGGGTGCAGTTGTGGAGCATTTTGCAAAACGTGCTATCATTACAAGTGATAATCCACGCGATGAAAATCCTAAGGCAATTATAAGGGACATTTTAGAAGGTTTTAAGGATAAAAACAGAGCCCTTTTGATTGAGAACCGAAAAGAGGCAATAAAAAAAGCTTTAGAGCTTAAAGAAAAAGACGATTTAGTAGTGATTTTAGGCAAAGGTGATGAAAATTATCAAGAAATTCAAGGCGTTAAATATGATTTTAATGATAAAATTATTGTGAAAGAAATTTTAAATCAAGGAAAATAAATGTTTGAAAATATGGATTTTTCGAAAATGACAGAACTCTTAGCCCAGGTGCAAGAAAAAGCAAAAAGCATAGAATCGGAGTTGGAAAATCGAGAATTTACTGCAAAAAGTGGAGCGGGACTTGTTAAAGTTAGTGCAAATGGTAAGGGTGAGATTATCGATGTGAGTATTGATGATTCTTTGCTTGAAGATAAAGAATCTTTACAAATTTTACTCATTTCAGCCATCAATGATGTTTTAGCAATGGTCGTTCAAAATAAAAACAGCTTAGCGAGTGATGTTTTAGGAAATTTAGGAAAGGTGTGATGATGAGGGCTTTATGGATATTTTGTGTTTTTATTTCTTTGATTTTTGGGGTTGAAAGACCTAAAAAAGAAGATTTTATAGCTTGTTTTGAAAGAAATAAAGCCAGCATTTTAACCTATGAGGGTATGCCAGCCTTTGCTCTAAGTGAAAATTTACTCGCTGTGCTTAAAACACCTAATACCAAGCTGAATAAATATGTCAAGTATGATCCCTATTTGAATTTGTATCTGGTCAGAACAGATTTTAGCTTAATTCCTACAAATATGATTAATGAGCAAAATTTAACGCGAAACGATTGGGTTGGAATTTTAGATCCTGTAAATCCGCAAATAGGGCATATTGGATATTTAGCAGACAATATCAATGAAAAAGACCATCTTGATTTTAATTCAAAAATCGGACTTTTAAATTCTCCATGTTGTAATATGCTAGGAATTTCTTTGGATAAAGGTGATTTTATCGGCAATCGTTATTTAAAGCATTTTATGAAATACAATGATCCTTATTGGGGCGATATTGGTATAGATTTTATACAAAGAGAAAATAAAATTTATGTCGGAGTTGTGCGTAAAAATGGGCAATTTTTAGTCAATGATGAGGTCGTGAGTGTTGATGGTGAGCCTGTAAGGGATTTAAGAAAACTCAATGAAAAAATTTTGTTTGCAGACCGCGGAAGCACTCTTTATTTTAATGTTTTAAGAGATAATCAAGATTTAAATATTTCTACTATGGTTTTTGAAAAAGATTTAAGTCATTTTAAATTACCCGATAATAAACCAAAACCGCCTCCAACAAGCTTTAAAAGCAATTTAGGTATGAATGTCAATTCTGCCTTGCTCATCACTTCAATCGATGCTAATTCTAGGGCAAGTATAGCAGGATTTATGGTGGGAGATAAAATTTTAAGGGTGAATAATCAAATCATTACAGATTTTAAAACCCTGCAAGACATTCTTGCTAGAGGCAATGATTTTAATGTTTTAATCGAAAGAAAAAGCAATAAACTTCCTTTGAATCAATTCAACACAGGCACAGAGCTTTCAAATACCAATGATGGAAAATTTCAATTTTTCATAAGGCTGACAAAGTGAATGTAAAAGAGCTTTTTTTAGCCCATTTAGAAAAAAATCTTCCAAAAGTACAGAGTTTTCATCCTTTTTTTAATCAAGCCTTAGAGCAAATGTTAAAGGCTGGAGGAAAGCATTTTCGTGCTCAATTGCTCTTAAAAGTTGTAGAAAGCAAAAAACCTTCTCTTTTAAACGTTGCTTTGGATGCTGCTTTAGCCCTTGAATTTATCCATACTTATTCTTTAATTCACGATGATTTACCCGCTATGGATAATGCTGATTTTAGACGCTCAATCCCGACTTTACATAAAAGTTATGATGAGGCTACGGCGATTTTAGTTGGAGATGCTCTTAATACTGAAGCTTTTTTATTGCTTTGTCGTTTGAATTTAAAAAAAAGCATAAGACTTAAACTCATTCACACTTTGGCTTTGAATGCTGGACTTAGAGGGATGATTATAGGACAAGCTTTGGATTGTCATTTTGAAAATAAAAAACTTAAGTTAAAAGAGCTTGAGTTTTTACACACTCACAAAACAGCAAAACTCATTGCGGCGAGTTTAAAAATGGGTTGTGAAATTTGCGAACTTTCTTCTAAAGAAAGTAAAAAAATTTATGAAATAGGTTTAAAACTTGGACTCATTTTCCAAATCAATGACGATATTATCGATGTAACAATGAATGAGAAAGATTTAGGAAAGCCCACTCATCATGATACGCAAAAAAATTCTTTTGTGAATTTAATGGGTTTAGAAAAAGCCCTTAAAACAAAAGAAAAACTCTTAAAAGAATGTGATTTAGAAAAACTTGATTCTAAACTTGCTCATAATTTAAAAAATTTAATTCAACAATATTTATAAGGGTAATAATATGGACTTAACAATTTTGCAAAAACAAGCAAATACTTTAAGATTTTTGAGTGCGGATATGATTGAAAGGGCTAAAAGCGGACATCCGGGTGCTTCTTTAGGCTTGGCTGATATTTTAAGTGTTTTAAGTCTTCATCTTAAACACAATCCTAAAAATCCTTCTTGGCTCAATCGCGACAGATTAGTGTTTTCAGGCGGACATGCAAGTGCTTTACTCTATAGTTTTTTACATCTTTGCGGTTACGATTTAAGTTTAGAAGATTTAAAAAAATTCAGACAGCTTCATTCTAAAACGCCCGGACATCCTGAAATTACAACCAAAGGCGTTGAAATTGCAACGGGTCCTTTGGGACAAGGCGTGGCTAACGCGGTTGGTTTTGCGATGGCAGCAAAAAAAGCAGAGAATTTGCTCGGAAAAGATTTAATCAATCACAAGGTGTATTGTCTTTGTGGCGATGGGGATTTGCAAGAGGGAATTTCTTACGAGGCTTGTTCTTTAGCAGGACTTCATAAACTTCACAATCTGATTTTAATCTACGATAGCAATCAAATTTCCATAGAAGGAGATGTGTCTTTAGCCTTTAATGAGGATATTAAATCTCGATTTATTTCTCAAGGTTTTGAGGTGTTTGAAATCAATGGGCATGATTTTTTAGAAATTGATGAGGCTTTGAAAAAAGCCAAAAATTCTAATCGTGCAAATCTCATCATTGCTCACACTCAAATTGCAAAGGGTGCTTTGGAGCTTGAAGGTTCTCATATGAGTCATGGAGCACCTTTGGGAGAGGAGTTGATTCAAAGAGCAAAAAAAAGGCTTGGTTTTGATGAAAATCAAAATTTTCAAATTAGTCCTGAAGTGAAAATTCGTTTTGAAAGTGCGGTGGAACTTGGAGATTTAGAAGAAGCAAAATGGAAAGAAAAGCTCGAAAATTCGCAGCAAAAAGCCTTGCTTGAAAGACTTTTAAATCCTGATTTTAAAAACATCATCTATCCTGATTTTAAAGGCAAAGACATTGCAACCAGAGACAGCAATGGCGAAATTTTAAATGTTTTAGCAAAAAATTTAGAGGGTTTTTTGGGTGGAAGTGCGGATTTAGCTCCTTCAAATAAAACTGAACTTAAAGGGTTTGGTGATTTTAGCGAGGGAAAAAATTTGCATTTTGGCATTAGAGAACACGCTATGGCAGCGATTAACAATGCCTTTGCAAGATATGGTTTGTTTTTGCCATTTTCTGCAACTTTTTTTATTTTCAGTGATTATTTAAAACCTGCGGCGAGAATTGCTGCATTGATGAAAATTCAGCATTTTTTTATTTTTACACATGATAGCATAGGTGTGGGTGAGGATGGTCCAACACATCAGCCTATAGAGCAATTAAGCACTTTTAGAGCCTTACCAAATTTCTTAACCTTCCGTCCTGCTGATGGGGTTGAAAATGTCAAGGCATGGGAGGTGGCTTTAAATTCAAAGCTTCCATGTGCCTTTGTGCTTTCGCGTCAAAAACTTAAAGCTTTAAATGAAGCGGTGTTTGGAGATGTTGAAAATGGAGCGTATTTGCTTAAAGAAAATTTAAATCCACAAATCACTTTTTTAGCGAGTGGGAGTGAGGTTTATCTTTGTTTGCAAAGTGCTGAAGAACTAGAAAAACAAGGCGTAGTTTGTAATGTCGTTTCAATGCCTTGTTATGAGCTTTTTGAAAAACAAAGTAAAGAATACAAACAAAGACTTTTAAAAGGTAAGGTTATAGGGGTTGAGGCGGCTCATTCTAAGGAGCTTTATCAATTTTGTGATGAATTTTATGGCATTGAAAATTTTGGAGAAAGTGGTAAAGATAAAGAAGTTTTTGAGCATTTTGGTTTTAGTGTTTCAAAACTTGTTGATTTTACTCTTAGCAAGAAATAACAATGAGTGCAAAATTCGAGTTTAAAAACGAATCCTTAGTTATTTTTGGAATTTGGGATAAAAACAGCATAGCTGATTTAAAACTTAAAGATTTCATCAAGCAAAATTTTAAACAAAACTTGATTTTTGATTTTAAGCATTTAGAATTTATCGATACAGCTGGAGTGCGATTTTTTTTAGCTTTGGAATATGATTTAAGTTTAAAAGGGATTAAAATCAAAAAACTCAATCTCAATCCAAACGCTCAAAGTCTTTTTGAACTTTGTCAAAAAAATTATCAAAGGATTTCTCAAATAAAAAAAGACAAGACAAAGTCAAATTTAAAAGAATATTTCATAGAGCTTGGAATTCTTACTCACACTCTTTTAAAAATTCTTAAAAAATTCATTGATTTCACGGGAGCTTTTTTTGTGAGTGTTTTTTTGTGTTTTAAAAAACCTAGAAATTTTAGATTCATTTCTTTTTTATATCATATTGAAAATTCAAGTTTAAAAGCCTTACCGATTATCATTTTAACTTCACTTTTAATCGGTATAGTCTTAGCCTATCAAGCTGCTTATCAGCTTGCACAATTTGGTGCAAATATTTTTATCGTTGATTTGGTGGGCATTTCAGCTACAAGAGAATTGGCTCCCTTGATTAGTGCCATTGTGATTGCGGGTAGAAGTGCGAGTTCTTACACAGCACAAATTGGGGTGATGAAGATTACCGATGAAATTGCAGCGATGAATACTATGGGTTTTCGTTCTTTTGAATTTATAGTGCTTCCAAGGGTTTTGGCTTTGGTTGTTGCTATGCCTTTGATTGTTGCTGTGAGTGATTTTGTGAGTATATTTGGTGGTATGGTTATTGCAAAGATAAATTTAGACGTAAGTTTTGAAGAGTTTTTGAAACGTTTTGCAGAAGCTGTTGCACTCAAACATGTCATTATAGGGCTTATTAAGGCTCCGATGTTTGGATTTTTAATTGGAATCATTGCTTGTTTTCGTGGTTTTGAGGTTAAAAATACAACAAGCAGCATTGGAATTTATACAACAAAAAGTGTGGTCAATGCAATTTTTTGGGTGATAGCCTTTGATGCAATTTTTTCAGTCGTTTTGACGCAAATGGATCTTTAAATGATTATTAAAGCACAAAATATCTTAACGCGTTTTGGGGATAAAATTATCCATAATGGAGTGAGTTTTAGTATCAAAGAAAATGAAATTTTTGGAATTTTAGGCGGAAGTGGAAGTGGAAAATCCGTGCTTTTAAAACAAATGCTTTTGCTTGAACATTTTGATGGGGGCGATTATGAAATTTTGGGTTATTCTTTAAAAAATATTAGCGAGGAAAATGCTTTGGCTTTGCGTTTAAAATGGGGTGTGGTGTTTCAATTTGCCGCACTCTTTAGTTTTTTTTCTGTATTTGAAAATATTGCCATACCCTTAAAAGAATATACAAAATTAGATGATGAATCCATTTTTGAACTTGTTTTAATGAAGCTTAAAATGGCGGGTTTAGATGAGAGCGTTTTAAGTCTTTATCCCAGTGAGCTTAGCGGAGGAATGCAAAAAAGAGTTGCTATAGCTAGGGCTTTAGCTTTGGATTCTAAGCTTTTGTTTTTAGATGAACCTACAAGCGGTCTTGATCCTCATAGCTCAAGAGAATTTGATCATTTAGTTTTAAATCTTAAATCAAGCTTTGATTTAACGATAATTCTTGTAACGCACGATAAAGAAAGTATGAAGAATCTTTTAAATCGCTTTATTATATTAGAGGATAAAAAAGTTGCATTTTGTGGCACTTATGATGAACTTAAGGAGCAAAATTCAAGGCTTTTTAAAAAATTTATGGAGTGAATGTGGAAAATCGAGCAAATTATTTTTTTGTAGGACTTTTTGTTTTTGGAGTGTTTTTTGCATCTCTTTTTTGTGTATTGTGGCTTGGCGGCTATTCTAAACAAGAAAGCTTTGATTATTATAGAATTCATACGCAAGAGTCTGTGAGTGGATTGAGTTTAAAAGCACCGGTTAGACTCTTAGGTGTTGAGGTGGGCAGCGTTGAAAATATCAAAATTTCTGATGAAAATGGTTTGGGGGTGGATATTTTAATCAAAGTTAAAAAAGACACTCCTATCAAAGAAGACACTCTTGCAACCTTGCAACTTCAAGGTATTACTGGGCTTAAATCGGTTCAGCTTGAAGGAGGAAGTAAAAATTCTAAAAGACTTAAAACAGAAGAAGATGAAATTCCTATCATTAAATTTAAAGAAAGCTTTTTAACAACGATTGACAGACAAAGTGAATATCTTTTTTCTTTGATTAAAACTGCAGATAAAAAAACTAAAGAGCTTTTGAGTGAGAAAAATTTAAAAAATTTTGAATTAATCTTAGAAAATTTAGTTAAAACAAGTGAGAAAGTTAATCTTATGAGCGATAAAATCAGCAATCTTAGTGAAAGATTAAATCATAGCTTAGCAGGATTTGACAAAGGCACAAAATCTTTTGAAGAATTAACGCAAAAAGCCTCAAAAAAACTTGATTTGTATGATGAGTTAAGATATGAATTTAAAGACAATTTAGAGCTTTTTAAAATTTTTCTTTTAGAAAGCAATGCTTTGCTTTTGCAATTACAAAGAAGTCCTGCGGATTTAATCTTTAAAGAAAACAAACCCAAATTAGGACCGGGAGAGAAAGAATGAAAATATTTTTAAATGCAATTTTAATACTTGTTCTAAGTGCTTGCAGTTTAAAACAAGTTGAAGTGGATAAAACTCAAAAAATTATCTTAAAAAATGATAATAAAGCCTTTGAAACAAGTTTTAAACAAAGGGCTAAGAGTCTTAAAATTCTAACTCCAGATGTGCCTTTATATCTTAATTCTTATCAAGTGATTTATATACAAAATGAACTAAGCAACGCTTATGCCTATCATTTTTGGGGAGATTTACCGAGCAATCTTTATCGTTTCATGTTGTTGAGTAAATTTGAACAAAGTAAAATTTTTACAAGTCTAGTTGGACAAAATAGCCCGATTATAGCGGATTTTATTTTAGAAGGAAGATTGGATTCTTTTGAGCAAATTTTAAGTGAAAAAGAAAATTATATCAGACTTTCTTTGAGTTTAAATTTGATAGATTTTAAAAAAAATCGCCTCCTTGCACATAAAAATTTTATCGTCAAAGAAAACATTGATAAAATCGATATTAACCTAACTTTTAAAGCCTTTGAAAAAGCCCTCAATACACTCACAAATGAAATTGTTTTTTGGGTTGATTCTAAAATTTAGGAACACAATTTGCTTTTTATTTTTAAGATAATATTTTGAAAGGCAGAAAAATGAATCAAGAAATCAATATCTTAAAAAAACATTTAGGTGAAGTTGAGGGGATAAGTGCTTTTAAAGCAAAACAAATTTGCTCTCAAATCAGTGATGCGAATGATTTTATCGGAGCTTTACAAATTTTAGACCTCAATCTTAAAAAAATTCACAATCAAATCAGCCAAAGACTTAATGACACAAAGTTAGATGATATGCAAAAAAGAACAATTGATGCAAATGTTTCGCAACTGATACAAAATTGCTCTTTTATGCAAACAGCTCTTTTTGATAATGTTTTTAAAGTTTATATGGGGCAAAAGCTTTTTGAATTTGAGATTGTCAATCCTCTTCTCGTGCTTGAAAAAAGCAATTATGAGGGTGTTTTAGCTTACATAGAAGATAAAAGAGAAGAAATTTCAACTTTACTTGTGGATTTAGCTACAGCTATAACCTTAGATATGGATTTTAGTAAAGCTTTAACTCAAGATACGCAAAGAGATTTTAAAAATCTTTTTAGATGAGCATTTGGTGGATTTATCCGCCAAATTTTTAAATACTTTTTGTTTTGAAATTTAAATGAAAATCTTTTGATAAAAGAAATATTATAAGATACAAAAGATAATAAAAGCAATCATCAAAAATTACATCACTCAAAAATATAAAATAAGAAAATAAGTTAGAAAAAAGTGAGAGTATAGAAGCAAAAAATATAAAGAATATAATTTTATATCATCAAATTAGAGATGAATAAATATCTTTTAAAAATTTTGGAATTTGAATAAATAATACAAAGTAAAAATAGTATAGAAATTATCAAAGAAAATATTACAAATATTCAAGTGATGAAATTTGTTTTAATTTTAGAAATTTTCGCCCAAGAATTTGCAAAACATTATTGCTATTTTTAGAAAAATATAAAGAATAAAGCTCAATCATTTTAAATATAAAATGAATTTTTTGGATTAAATATCTGTAAAAAATCTCAAACTCTTTTTTTATGATTATATATAAATTAAAGTTATCCAAGAAATTTTAAGCTAAGATGAAATTAAATAAAATTTATAAAGCAATATCTTTTTTTAAGATTTAATTATTATTTTTTATTTAACTTAAAGGACTCTTTTAATTTTTTAAATCCTTGATTGAGGCTAAAAATAATAATTTATAAACTTACAATGAGTTTTAACTTAAAATTTCAATGTCTAAAATTTTATCCCCTTGACGAATAGAATCTAAAACCTCTAAACTTTTTTTGTCTTTTTTATCAATTTGCCCAAAAATCGTATGAATTCCGTCTAAATGAGGTTGAGAACTATGGCAGATGAAAAATTGTGAGCCACCTGTATCGCGTCCAGCGTGTGCCATAGAAAGTGAGCCTCTTTTGTGTCTGTGTGTTTGGTCATCACATTCGCAAATAATCTCATAGCCCGGTCCTCCTGTGCCTGTGCCACTAGGACAACCCCCTTGAATCACAAAATCATCAATCACACGATGAAAAGTGAGATTTTTATAAAAACCTTGATGGGCTAAATTTGCAAAATTACAAACCGTTTGCGGAGCTTCATCCCCAAAAAGCTTAAGTTTCATATCGCCCTTTTCTGTCTTAATCACAGCAAAATTATACTCATTCACCTTGCTTGTATCTATGGTTTTTAACATTTTTTCTCCTTTATTCTATGTTGGTATAAACCGCTTGCACATCATCATCATCTTCAAGTTTATCAAGCAATTTTTCAATATCTACAAGTTGCTCTTCACTCAAATTCACAGGATTGTTTGGAAGATATTCAAGTCCTGCTTTTTTGATGATTAAACCTTTGCTTTCTATTATATCGCTTAATTCTTTAAAAGCTGTATAATCTCCGCTGATTAAAAGCTCTTCTTCATTTTGCTCTAAATTTTCAAGCCCCCCATCAATCAAATCAAGCTCAAGCTCTTCTAAATTTTCATTGTATCTTTCAAGATGAAACACTGCTTTTTTAGAAAACATAAAACTTAAAGAGCCATTTGGCAAAACCTCTCCACCATTTTTATTGAAAATAGCTTTAACATTTGCCACAGTGCGCGTAGGATTATCACTCATGCATTCGACAATCACAAGCACTCCATGGGCAGCCTTTCCCTCATAATGAATGTTTTTAATCTCCGCACTATCTTTGCCATTTGCTCTTTTAATCGCTGCATCGATATTATCCTTTGGCATATTATGAGCTTTTGCAGTTGCAATCGCACTTCTTAATTTCGGATTCATATCCGGATCGCTCCCGCCTTCTTTCGCGGCAACTTGTATGGCTTTGGCTAGTTTTGGAAAAAGCTTACTCATCTTGTCCCATCTTGCTTCTTTTGAAGCTCTTCGGTATTCAAATGCTCGTCCCATTTTTTACTTTCTTTGAATTTTTTAATCTTAAAAGTATAGGATAAAAAGTCTAAATTTGCTTTTAAAATATAAATTTTTTTAGTTTCATTAAGCAAGAAATTCTTAAAATAAACGACTTAAGTGTAAATTAAAATAAATTGTAATAATATTGCGAAAATTTAATACAAAGCCTTTATTTAAGATAAATTTCAGCTGTTAGCATATTTTTATCAAGGTGCATAAATTTTTGATTTATAAGGATTTTAATGCAAGAATATTTAGCTCATGAGCCTTTGTTTCAAAAAACCAAACATTATGAGCACACTCACAATCACTCCGCAGAACACAATCATACAGACCCAAGATTTATGGATAAAAGAGTTCTTAAAATTTCACTTATAATGACAAGTGCGATGATAATCATTCAATTTATTTATTCTTTGCTTTCAAATTCTTTGGCTCTTTTAAGCGATACTTTGCATATGTTTTGGGATGCTTTATCTTTGGTTTTTAGTCTTTTAGCTATACTTGCGATTCAAAAATGGCAAAATCATCAAAAAACTTTTGGTTATTTTCGTCTTGAAATTTTAGTTGCCTTTGTGAATGCACTTACGATTATTGCTTCCGCAATTTTCATCATTTATGAAGGCATTGCTAAGCTTTTTAATCCTCAAAGTATCGATGCTCAAACTATGATTATCGTTGCTTTTATAGGATTTTTAGTCAATGCTTTTTGTGCTTTTTTGATGTTTAAAGGTGCAAATTTAGACAATATCAATATCAAATCCGCTTTTTTACACTTAATGAGTGATTTGTTTGGTTCTGTTTGTGTGATTATAGGGGGAATTTTTGTATATTTTAGTGGTATTGTTTATATTGATACAATTTTAGCCATTATTTTATCTTTTTTACTCATTCGTTATGCTTTTAAACTTCTTAAACAAAGTGTAAATATCCTTCTTGAAAGCTCTCCTGTCGATATTTCTAAGGTCAAAGCCACACTTTTAGAGGATGAGGAGGTTTTGGAAGTTAAAGATTTGCATATCACTCAAATCACTCACAGAATGCTTGTGGCTACGATGCATATTGTTGTTAAGGATTTTAATGATTTTGAAAAGCTCGCACAAAGACTTTCAAAAAAGCTTTTAGAAGAATTTGAAATCGGACATTTAACCATACAACCCCAAAGGAGTTTAACATGAAATTTAAAATGGCAAATGTTAATTGCATAAATTGCGTTAATTTAATCAAAAAATCCCTCGAAGCCGAATTTGGAAAAATAGAAATTGATTTAAATACCAAAATTCTAAACGTGGAATTAGAAGAAAATCGTTTAGAAGCGTTTGATAAAGAATTAAAAGAGCTTGGTTTTGAAATTTTAGAAAGAATTGCTTAATGCAGGAATTAAGACTTAAAATCGGTAAAATGACTTGCACAAATTGCTCTAATGCCATAGAAAGAGTGTGTAAAAAAATTGATGGTGTTAGTGATGTGAGTGTTTCTTATGTCAATTCTAGCGGAATTTTTTTGGTTGAAAATTTAAAACTTAAAGATAAAATTTCTCAAAAAATCAAAGAGCTTGGTTTTGAAATTTTAGAAGAGGAAAACCTAGAAATCGACGAAAAAAAACGGGTTTTAAAACTTAAAATCAACCTTTTTTTAAGCATCGTTTTAAGTCTTGTGATTATGTATTTTGAAATGTTTGTTAAGAGTGAAAATTCTAAAAGCTTACAAATGTTTTTGGCTTTTTTTGCGATTTTTTATTGTGGAAGAGGCTTTTTTTATCATGCTTTAGCGGGTTTAAGATATAAAAATTTGGATATGAATACCTTAGTTTCACTTGGAGCTTTAAGCTCTTTTGTGTATTCTGTCTTTGTTTATTTTGGGTTTTTTGCCCGTGAAGAGCATTTGTATTTTAGTGGCGGAGCGATGATTATTTCTTTTGTGCTTTTGGGTAAATTTTTAGAAGAAAGAATTCAATTTAAAGCCTTAAAATACCAAAGAAAACTTGAAAAAATAGACACGAAAAAAGTGAAAATTTTAGATAAAGATGGAAACATCAAGGAAAGTTCTAGTGCCTTTGTGAAAGCTGGAGACATTCTTTTGCTTGATGAGGGAGAAAATGTCAGTGTTGATGGGGTGATTTTGGAGGGAAAGGCTGAGTTGGATTTGAGTTTTTTAAATGGGGAGTTTTTGCCCATTTTAAAACAAGCCGGAGATGAAATTTTAGCAGGAAGTTTCATCATCAGTGGAAATTTAAAGATAAAAGCAAGTAAAAAGGCTATGGATAGCACTTTAGAGCAGCTTAAAGACCTCGTTTTTAAAGCCGGTAGCATTAAAACACCTCTGTCAAATCTTGCCAATAAAATCAGTGCATATTTTGTGGCTATGATTATCATTTTAGCTTGTTGTGTTTTTATTTTTTGGAGCATTAAAGAGAATTTAAGTATCGCATTCTTGCATTCTTGTGCGGTTTTATTAATCTCTTGTCCTTGTGCCTTAGGACTTGCTACGCCCATAGTGCTTACGAGAGCTTTTGAAAAAGCAGCTAAAAATTTTATCCTCATTCAAAATCCTGCTGCTTTAGAAAATTTAAGTCAAATTCAATGCGTTGTATTTGATAAAACGGGAACCCTTACAGAAAATAACTTGTCTGTTTTTAAACACAATCTTGCTCAAAAAGATTTTGAAAAACTTGCTCATATAGAAAGTTTTAGTCCTCATCCTATCGCACAAGCAATTTTTAAGGCTTCGCATTTAGAAAAAAAACCTTTACAGGCTGAAATTCAAACTCTTGTAGGAAAAGGTTTGATTTATAAGGAACAAGAGGATATTTTTTTGGTGGGAAATGAGGAATTTTTAAAAGAGAATGAAATTCCTTTTGAATCGGTTAAAGAATTTTTAAATCAATATGAAAATGAAGCCCCGATACAGGTTTATTTCGCTAAAAATCAAAAATGCTTAGGAGGCGTTGCTCTAAGCAATGCTTTGAAAAATGGGGCTAAAGAATTGATACAAAATTTAAAAAAAGAAAACATTCAAAGCATTATCTTAAGCGGAGATAATTTAAAAAGTGTGCAAAAAACAGCCTTAGAGCTTGGGATTGATGAATTTTATGCTTCTTTAAAACCTGAAGAAAAATTTGAATTTATTAGGGCTAAAGAAAAAGAGGAAAAGGTTCTATTTGTAGGAGATGGGATTAATGATGCTATAGCCATGAATTTAGCAAGTGCGAGTATGAGTTTTGCTCAAGCAAGTGAGCTTGCTAAAAAAACGGGCGATTTTATATTGATAAGAGAGGATTTAAGTGCAATTGTAATGTGTTTTGAGCTCTCAAAAAGAATCAAAACCCTTATAAAATTTAATCTTTTTTGGGCTTTTATCTATAATATTTGTTGCATTCCTATTGCTGCTGGAATATTGCCTTTTATCGTTCTAAGTCCGCACATTGCCGCTTTGGCGATGTGTTTTAGCTCTCTTGCTGTGGTTTTAAATTCGCTAAGAAAAATTTAATTTTTTAAATATCATAGGAGTGAAAATTTTCAATCTGTGCTAAAAAATTAGCTTTTAAATTCATGTTATAGTGAGTGAAAGTGTTAAGAATTTTTAGCTTTTGGGTTAAAAATTCTTAACAAGCAAAAATCCTTTCAAAGCACTATCTTATAGGTTCTAACTAAGAATTCTTAAAATTTCTTTGTTTTTAGATATACAAGCACTCTTTTTTAAAAAGAAAAACATATTTTTACAGCAAGGAATTTTCATATTTTTTTCTTACACACATGAAAGAAAATGATATTATAAAAACAAGAATAGGGCGGGTATAAAAACATATGTGATGTTATAAAATCAGCTTAAAATCTTTTTAATCCAAGTAGAATTGATGAATTTTAAATCATCATCAAATCTTGTTTAAGACATCACTTAAAATTCTATATAATTTTCAAATTCCTCTTCTTTAGGCGGATTTGGTCTATTGTCTTGGATGTGATTTTGCACAATTTGTTTGTATTGTGAGATGAGTTTTATAAAATCTTCTTTATTTTTTCCCTTAAGCTCTGATTTGGCAATTTTAACGACTGAAAGCGGATTGATAGCCTTGTTATTCACATACACACCAAAATGCAAATGCGGACCTGTGCTCATTCCTGTTGAACCAACATAGGCGATGAGCTGTCCTTGTTTGACTTTCTGTCCTTTTTTAATCTTGGCAAAACGACTCAAATGTGCATAAACGGTTGAATATCCAGAAGAATGCTGAATTTTTACAACATTTCCATAGCCACTTTGGGCTCCTACAAAAATGATAGTCCCATCTCCTGCACTTTTTACAGGGGTTCCGGTGGGTGCAGCATAATCAACCCCAAGATGAGCACGGTATCTTTTTAAAATAGGATGAAATCTTGCCGTTGTAAAATAGGATGAAATTCGTGCCGCACCTATAGGTTTAGCAAGTAAAAAAGATTCAATATCCTTTCCATTTTTATCATAATAATTGTCATTAAAATAAAAAATTTCCTTAGAATTTTTGTTTATTTCTATTGACGCCATTTTAATCGTAATATCCCCCCAAAGTCGTCCCATTCTCCTTTTTTGTTCGTAATATAAAGTGATTTGGTCGCCTTTTTGCATATTACGAAAATTAACACTGCCCTTAAAAGAGCGTATCATTGCCCTTGCTAGAGTGGAGCTTTGACTTTCTTTATAAACATCTTGATAGGCTGAATTTTCAAGAGTGAGGGTTAAAATTCTCTCTTCTTTATCATAATCCACAGGAGTGAAAGTAAGATTGTATTGATTGTCTTTGTTTTTATAGATGTGAATTTGCAGTTCATCGCTGATGGGGATTAAAATTTGTTCTATGTTGTTATTGTCATCTTTTAAAACTTGATATTTTATCTTTGCAGCAATCTCTGAAGCAAGTTCTCTGTCTTCTCTGTCAAGACTATAATACAAAGACATAGGGATAGAATTTCTTTGTAAAAATTCGAGCAAAGTATCGCCATTTTCCCAAGTAAGCTCTTCTATGCTAAGAGCTGCAAAGCATTTAAAACTCAATAAAAATAAAAGTAAAATTTTCTTCATCATTCATCATCTCATTTTAAAATTATTTCAAAAACGAGTATTTTACTTTATTTTTCTTACAATTATTTAACAAAAAGGATTATAATACAATTTAATTTTTAAAACTATATTGATAAATAAAGGAGTCCGCTTGTTTAAATTCATTTTATTTTTTTTGGTTTTGACTTTGAATTTATTTGCTGATTTTGATTTTAAAGTGGTGAAAACACAGCTTTTAAAAACTGAAGATCTTTATGCTTATGTCAAAGATGACCCAAGAATCAAGCTTAATTCTAGCGGTATTGTGATGCATAATTTTGATAAATCTAAAAGCATTATTGCCAGAGCGAGTGTGATTGCAAAAGAAAATGGTATGGCAAAGCTTGAATTTAGCGTATTTTCTTCTTTAGAGCAAGAGGCTTTACCCCTGCCAAATATCTTACCAGAAGTTGGCGATGAGGTGATTTTAAATTTTCTTTATGATAGAGCTGCAGTGATTGCACCCGATAAACAAAGCTATGATGAGATTGTTAATTCTTATCCACAATTTTATTTTACTCATATTGATATTTTAGGAGCTCAAATGATTAGAAACGCACAAGTTGCTCCAAAAAGGTCGGATTTGAGAAAATTTTGTGCGGATAATGCTGTGGGAATTTTGATTTTTGCTTTAGAGCAAAAGGCTAAATTTGTGGATTGTCAAGATTTTAAAACCTTGTATGAAGTTCCTATTTCTAAGCCAAGTAGTGTGCAAGTGCCATTTTACTCAAGGATAACAGATTATAGAAGCAATTTTTTTGACTTTAATTCTCAAGAGATAGGAAATTTTTACAGATATTATGAAGCCTTGATTGGTTTAGATAGGACAAATCGATGAAACAAGAATTTGAACTTTTTTTTAAAAAACTTTTAGGTGAAGAGAATGCGTATTTTGATGAAATTCATAAAAGAGCTTATAGTTATGATGCAACAAGGAAGCATTATTTGCCCGATGGAGTGCTTTTTCCAAGAAATGAAAGGGATATTTGTGAGATTTTGAAATTTTGCAATGAAAATAAAATCATTATCATTCCAAGAGGTTCGGGTTCTGGTTTTACGGGTGGAGCCTTAGCAATAAATGGCGGAGTGATTTTAAGTTTTGAAAAACATATGAATAAAATTTTAGAAATTGACCTTGAAAATTTGGTTGCAGTGGTGCAACCGGGGCTTATTAACATCAACTTGCAAAAAGAAGTTAAAAAATATGGGCTTTTTTATCCCCCTGACCCTGCGAGTATGGAGTATTCATCTTTGGGAGGGAATGTCAGTGAAAATGCTGGCGGTATGCGTGCCGCTAAATATGGAATCACAAAAGATTATGTGATGGCTTTAAGAGCGGTTTTACCAAATGGTGAAGTCATAAGAGCGGGAAAGAGGACCATTAAAGATGTGGCGGGTTATAATTTGGCTGGAATTTTAATTGCAAGTGAAGGTTCTTTAGCAGTTTTAAGTGAATTAACCTTAAAATTAATCCCTTTACCAAAATTTAAAAAAACGGCTATGGGAATTTTTCCTAGTGTGCAAAGTGCGATGAATGCTGTGTATAAAAGCCTTGCAAGTGGAGTGAGTCCTGTTTCTATGGAATTTTTGGATAATTTAAGCATTAGAGCGGTTGAGCAAAAATTCCAAAAAGGTTTGCCTGTCGATGCGGGGGCGATTTTGATTGCTGATGTTGATGGCAATGTCAAGGAAGCTCTTGATGAGGATTTGAAAAAACTTCAGCATTATTTCTTAGAAGAGGGGGCATTAGAATTTAAAATAGCAAAAGATGAAGAGGAGGCAGCAAATATTTGGTTTGCGAGAAAAAATTGTTCTCAAAGCATAGCAATGTATGGAAATTTAAAACTCAATGAAGATATAACCGTGCCAAGGTCTAAACTCCCTAAACTTTTAGAGGGTATAGAAGAAATTTCACAAAAATATGATTTTAAAATTCCTTGTTTTGGACATACAGGCGATGGCAATGTGCATACTAATGTTATGGTTAGTGACAAAAACAATGAGGCTGAAGTCAAAAAAGGATATGAGGCTGTGGAGGAGATTTTTAAACTGACAATCGAACTTGGGGGCACCTTAAGCGGAGAACACGGCATAGGAATTTCTAAGGCGCCTTTTATGAAACTTGCTTTCAATGAAGCTGAAATGAATTTAATGAGAAATATAAAAAAAGCTTTTGACCCAAATAATATTTTAAATCCTTTTAAAATGGGACTTTAGTTTATTCATACAAGATAATTATAAAAAATAAAAATTAGTTTTATATACAAAATATTGCTTTAAAATTTGGATTGATTTAAAACAAAAAATCATGAATGAAAGCAAGCGATAAAACAAAATTTTTAAAGCTTAGAAATTCTATAAAATACCAAAAAATATAAAAAAATAATCTGAACAAAAATTCATAAGTATAAAAACAAAATTCTTTCGATTTTTATTCACAATCATCTTAAATTTATTTCAAATAAAAATAAAAAATCTTCAAAATTTAAAACGCGACTTTTATCAGCTTTGATTTTTTAAAAATTAAACTCAAGTATTTCTCTTAAAAATTCAAAAATTCACTCAAATGAGGAGCAAATTTATAAGATTTTTTAAAAAAATTTCAATTTTTTTTTGAAATTTTGTTTCGTTTAAGCTGTTTTTTTTTTTTTGATTAAACTTATACTTGAACTTTAAAAAATTTTTTAAAAGGAGTTTCAAATTATGATTAAAACAAAACTTTCTTCTACAACTTGCAAAGTTTTGCTAGGAATGAGTTTAGCCCTTAGTGCTTCAAATTTATATGCTGCTAAAAATGTTGATAGCAATGCAACTATAAAAGAAAATTTTGAAAAAAAGGGCAATAGCTTCAGCTATAAAGGCACGGACTATGATATAGCTCTAGGCAATATCAGCACTCAAGGTTGGGACGATGATGATACCAAAGCACCAACAGAGGAAACAAGTCTTTTTGATGAAAAAGGCACAACTAAGTTTAAAAATTTCAATGCAAAAGATGAAAAGATTTCTATCGATGCAGGAGAAAAGAAATTAACTCTTAGCACAACAGGAGCCGATACGCTTAATAATTTCACTCTAACAAGCACAGAGGCTTCTGCTGATGCGATTAAAGCCACAGGCATAAATTTTAGAGCTACTTCAGGTTCAAGCGTGTTTAATGGAAACACAAGCTTAAGCGGAGGCACACTCATCGTTGATGGTGGTTCTATCAATGTTAATGGAGCTCTTGCTCTTGCAAATACAAAACTTGCTTTTAATGCCGATAGACTTAGTGCCATACAGGTTAAAGGCAATGCGAATTTAGGCACTCTTGCTACAGGTTCTGTGCTTTTGAGTTCAAAGTCCATTCAAAGCTTTAACAATGCTGTGCTTGTTAATGTTACAGGACAAGATGAAAAAGGTGTTCCTTTCACGCTTCAAGTTACAGGACTTGATACTGCTAATGTAGTGGGTGCGAAATTACAAGTTGATGATAGGACTTATATCACTGATAATGTCAATCTTAACACTCTAAGCGGTGTAGCAGGAAAAGGTGCTACAGGCGGAGTTAAAGAAGGCGATAGAGTTAGTTTTGCAGACTATGTCAATAAAAATTTTTCAAATGTGGTTGATTTAGGAAATTTAGTAGAATATACTCTTAATACTAATGAAACCAAAGACCCTGTTAAAGCTGCGACTCAATTAAGAATTAGCGGTGGGGCAAGCACAAATGCACTTGATAGTAAAAATCTAGTTGCAATCATACAAGGCACTTTAGACAGATATATTAATGATGCTGGTAATACCGGGTTGCTTAAAAGTTTTGCAGATGATAACAAGATAGAATTTGATCTCACTAAAACAGATGAAGCCAAGATGAATGAGGTTGAAAAAGCTGCTAAAGCCATACAAGCACAAAGAGCTGCTCTTGCGAATATCACTGCGGGAAAATATACAGAAAATCGTGTCGTTAATGGTAGAAATACCCCATTTGAAGTTACTTTATTAGCTGATAGAGCTGCTTATGAGGCTTTGAGTAAAAATAATGCTGCAGGCGTTGATAAAGCTGCATTAAAATATACAAGAAATGATGTTTTCGTTCAAAATATAGGCAATATCCAAAGAGGAAATCAAGCCATCGTTGCAAGATATTTAGACGGACTTGAAATGTCCTTACGACAAAGAACAAATAATGCAGGACAGACTTATAATAATGCTGACCTTCACACACAAGATGTGGGAAATGTAGCAAGACAAGGCGATATTTTAGATAAAGACGGCAATAAAATAGGCACATACGACAATGGAGCCACTTTAGATGCGATAGCTCGAATCAAACTTGAAAATTTAGGAAATACACTTGCTAATGAATTTCGCGAAAGTGCAAAAAGTATCGCAAATACAAATTCAGCTGTTTCTACGGTCAATTCTGTGATTAATACTGCTAATGATGTTGCTATAGGTTCAAGAATTGCAATGCTTAACAATCCTTATGGCTCTTATGCTTCTAAGATGAGTGAGCTTAAATTTGCAGCCGTAGCAAGTGATATGGGAGCAAATTATGTGGATAGCTACAGCAATGGAATTTGGGCTAATGTATTTGGTGGAGCTAATATCATCGATGGAGATACAGGAGGTCTTTATGGTTTGAGTTTGGGCTTTGATAAACAAGCAACAGATAATGTGCTTATCGGCGGATACTTTACTTATGCCTATGCTGAAATCAAAGACAACTCACTTTCTCAAGAAAGCAATAATTTTCAATTAGGTCTTTACTCATCTATACAAGTGGCACCTTTGTGGGAACTTAATCTTAAAGCCTATGGACAAGTTTCTCCAACTGACCAAAGCAGATGGGATGTGCTAGGAAATTATGATTCAGATTTTACAAGAAAATCTTTTGGACTTAGTGCAAATATCGGTAGAAGCTTTGGCTTTCAAGAAGACACTTTTATCGTTAAACCTTTTGTAGGAGCAAACTACTATCTTACTCTTACACCAGATTATAAAGAAAGTGGTGCAGCAGGTCTTAATATCGATAGCTCAACTAACAATACCCTTTCTCTTGACTTAGGTGCTGAATTTAGAAAATATTTCAACGAAGAATCTTATTTCTTCATTACTCCTAAGGTTGAACAATATGTTCTTAATAACGGAGGCGATTTTGAAGCTGCTTTAGCAGGAATTGCTCTACCAAGTGTTGATGGTGCAGACAAAAATAAAACTTATGGTCAAGTCATCATCGGTGGAAATTTCAACTTAAGCAAACAATTTAGTGCTAATATAGGCTTAGGTGTGAAACAAATTTTAGCGGGTAAAGTCGATAGCAAAAATGAAACCTATGCAACAGGACAATTAGGATTTAAATATAAATTTTAATCTGTCCAAACCTAATAAATCCTTGTAGGAATTCTCTAAAAAAGGGGAGTTTATTTAAAAACTCTCCTTAGAATTTTTTATAAAATTTAACTTTTTTCTCAATTTTAAGACTTTAAATTTTTTGCATTATTTTTCAAATTTTTAAATGATGTTTATCTTTCATTCAATTCATTTGATTTTAAATTTATAAAATGCAATCAAAAAAAGAAATTTTGTTTTTTAATGGTTGATTTTGTTAAATTTTTAGCTTTTTATTTTTACATTGAGTTTTTTTTCTTTGAAATTTTAAACAATAAAATATTTTTTGTCTTTTTTAAAAATTTATGGTTAAAAATATTTTTTAAAATTTTGTTTTAATGAATTTTAGATACAATTTAAGATTATTAATTTTCACAAAGGAAAACATTTATAATGAAAAATCAAATCAAAAAGGTTGTTTTAGCTTATTCAGGAGGGCTTGATACAAGCATTATTTTAAAATGGCTTCAAGATGAATATAAATGCGAAGTGCTGACTTTCACTGCGGATATAGGACAAGGTGAAGAGCTTGAAAGTGCTAAAAAAAAGGCTTTGTCTCTTGGCATTAAAGAAGAAAACATTTTTATTAAGGATTTGAGGGAGGAATTTGTTAGGGATTATGTTTTTCCTATGTTTAGAGCTAATGCGATTTATGAGGGAGAATATTTGCTTGGAACAAGCATAGCAAGACCTCTCATAGCAAAAACACAAGCTCAAATCGCAATCCAAACCGGTGCAGACGCAGTAAGCCACGGAGCAACGGGAAAAGGCAATGACCAAGTGCGTTTTGAATTAGGATATTTAGCGTTTAATCCGGATTTAAAAATCATTGCTCCGTGGAGAGAATGGGACCTAAATAGTCGCGAAAAACTCTTAGCTTACGCAAAAAAACACAAAATCGATATTTCTAAGAAAAAGGGGAAATCTCCTTATTCTATGGATGCGAATTTATTGCATATTTCTTATGAGGGGCTTGTTTTGGAAAATCCTGCAAATCCACCTGAAGAGGATATGTGGAGATGGACAAAAAGCCCTAAAAATGCTCCGGATGAAAGTGAGATTATCACTTTAGAATTTCAAAAGGGGGATTTGATTAAAATCAATGACAAAAAACTTTCTGCTTCAAAACTTTTAGAAAAACTCAATGAACTTGGTGCAAAACACGGCATTGGAAGGCTTGATATTGTTGAGAATCGTTTTGTGGGCATGAAGAGCAGAGGTTGTTATGAAACGCCGGGCGGAACTATACTTTTAAAGGCTCATCGTGCCATAGAAAGCATAACACTTGATAAAGAAGCCACTCATCTTAAAGATGAACTCATGCCAAAATACGCAAAGCTCATTTATAATGGCTTTTGGTTTTCGCCTGAAAGAATTATGCTTCAAGCTTTAATCGACGAGTCTCAAAAATATGTCAATGGTAAGGTCAAACTCGAACTCTATAAAGGAAATGTCAGCGTTATAGGCAGGGAAAGTGCTAAAGACAGCTTGTTTAATGCAGCTTATTCTACTTTTGAAGAGGATGAAGTGTATAATCAAAAAGACGCGGCGGGTTTTATTAAGCTCAATGCTTTGCGTTTGATTATTGCGGGAAAAAATGGGAGAAAATTTTAATCTTTGAGGAAAAATAAATGAAAGTATTATTGGTTAAAGATGTTAAAAATTTAGGAAAAGCAGGGGAGGTTAAAGAGGTTAAAGATGGCTATGGGCAAAATTTTTTAATCGCAAAAGGTTTTGCTAAATCTGCTACAACTGAAGTTTTAAGAAAATTTGAAAGCGATAAAAAAAAGCAAGCAGAAAATTTGCGTTTTGAACTTGCAAATTTAGAAAAACTCAAAGAAGAATTAGCCAAAATTACTCTTGAAATTTCAAAGCCTGTGGGTGCTAATGGGGCTCTTTTTGGTGGGGTAACTAAGGATGAAATCGCTCATGCCTTAAAAGAACAAAAAAATATAGAGCTTGATAAAAAAAGTTTAGAATGTGAAACGTTTAAAAAACTTGGATTTTATGAAGTGAGTGTTAAATTAGGACATGCCATTCACGCTCAATTTAAAATCAATATAAAGGCTTTGTAATGTTTCACGCAACGACTATACTCGCTTATAAAGGCAAAAACAAATCCGTCATCGGTGGAGATGGACAAGTGAGTTTTGGAAATACCATTTTAAAAGCTAATGCTGTGAAAATTCGCAAACTCAATAATGGAAAAGTTTTAGCAGGTTTTGCAGGAAGCACAGCAGACGCTTTCAATCTTTTTGATATGTTTGAAAATCTCCTTCAAAGCTCTAAGGGCGATTTGCTTAAGGCTGCGATTGATTTTTCTAAGGAGTGGAGGAAAGATAAATTTTTAAGGAAACTTGAAGCTATGATGCTTGTGCTGGATAGAAATCATATTTTTTTGCTCTCTGGCACCGGAGATGTGGTTGAGCCCGAAGATGGAAGCATAGCTGCGATTGGAAGTGGAGGAAATTACGCACTTTCAGCGGCAAGAGCTTTAGCAAAACATACAGAACTTGATGAAGAAGAACTTGTGCGTTCAAGCCTTCAAATTGCTGGTGAAATTTGCATTTACACAAATACAAATATAAAAATTTATAGCATAGAGGATACAAAATGAATCTCACTCCTAAAGAAATCGTTAAATTTTTAGATGATTATATTATCGGACAGAAAAATGCTAAAAAACTCATAGCCATTGCTTTAAGAAATCGCTATCGGAGGATGAAGCTTTCTCCCGAACTTCAAGATGATATTATGCCTAAAAATATCTTGATGATAGGCTCAACCGGAGTTGGAAAAACAGAAATTGCAAGAAGACTTGCTAAAATGATGGGTTTTCCTTTTATTAAGATTGAAGCGAGTAAATATACTGAAGTGGGTTTTGTAGGACGCGATGTTGAGAGTATGGTAAGAGACCTTGCAAATGCAGCCTTAAATTTAGTTAAAAATGAGCAAAAAGAAAAAAATCGCGAAAAGATTGATGAATTTGTTGAGAATAAAATTTTAGAAAAACTCTTGCCCCCTTTACCAAAAGGAGTGAGTGAAGAAAAACAAGAAGAATATAAAAATAGCCTTGAAAAAATGCGAACTAAACTTAAAAATAAGGATTTGGATGAGAGTATCATTGAAATTGAAATTTCTCAAAATATGTTTGATACAAATCCTAATTTACCGCCTGAAATGGGTGCAATGCAAGATATAGTTAAGGTGATTGGTGTAGGAAGTAAAAAAGTTAAAAAAGAAATGAAGATTAAAGATGCCAAAGAGGCTTTGAAAAATGAAGCGAGTGAAAAAATACTTGACCAAGAAGGCATTAAAAATGAAGCCTTGAAACGAGCTGAAAATGAAGGGATTATTTTTATCGATGAGATTGATAAAATAGCCGTTTCAAGCGGGAATTCAAATCGTCAAGATCCGAGCAAAGAAGGGGTGCAAAGGGATTTGCTTCCTATTGTCGAGGGAAGTAATGTGCAAACTAAAATAGGGCTTTTAAAAACAGACCATATTCTTTTTATTGCGGCAGGGGCTTTTCATTTAAGCAAACCAAGCGATTTAATCCCAGAACTTCAAGGACGTTTTCCCCTAAGAGTTGAGCTTGATAGTCTTGATGATAAAATTCTTTATGAAATTCTTACGCGTCCTAAAAATTCTCTTCTTAAGCAATACATTGAGCTTTTAAAAACTGAAAATTTAACGCTTGAATTTGAAGATGAGGCGATTAGAGAGATTGCAAAGATTGCAAGCAGAGCCAATGAAGAAATGCAAGATATAGGGGCTAGACGCCTCCATACCGTGATTGAAAAACTTTTAGAAGATTTAAGTTTTGAAGCCAATGAATATGCGGGAGAGAAATTCATCGTGGATAAAAAAATGGTTGAAGAAAAACTTAGCCAAATTGTTGAAAATAAAGACCTTGCGAGGTATATTTTGTGAAATCAGGCTTTGTGAGCGTCATAGGCAGGAGTAATGCGGGAAAAAGCAGTTTGATTAATTCTTTACTTGAAGAAAAAATCGCTCTTGTTTCTCACAAACAAAATGCTACAAGACGCAAAATCAAAGCCATAGTTATGCATAAAAATCATCAAATCATCTTCACAGATACCCCCGGATTGCATCAAAGCACTAAACTTTTTAATCAAATGCTGATACAAAGTGCGATTCAATCCATAGGCGATTGTGATGTGATATTATTTATTGCAAGTGTTTTTGATACGCTTAAAGATTATAAAGATTTTTTAAGTTTAAATCCTAAGGTGCCCCATATTATCATTCTTAATAAGATTGATTTAAGTGATGATGCAATTTTGTTTAAAAAACTTGAAGAATATTCTGCATTGAGTGAAAATTTTAAAGCCATCATCCCGTATTCTTGTAAAAAAAGAATTTATAAAAACATACTTTTAGATGAGCTTGTGAAACACCTGCCCGAACACGCATACTTTTTTGACCCGCAATTTCTTACGACAAGCAGCCAAAAAGAGCTTTTTAAAGATTTTATTTTAGAAGTCCTTTTTGAAAATTTAAGTGATGAATTGCCTTATTCAAGTGAAGTTTTAATATCTCAATTCAAAGAAACAAGCGAACTTTTAATCCTAGAAGCTTCAATCATCACAGATACAAATTCGCATAAAGCAATGTTGATAGGAAAAAACGGGCTCACTCTTAAAAGGATAGGAAAAGCCGCGAGGATTAAAATCTCCAAATTCGCTCAAAAAAAAACACTTCTTAAACTCTTTGTGCAAGTAAAGAAAAATTGGCAAAAAGATGAAATTTTTTTAAAAAAACTTCTCAACTATGAAGAATAAAATACAAAACCATTTTGTCTCTTTTGATAAGACTTTTTATCTTCAAAAAGAAGGAGAATTTCAAAATGATTTTTTATTTAAACAAGCGACTATGGAACTTGGTTTAAGCCCTATATTTGACTATCAAATGAGTTTTTTAAAAAATCAAGAAAAATATTATATCTTTTTAACGCATATTAAAAATTTAAATAAAAATTCATTTTCTTACCCTCAACCTTTGATTTTTCAAGCCTTATTTTATGAAAAATTCATTGAACAAGAAAATTTTGCTGTCTTAGTTTTTGATGAAAATTTCACTTTTTTATGCTTTTATAAAAAAGGGAAATTAAATGGCGTCAAAAATATCCCTCAATTTTCCCTTAAGGATATTTTAGAAAAAAATGAATCGCAAAGAAAAGATTTATTCTCACAAATTCTCTTCGAGCAAGGCAGAGTTTTCGAGCTTTTCAAATACAATCAAAGCGAGATTCTTATTAGTTTTTGTGATGCATTTGGTTTTGGAGAATTTTTAAGTCAAAAAACCCTTAAAACTCATATTAAGCTTGAAAATTTAATCCCAGAAAATGCTTTGGAAAATTTAAGTATATTCAGTCATAAATACCTTGATTCAAATGCAAATTTCATTAAAAAAGAAAAAAGTCAAATGAAATTTTATATCAAATCTCTCATTTCTTTTTTAGCTTTTTATCTAGCAACTTTATTTTTTTTAACACTTTCAAGTTATCCTCAATATAAGCAAAATATCAATACAAAACAAAGCAATGAAAATTTGACAAATGAGCTTTTAGAGCTTGATTTAAAAACAAAACTTTTAAATGAAGAACTTGAAAAACTTAATGCCACTTTTAAAGAAAATTCAATGACACTTCAAAAAAATGAAGAATTTTTGCAGAACTTAAGTCAAAATTTTTATCCGGATAAAAATAGAATTTTAATCCTTGTTGAAATGATTGAAATTCTCAATCAAAATTCCATTAAAATTTCATTTTTAGGTCTTGAAAATAAGGAATTAAAACTGATTTTTAATGACAAAGAAAATTTAGACAAGGCTTTAAATTTTTTTGAAAATCAAACCCGATTTAAGATACTTCAAAAAGATGAGAGTAATTATCATTTGATTTTAGGTTATGACAATGGATAAAATCGTATTGTTTTTAGAAAATTTGAGTTTGAGAGAGAAGATTTTATTTTTATCTTTTTTAGCACTTTTGGGAATTTTTTTAGGATTTAAAACCTATGAGGGATTTTTAAAAAGCTTTTTTGATGAAATTATCAGCCTTGATGAGCAAGAATTATTAGAAAAAAGAGAGCAAAATTTTATTTTGCAAAAGGATAAAATCACATTAGAAAAAGAGCTTCAAACTCAAAAAGAAAAACTTAATTTTTATGAAAATAAAATGAAAATTTTTAATCAAAACATTGAAAATCACCTTAGCGAACTTGAATCATTGGCTCAAAAATATGGACTTAATGTCAAAAAATTGCAAGATTCTTACAAGGAAGAAAAGGATTTTAATAAATATCATTTATTTTTAGAATTTGAAGGTGAATTTAAATCTTTGCTTAAATTGATACAGGATTTAGAAAATTTAAATTATCAATTTCATTGCATTGAGCTCAAAACAATAGGCTTAAAATTGAATCTTAAGATTAATCTTTCTTTATACAGATTGAGATAGCTATTTATTATAATAAATGTAACACATAGTAACAAAATATATTCTTATAATATTGATATATAAATAATTTATATATGTCTTTAAGGAAATTAATCTATAATAAATTAAAATTCTACTCAATCACAAGGGGTTTATTTTGGATACGAAAAATTTAGACAAAGCCTTTTTAGGACACCCAAAACCTTTATTCAGTTTGTCTATGCTTGAAGTTTGGGAAAGATTTTCTTTTTATGGGATTCGTCCCTTACTTGTGCTTTTTATGGCAGCAGCCATCAATGCTGGAGGACTCGGGATTGAAAGAGAAAATGCCGCAGCAATTGTAGGAATTTTTGGAGGTTGTTTGTATCTTGTAACCTTGCCCGGAGGATGGTTTGCTGATAATTATTTAGGACAAAAGAACGCGATTTTACTAGGCTCTATCATCATAGCCTTAGGGCATTTGTCTATAGCTTTGTCCTATTTTGTTTCTTTCATGTTTTTTGTGGGTTTGATTTTAATCGTTATAGGAACAGGGCTTTTTAAACCTTGTGCCTCTGTTATAGTGGGTATGCTTTATAAACAAGATGATGTAAGAAGAGATTCCGGCTTTACTATCTTTTATATGGGCGTTAATATCGGAGCCTTTTTTGCCCCTTTGATTTGTGGTTTTTTGCAAGTTTCATATGGTTGGCATTTTGGTTTTGGTGCGGGAGGTTTGGGTATGCTTTTAGCGGTATTGATATTTTATTTTAAAACCATAGCCGACTTAAAAGAATACGACGATAAAATAGGCTTAGAACAAAGCTGGGATAAACCTCAAACAAAGAATAAAAACATTAAATTCATCTTTTTTAGCTCTCTTGCCTTTATCATTATTTTAATTCTCTTAGCTTATATTCTATCCAAATGTGGAGGGGCATTTGACTTAAATCCCGTCTCTTTATCTAAAAAAATGTTTTTTGTGATTTTAGCTTTTACGGGAATTTATTTTTTATATTTATTCTTTTTTAGCTCCTTAACCCCTTTAGAAAAAAAGAATTTAATCGTCTTTATGATTTTATTTTTTGCAGCAGCTTTCTTTTGGAGCACTTTTGAGCAACAACCAACTTCTTTTAATCTTTTCGCACTTGATTTTACAGATAGAAAGATTTTTGATTATGAAATTCCTGCCGTTTGGTTTCAATCTTTAAATCCTTTATTTATAATCATTTTTGCTCCTCTTGTTGCTTTGATTTGGATTTTTCTTGCGAAGCATAATTTAGAAATTTCTTCTATCACTAAATTTGCTTTAGGAGTTTTAGGAGCGGGTATATCTTTTATGATTATGATGTTTGCAGCAAAAAATGCTTTAGCAAATAATGAACATTCTGTGTCTATGCTGTGGATTATTTCAAGCATGTGGTTTTTGACTATGGGTGAGCTTTGTCTTTCTCCTGTGGGACTTTCTATTATGACAAAAATCGCTCCAAATTTAATCAAGAATCAAGTTATGGGGCTTTGGTTTGTAGCAACTGCTTTGGGCAATGTGATAGCTGGACTTATGGGAGGACATGTGGATATAAAACAAATCAATTCTTTACCAAATTTATTTGAGCAATGTATGTGGAGTTTATTTATATTAAGTATAATTTTATTTTTAATCAAAAAACCTATTCACAAAATGCTAAAAAAGGGATAAAATGAATATTTATCAAGAAAGAATTGCACAATTACGCAAACTTATGCTTGAAAATAAAATCGATATTTATATGATTTTAACTTCAGATCCTCATTTATCGGAATATTTAAGCGATTTTTATCAAACCCGAGCCTTTGTAAGTGGTTTTACCGGCTCGGCTGGAACCTTGATTATAACTCAAAATTTGGCGTTTTTATTCACTGATGGTCGGTATTATCTTCAAGCTAAAAAAGAACTTTTAGGAAGTATGATTGTATTGCAAAAACAAGATACAAATCATAGCCTTTGTCAATGGCTTGAGCAAAATTGCGATGAAAAGACGATTTTGGCGACAGATTTTTCAGTTTTGCCTTTTGGATTAAAACAAGAATTAGATAAAAATTGCAAGGCTCAAATTTTACACAAAGACTTAGTTTCTGTAATTTGGGAAGAAAGACCACATTTACCAAAGGCTAAAATTTACGAACATGAAGCAAAATTTTGTTCTTATACAAGAAAACAAAAAATCAAATTCGTACGTCAAAAAATGGCCACATTTAAAGCAGACATTCATCTCATTTCAAGCCTTGATGATATTGCTTGGATTACAAATTTAAGGGGCAAAGATGTGGATTATAATCCCGTATTTTTAAGCCATTTGCTCATCTTTGAGGATAAAATTTTATTCTTCGTTGATGAAAATAAAATTGCTTTAAAACTTCAAGAAAAACTTAAAAAAGATGGAATTTTCATTGAGAAGCCTGAAAAACTCGCAAATGAGCTTAAAAAACTTCAAAATACAAGCCTATTGATTCAAACTTCAAAGACTACAGCTTTAACGATGAGTTATTTAAATTCAAGCGTTAAAATCATTGATAAAATCAATCCTAGCACTCTTTTAAAAGCGTGTAAAAATTCTAAAGAAATTCATCACATCAAAGAAGCAATGATAGAGGATGGACTTGCTTTGTGTCGTTTTTTTGCTTGGTTTGAAGAAAGCTTAGAAAACAAACAATCAATCAATGAAGCAGAGCTTGATATAAAAATCACAGAATTTAGGGCTCAAAGCCCCTTTTATATCAGCAATAGTTTCGCAACCATCGCGGGATTTAATCAAAATGGAGCCTTCGTGCATTACAGAGCCGATGAAAAAAAATGTGCTCAAATCAAAGGCAATGGTCTTTTACTCATAGACTCAGGAGCTCAATACAAAAACGGAACAACCGATATCACGCGTGTCGTGCCTATAGGTGTGATAAATGAGAGACAAAAAAGGGATTATACTCTTGTTTTAAAGGCTCACATCCAACTTGCTTGTGCTATTTTTCCGCAAAATATCTCTATGTCTTTGCTTGATAGTCTTGCGAGAAAAATTTTGTGGAGTGAATGCTTGGATTATGCACATGGCACAGGGCATGGAGTGGGGTATTTTTTAAATGTCCATGAAGCCCCTCAAAGCATATCTTATTTTAACCCTTTAAATCCTAACAATAAGGCAAAAGAAGGAATGCTTACTTCTATAGAACCCGGAATTTATAGAAAAAAACTTTGGGGAATTAGGCTTGAAAATCTTGCTTTAAATGTGAAATTCACAAATCCTAAGGAAAAGGAATTTGGCACATTTTTACGCTTTGAAATTCTTACTCTTTGTCCTTTTGAACCAAAATGCATTGATACAACTTTACTCAATTGTGAAGAAAAAGCTTGGTTGAATGCCTATCATCAAAAAGTCTATGAAAAACTTGCTCCAAAACTTAAGGGTAAAGCTTTAAAATGGCTTAAATTAAGAACCAAGGCTTTGTAAATGATGAAAATAAATTTTTAAAAATCAGTTTTTAAATATAATCCTAAGCACCTTTGCTTGAGTTAAAATTGTAAGCCATAAAATTTCATTGTCTAAAAACATACCTGAAGGGGTTTGGATATTGTTTAGTTTTAAAGCTTCGCTTTTTTTATTGTTTAAATTCAAACGATAAATTTTTCCATCTAAATTCTCATCTAAAGCACTTAATAAAACCATATTTTCGTATAAAATCATAGCATTGTAATCGTTTTTTTCCTCTTTAAAAATTTTTATATTTTTATTATTTAAATCATATATACTTATAATGGTATTTGTATTTTCTTCATCATGCCCTAGTATATAAAGCTTGTTGTTTGCAAAA
This sequence comes from Campylobacter cuniculorum DSM 23162 = LMG 24588, assembly GCF_002104335.1. Classification (NCBI taxonomy): domain Bacteria; kingdom Pseudomonadati; phylum Campylobacterota; class Epsilonproteobacteria; order Campylobacterales; family Campylobacteraceae; genus Campylobacter; species Campylobacter cuniculorum. Next base: position 1,186,474 of record NZ_CP020867.1, on the reverse strand, counting down.
TCTAAAGCAAAATCTCTAAGATTTCCAAATTTATTTGTGTTTAATTTCAAAAATTCTTCATAAGTTCTTGTTTGAAGGTCGATTTTATAAAGGATTGAATTTCTCAAATCTCCTACAAGCAAGGCATTTTCGTTTAATTTTTTAATGCCATTTAAATCACTTCTACTATTAATGAATAATTCAAAAATTTGCTCTCCAGTTCTTGCATCAAAAGCTTTAATCTTATCAATATCAAGCACAAAAAGAGTGTTTTCGATTTGAGTGAGCTCTGTTGGTCTATCAAGTCCTATGATGAATTTTTCCTCAATCATATCTCCATTTTTACTCAATTTTGAGATGAATCCACCCTTATCTTTAATCAAAAAATTCGTTTTTTCACCTATATTTGAAACAAAAACTACATTTTCATTTGCAAAAATACCCTTAGGATTTTTAAAACCTAAGATTGTTTTCATTTCGTAACAATTTGCTAACGAAAACATAAAAATAAAAATCCAAAAAATCTTTTTCATACAATCAATCCTTTTGAATCTGTGCTTTAAAATTTATCAATTTTTTAGGTTTTTTCTGCATTTGCTTACATAATCCTTAAGTTTTTTCTCACGCATTAAAATTTCTCTCATGCACACTCCAGCCACATCTAAATCCTTAAATTCAGCGATATTTTCAGCATTGATTCCTCCTATGGCATAGAGTGGAATTTTGCTAAATTCAAGCATTTGCTTTAAAAAATTCAAACCTTTAGGCATTAAATTCATCTTAGAAGAGCTTTGAAAAATATGTCCAACAAAGGCGTAATTAACCTTATAATTCATAGCTTCAAGCAATTCTTCTTTAGAATGCACAGAACTTCCTAGAATATGAAAATATTTTCTAAGTTTTGGTTCTTTTCTCAATAAACAAAGCGGAGCATGAAAGTAACGATGTCCTAATTTTAAACATTCTCTATCAAAAAAATGCAAAAAACACGGAATTTTTGATTTTGCACAAATTTTTAAGACCTCTTTAGCTAAATCATAATATTCAAATTCACTCAAATCTTTCTCTCTAAGCACCAAAGCATCGATATTTGCCTTTGTAAGTTGCTCAATATGCTTTAAAAAATCACCCTCAACACATTTTCTATCGCTTATGGCAACGATTTTTTTATCCCACATAATCACTCATTACAGCTTGAAGCTTTGAATTTTCGAGCATTGTTAGAATTTCCTTGACGCTTCTATTATCAGAGATTTCAAATTGTTCATCGCCTTTTTTTTCTCCCATATGTTCTCCTATACCAACACTCACTCCCGCACTCATTTTACTCGCTCCAAGTTTAATCACTTCATCTCTAAAGCCCTTTCTTTCGCGACTTGAAATTGTTATGTGTGCAAAGGGTAAAAACAAACGATAGGCACAAAGCACTTGCAAAAGACGCCTTTCATTGACATCTTTGGGATGAATTTTTGCGTTATTAAGAATGGGACGCAAACGTGGTATGGATACAGAAAATTCAGCATTAGGATAAAGCTGTTGTAAAAAATATGCGTGCAAAGCTGTTGCTAAAGCATCTTTTCTAAAATCATCAATCCCTAAAAGAGCCCCAAAAGCCACGCCCCTCATTCCAGCTTTTAAAGCTCTTTCTTGAGCATTGAATCGATATTCAAACACGCTTTTTTCACCCGCTAAATGAATTTTAGAATATTTTAAAGGATTGTAAGTTTCTTGAAAAATCGTAACAAAATCGCAACCTTTTTCGTGCAAAAGTTTATATTCATCGACATTCATCGCATAGACTTCAACCCCTATAACCTTAAAATATTCTTTTGCAATCTCACAAGCCCTTGCGATATACTCAACACTTGCAAATTCTCTGCCTTCGCCCGTTAGCATTAAAATTTCTTGCAAACCTGTTTTTGAAATCGCTTGCATTTCTTGTCTTATTTCATTTTCATTGAGTTTAGCCCTTACAATTTTATTCCCCTTTTGGAAACCACAATACACGCATTTGCTATTGCAAAAATTTGAAAGATAAAGAGGTGTGAATAAAGAAATATTATTGCCAAAATATCTTTGTTTTATTTTAGCAGCTTTAAAGACAAGTTCCTCGATTAAATCTTCAGCCACACTTGAAAGCAAAGCCTTCAAATTTTCTACGCTCAAATATTCGCTATTTAAAGCATCTAAAACATCATCTTTGTTAAATTCATTTTCATTATAATCTTTAGTTTGTGTTAAAACCTTAGTTAAAATATCACTTTTAATTTCTTGCATATGAGCAAAGTATTGCATAATTTCTCCTTAATTTTTTAAGCATTCTAGCCAAAGTAAATTGAAAATAATGTAAAATAAACTCTTTTAAAACTAAGAAATTTATATAAACATTAAATGACTTGTTTTATTGACTTTGGGAAATGGAATTTATTTTTATCCATAAAAGCTAAAAAAATGATTTTTAATCATTTAACTTTTTAGCAAAACTTAAAGCGGGTTTTGACAGACAAGAATGTGAAAAAATTGCAAAATTTTATCAAAATTAATTTTTAATCCTTTTAAATCTCAATATAAAAAACATATAAATAGCTCTTAAAATTCCATAAAGCACATATGAACTTACCAAAATTAAAAGACTTTCTAGAGGATAAAGATACAAAAAAGAAAAAACTACGATTAAAATCACTAAAACTTTTAAAACATTTGGACGGCTTAAATCAATCTTTTTAAAACTTGGATAACGAATATTGCTTACCATTAAAAGACCTAAAATTCCATGTAAAATCAAAAAAGCAAGATCATAAAATTTAAAAACATTATAACTTAAATACGCGTAAGTCCAAATCGCACTTACAAGAGCTGCAGTAGGAATAGGAAGCCCTATAAAAACAGAAGATTCATTTGTTTGTGCAGTTACATTAAATCTTGCCAAACGAATGGCACCAAAAACAACAAAAAAAGCCGTAATCAAAGAACCTAATCTGCCAAAATTCACACCTATACCCATATAAAAAAGTACAGCAGGAGCAACTCCAAAAGCCACTAAATCCGCCAAAGAATCAAATTCCACTCCAAATTTAGAAGTGGTTTTTGTAAGTCTTGCAACGCGTCCGTCTAAGCCGTCGCAAATTAAAGATAAAATGATATAAATTAAGGCACCTCGATAATTCCCATGCAAAGAGGAGATGATAGAAATCACTCCTAAAAAAGCTGAAGCTGCGGTAAAAAGATTCGGTAAAACATAGATGAACTGAAGTTTGTTATTCATATCTTTCCTAAATAACCCAACAAACTTCCTGATTGAATATAATCGCCCAAACCTACATGGATTCGCGATTGTTTTGGTAATAATAAATGGATTGAACCATTGATTAAAAAGCCGATTTTATCTCCACAATTTACATCATAAGAAATATCATTAAGTTTTAATTTTCTATCTAAAGAACCTGCATAAATTCTCAAGCCAATTCTTTGTCCTTGTGCAAGGGCTAAAATGAAAATTCTTTCATTCATTTTTTTTGAAGATTCTAATTCATTGCATAAAAAAAGTCCATGTTTGGGTCTAATTTCCTCAATTTGCATTTGCATAGGAGAATTTAAAACTCCACAATCATAGAATGCGTTTTTAATGCTAAGCTCTATGCACTCGCCCAAATCCTTATGTTTGCAATTTTCAATCTTTGTAATTTTTCCGTCAATTGGGGATAAAATAGCTGATTTATCATTGCAAACAAGCTCACGATTTGGGTTGCGAAAAATAAATAAAAAAATCAAAAGCAAAAGAAACAATATAAAAGAAAAGCTCCAAAATATCCACACTAAAATCCATAAAATAAAAATAAAAGCTATGCTTAAATATCCTTCTTTAGCGACAATTTTTTTCATTATAATTCTTCTTTACTCTTTTCTTTTTCACTTTCTTTAATTTCCTGCAAACGCGTTGGGAGATTATTATTTTCTTCAAATTCCTTAATGATTTCTCTAACCTTCACTCCCTCGATGGTTTCCTCCTCATACAGAGCCAAAACCATAGTTTCAATGGCTCCTTTATATGTTTTTAAGGTTTCTTTAACCTCTGTATATCTTTTATCTAAAGTTTCTTTAACATAATCATCTAAAGATTCTGCCATTTTTTCAGAATAATCTTTAATGGTTTGCCCACCGGTTAAAAAAGTGTTTCTTTGCTTTTCAAGCACCATAAGCCCAGCAATTTCACTCATACCATACATAGAAATCATGGCTTTAATAATATCTGTAGCCCTTTCAAGATCATTACTTGCTCCTGTTGAAATTTCGCCGATAAATACATCTTCAGCGGCTCTTCCCCCTAAGAGTACATCAACCTCCGCAATAAGCTCGTGTTTTTGCATTAAAAATTTATTTTCCTCAGGAGTGTTAAGGGTATAACCTAAAGCAGCTAAACCTCTAGGTATGACAGAAACCTTACTCACTCTTTTAGCCCCTTTAGTTGTTTCAGCAATCAAAGCATGTCCGCATTCGTGATAAGTCACGATTTTTTTCTCTTTATCATTAATGCGACGCGATTTTTTTTCAAGTCCTGCAATGGCTCTCTCAACAGCTTCAACCAAATCATTTTGCTCGACATATCTTTTAGAATCTCTGCCTGCTAAAAGGGCTGCTTCATTAATGATATTTGCCAAATCAGCACCCGCTAAACCTGCTGTAAGTCTTGCTATATCCTCAACCTTAACCTTTGGAGAAATTTTCACATCCTTCATATGAACTTTTAAAATTTCACACCTGCCCTTAAAATCGGGTTTATCCACCAAAACTTGTCTGTCAAATCTTCCCGGTCTTAAAAGGGCAGCATCTAAAACTTCAGGGCGATTTGTAGCTGCTAAAACAATCACAGGAGAACTTTCACTCCCAAAGCCGTCCATTTCAGCTAAGAGCTGGTTTAAAGTTTGTTCTCTCTCATCATTTCCACCCATCATACCACTTGCTGCACGACTTTTGCCTATGGCATCAATTTCATCGATGAACACAATGGCAGGAGCTTCTTTTTTTGCATTTTCAAACAAATCCCTAACACGACTTGCACCCACTCCTACGAACATCTCAATAAAACTAGAACCCGAAACGCTAAAAAATGGCACATCCGCTTCTCCTGCAACAGCTTTAGCGAGTAAAGTTTTCCCCGTACCCGGAGGTCCTACAAGTAAAAGTCCTTTAGGAATTTTAGCCCCAAGTTTAATATATCTTTCAGGATATTTAAGAAAATCAACAATCTCCTTCACCTCTTCTTTAGCCTCTTCAACGCCTGCAACATCGTTAAATTTTACCTTTGGTTTTTCGGAATTTACAAGTTTTTTAGAGCTTCCTATGCCAAGTATAGAACTGCCCATATTTTTTTGCATACGAGAGGCTAAAAACATCCAAATTCCAAAGAAAATAAAGATAGGCACAACCCAAGAAAAAAGCACATCTGTAAACCAATTTGTTTCAGAATACGCACCATAAGCTATATTTTTTTGATCGAGTAAATTCACCAAATCAGGATCATTGACCTTTTTAGCCGTATAAATGGTATTATGAGAAGAAGAAACCGCTTTGATTGTGGTTTGTCCTATGCTAACTTGATTAATCTGTCCGCTTTCTATAAGTTTTTTAAGCTCGGAATATGCAACATTTTTACTCGCTTCATTGCCACTTAAACCTCCGCTAAAAGAACTACCGGTATCAAAAAATTTAAAAACAACAACCATCACAATAGCAAAAATCGCGAAAATAAAAATAGGATTTTTGTTGAAAAAATTTTGTGGGTTTTGTTTAGAATTATTTTGATTATTTTGCTTGTTATTATTCATCATTTTTCCTTTTTTTGATAAACTAAACTTATCCATTCATTGAATTTAAAATCATCAATAAGTTCCAAATTTTGAAATTTATTTTTAATTCTTGCCTCATATTTATCCAAAATTCCAGCTAAGATAAGTATAGCATTTTCTTTTAAATGCTTTTTAATTTCTTTTTCTAAAATTAAAATGACATCTGCAATAATGTTTGCAACAATTAATTCATATTTACTTTGAGTTTTTTCTAAAGAACCCTGCCAAATGTTTTGCAATTTCACTTGATTGAGTTGAGCATTAGCTAAAGTGCTATTAACCGCTAATTCATCGGTATCACAGGCATCAACTTTACAACCCATTTTAGCTAAAATGATGGCTAAAATTCCACTCCCGCATCCTAAATCCAAAACCTTAGCACCTTTTGAAGCAAATTTTTGCAAAAGTTTAATACAAGAATAAGTGCTTTCATGGTGTCCTGAACCAAAGGCTAAAGCCGGATCGATTTGAATATTAAGATGATTTTGTTGAGGTTCTTGCCAAGTCGTGTGGATATAAATTCCATCAATAAGAATAGGTTGAATGCTTTTTTTATAGTTTTCTACCCAGTCTTGATTCTCTTTTTTTGCAAGAGTCTTTTTAAGAATAATCTTTGAATTTGATAGCTTTTGTGCTAAAAGCTCCAACGCCCAAGATATTTCTTCTAAATTCTCACTTGAGCGTATATAAGCACCTCCGTCTTTTTCCTCTATGGCTTCAACTCCTAAATCAAAAACGAAATCAAAAAACAAGTCTTTATATTGTTTTTCTACTTCAAAAAACAATTCATAATAAAATTTTTCCATTTTTGACTTAATATGTTCGACTATTATTCAAGTGCCGTATCACTTCCTACACCCAAAACATCTTCAAGTTTTTCTTTTAAAACTTGTGGTGTAAAAGGTTTAACGATATAGTTATTCACTCCTGCTTTTAAAGCTGTGATAACTTCAGCTTTTCCGCCTTCAGTTGTAACCATGATAATAGGCATGTCTTCATATTTCTTCTCGGCTCTTACTTTTTTTACAAGTTCTAAGCCATTCATTTCAGGCATATTCCAATCTGTAATTAAAACTTTCACATCATCATTTTGCGTAAGTAAATCCCAAGCTTCAACCCCGTGTTCAGCTTCAAGAACATCATTATGCCCGAGTCTTGTTAAAGTGTTTTTGATGATTCTTCTCATAGTAGAACTATCGTCAACGACTAATAATTTCACAACTTTGTCCTTTCGATTTTTTTATAATTTTACCAAATTTTAGCTTTAACTAAGACTAAAAATTTAAAAATAAGTTGAATTATAGCATTTTTTGCTTATATTTTTATTTAATTAAAGGCGTTTTTTTATTTTACATTAATTCACCTTCTTTATTATGTTTAAATTCTGGCACAATTTGAGCTAAAATTTCTGCTATATTTTTATCTTGTTTTAATCTTTGAATTTGAGAATTTAAAAAATCCAAGCTCATTTTTTCACTTTGTGTTACAAAGATACTTTCATATTTAGTCTTCAAATCTTTATCATCAATCAAAAGTTCTTCAAAAAGCTTTTCACCCTTTCTAAGACCTGTGATTTTAATCTCCAAATCACTGCGATTTGAAAGTATAAGCATTTTTTTAGCCAAATCCATAATCTTCACAGGCTCACCCATATCAAGCACGAAAAGCTCACCCCCATTTGCAATTGCTGCAGCTTGCAAAACAAGTTGCACCGCTTCATCAACAAGCATAAAATAACGCACAATATCCGGATGAGTTAAAGTCAGAGCTTCATTAGCTGCAATTTGAGCCTTGAATTTAGGTATCACACTTCCACTCGAACCCAAAACATTACCAAAACGTACACAAGAAACTTCAAAATTTTCATCGCTTAAATTTAAGGTATAAAGCTCACAAACCCTCTTAGAACAACCCATAATACTCGTAGGTCGCACAGCCTTATCTGTGCTAATCATCACAAATTTTTTTACCCCATTTTTTTTTGCTAAATCACTTAAAATTTTTGTCCCGACTATATTATTAATGACAGCAGAATGAGGATTTTGCTCACAAAGAGGGACATGCTTATAAGCTGCTGCGTGAAGAATCAAATCAATTTTATAAGTTTTTAAGAGTTTATCTAAAGCTTCCTCATCTAAAATGCTTAATAAAACCGGATTGATTTTTTCTCTGTAAGCACCGAGCTCTTCGTTAATCTTATAAAGATTAAATTCGCTATGATCAAGCATAATAAGACTCTTTGCTCCAAATTTAACGCATTGCTTACAAAGCTCACTTCCTATTGTCCCACCTGCTCCTGTAACTAAAACAACTTTATCCTTTAGAAATTCAGCCACCACAGCTCCATCTAAGTCTTTAGGCTTTCTGGCAAGTAAATCTTCTATGCTGATGTCTTTTGCTTGATTTTGTGTGAAAGAAAAAATTTTTATATCATTAAGACCATAAGAAACAAGCTCATCAAAAAGTTTTTTTAAGTCCTTTTGTTCGAGTTTTAAAGCGATAATTGCGGTTTTGATGCCTTGTTTGACATAGTTTTCAATTTTGTTTTTTTCTTCAACAACGAATTTATCACAATAAGTTCCTATAAGCTCCTTTCTTGCATCGACAACTGCGATAGGAAAAAGCTCCAAACTTCCTTCTTTCGCACCTTTTAATAAATGCAAAGCCTTAGAAGTTGCCCCTACAACTATGCAAGGAATTCTTTCGTCTTTAAATTGAGAGGATTTAAAATCAATCAGCATTCTTTTACTAATCCTTAAAGTCCCTATAAACATATAAGAAAGCACAAAATCAATCCCAACAACACTTCTTGGAAAAGGATTAAAAAAATCACTAAAATAATAAAAAATCAGCAAAAAAATCAATTCTGCAAAAGCAAGAGCAAAAAAGATTTTTCTCGCTTCATTCAAGGAAAAAAATCTCCACGCTACTTTATAAATTCTAAAAATAAATAAAAATACAATTTTTAAAACAAGCAAAATGAGTCCCGCTTTTATCATTCCTTCATAAAAAATTCTTGGAATATCTCCGCTAAATCTTAAAGAAAATGCCAAAAAAATTGAAAGAGAAAATAAAACCACATCAAAACTTAAAAAAAATATCAATCTCTTATTTTTATACATTTTAAGCCTCTATACTTTTTAAAATCTCTTTGCAAATTGCCTCTACATCATCTTTATTCATTGCTGTGCCACTTGGCAAACAAAGTCCTTTTTGAAAAAATAACTCGCTATTTCCATTGACATAGGCTCTTTGAGATGTAAAAACCCCTTGAGTGTGCATTGCTTTCCAAAGAGGTCTGGCTTCAATTTTTTGAATTTTTAAATCATGGATGAGCTTTGAAATTTTTGGATGCAAAGTAAGTTCTTTTTGTGAGCTTTGAATGCTTTTTTGTTCTTTAAAAAGCTCTTCTTGTTTAAAATCAATCAAAGCAGTACTAAGCCAACGATTTGATCTTGAATGTTCAAGTTCATCTAAAAAAACAAAATATTTGGATAAAAATTCCTTATACCACTCATAAATTTGTCGCTTTTTAAGCACTCTTTGCTCTAAAACTTCCATTTGTGCAACACCAATAGCTCCTAAAACATTGCTCAATCTATAATTATAGCCATAATCTAAATGCTCATAATGCAAACAATCCTCTCTTGCTTGAGTGCTGTAAAATCTCGCTTTTTGAATTTGTTTTTCATCTTTTCCAACAAGTATTCCACCTCCTGAAGTGGTAATGATTTTATTGCCATTAAAAGAATAGACTCCAAAATCTCCAAAAGTTCCTAAGGCTTTTTCTTTATAAAAAGAACCTAAGGCTTCAGCGGCATCTTCGATTAAAATGATGTGATTTTCTTTGCAAATTTCAAGGATAGCATCCATTTTTGCACTATTTCCATAAAGATGTGTTAAAATCAAAGCTTTTGGCGGTTTTTCGCATTCTTTAATTGCGATTTTAAGCAAATTAATATCAAGATTAAAAGTTTCATCACAATCTATAAAAATAGGCTTAGCCTTAAGATAATAAATCGGTGCAACTGAAGCAATAAAAGTAAAAGAAGAGGCTAAAACCAAATCCCCTTCTTTAACCCCGCTCACTCTTAAAGCCAAATGTAAGGCTGCTGTGGCTGAATTTAAAGCTAAGGCATTTTTGCTTTGAGTATAATCCTTCACACTTTGTTCAAATCTATCAACAAATTCTCCTAAAGGTGCGATATAATTGCTCTTAAAAACTTCGTGTATGTATTTTAATTCATTGCCGCTCATATGCGGAGGAGAAAGAAAAAATCTCATTTTTTATCCTTTTTTAATGTTTTTGCAGGAATTCCAACAAGAATATCTTTGCTTTCAATACTCTTAGTCAAAAGTGCTCCACCACCCAAAATGCTCTCATCAGCTAAGCTTAAATTAGGTAAAACAGAAGAATTTACCCCCAAAAAACATAATTTTCCTATCTTGACATTACCTGCTATTTTAGCTCCGACGCTAATGTGTGAAAATTCACCAATTTCACACTCGTGTTCAATCACACAAGAGGAATTTAAAATCACACCTTTGCTGATTTTTGATTGAGCATTAATCACAACTAAGGGCATGACTAAAATTCCACTCTTTGCTAAACTTGCACTGCTAGAAATCACAGCACTGGGGTGGATTAAATTCACAACTTTAAAACCATATTTTACCACTTTTTCATAAATTTTTTTTCTTGTGGCATTATCTCCTATGGCGATAAACATATCGTGTTTTGGTAAATTTTCATCAAAAGCAGTGCCTTTATTATCGTCTAAAAAAAGACATTCTTTATAGCCCATAGCCCTTGCTACATCTTCGCACACGGCTCCGTGTCCGCTGTTTCCATAAATATAAATTTTTTCAGTTTTTTCCATTGAATTTTTCCGTTGTAACGCAACCTTGCTTATTAACTCCACTGCGTTTGAGGACCTTAAATGCAGTAAGAAATAAAATTTTCACATCCAAACAAAAAGAAATATTTTTCACGTAATACACATCAAGTTCAAATTTTCTTTTCCACGATATATCATTTCTTCCATTCACTTGTGCCCAACCTGTAATTCCCGGTCTTACCCTATGTCTTAGTTTTTGCTCTTCATTATAAAGACTTAAATACTCGCAAAGCAAGGGTCTAGGACCCACAAAACTCATATCTCCTTTTAAAACATTAAAAAGTTGCAAAAGTTCATCCAAACTTAAGGTTCTAATTATCTTACCAAAAGATTTTAAACGCAATTCATCAGGCAAAAGTTCTCCTTTTTCATCCCTTTCATCACTCATTGTTTTAAATTTGTAAATTTTAAAAATTTTTTCATTTAATCCGGGTCTTTCTTGAGTGAAAATGACAGATTTTTGCGTTAGTTTTAACAGCAAAGCCACAAATAAAATCAAAGGAGAAAAAAGCACTAAAAGCAATAGAGCCAAACAAAAATCTAAAATTCTTTTAATGAATTTTTCATACATTTTAATTTCCTTTTAATGCTTCATCATAAATTTGCAAATATTTTTGAGCAATCAAATTTTCATCATATTGTAAGACATTTTTAAAGGCGTTTTGTGCAAGATTCTTTCTTAACCTTTCATCTTCTAAGAGCAAGGCTATCTTTTGAGCCAAATCCTTAGAATCTCTTGTTTTTGAAAAAAGTCCATCAAAACCATTTTCCACCGCTTCAATACAGCCTTCGCAATCACTTACAACACAAGCCTTAGCACAAGCCTTAGCTTCTAAAATCGTTACAGGAAAACCTTCTTTGTAGCTCGGTAAAACAAAAATATCGCAGAGATTAAGCCAATATGCAATATCTTCTCTAGCTCCCAAATAAAACACACAAGCAGAGGTTAAAAATTCAAGCGGAGCACAACTAGGATTTTCGTCGCGTCCGCCTATTAAAACGAAATTTGCTTTATCTTTTAAAAGCTCTGCTGCTTCATAAAATTCTTTGACTCCCTTATGCCATAAAGCCCTAGCGACCATTAAAACTATCGCTTTTTGAGGCATTTGGAATTCTTTAAAAATTTCTTGTTTGCTTTCTAAAGGGATTGGGATGGGAAAAAATTTTTTAAGATTAACTCCAACAGATTTTATAATGCAAATTTTTTCATTCCTAAGTCCTAAATTTCGCATAAATTGTGCATCGCTAGAATTTACAAATATCAATTTATGAGCGATTTTAAAGCTGATTTTGTATAAAAAATTAATGCTTAAACGCACAAATTTGCTTTTAAAATCTTCGCTGATATAAAAAGAACCCAATCCCTCAACAAGAGCAAAAATATAAGGAATTTTCGCACATTTTGCAGCAAGGACTCCAAAGGTATTGCTCTTATGTGCAGCAGTTTGTATTAAATCCAAATTTAAAGTTTTTAAAAGTTTTTTTAAATGCAAGAAATTCTTAAGCACAACCAAAGGATTAATGCTCTTTCTGTTAAGCTCATAAATGATGAGTTTAAGCCCTAAATTTTCAAGTTTTAAGGTATAATCATCCTTAGGAACAATGACAAACACCTCATCACCTCTAGCTTCTAAAGCCCTGATAATAGGCATTCTAAAATGATAAACGCTCATGCCTGAATGGCTTAAAAATCCTATTTTCATATCTTTAACTTAAATATCTTTGCTTCATTAGAATTAACAACAAGCTCAAATAAATTTTCGTCATAATTGCTTAAAAAAAACATTTGAACAAAAGCACTATTAAACATAGCTTTGTCCATTAAAATAAATTGAAAAGGTATATTTGTATCTTTGATATAAAAAAGATAAAAAATTGCATTTTCATCGATAGGAATGATTTTATAGTCTTTTTGACGCACAGAATTTAATTCTATAAGACTATTGAGTGTGTAAATTTTATCATTAAACATAAAACTTCTAAAGTCATTGCTCAATAAAATATTATTACTAAGATATATCAGCCCATCTTTTTCGCCTTGATAGGACGCGGGACTGAAGGTAAAATTATTTTCAAATTCACCGGTTTCTAAATTCACATAAGAAAAACTTGCAACGGTTGAAAAAATAGATGCCATTCTCGCAGGAAAATAAAGATAAATATCCCTAGTTTTTGGGGTTTTTAGCTCAAAATCATCTTTCTCTAAACTTGCTAAAAATAAATCAACATTATTGTATCCATAATCTTTCATCATCTCTTGTAGCAAATCATCATAAGGTGTTTTAAAGCTTTTTTCTGTGTATTCTACGCTAAGTCTTGCCATATTTGCTGCTGCTCTTTGCTCTTTACTCAATACAAAAGAAGGAAAAAAATTGTCTTTCCCTAAATGCTTTCCTCCATCAACCAAAGTTTTTACATCACTATAATAGCGTATAGGATAGCCATAATCCCACCAAGCAACGATATAATCCTCTCTTGAAATTTTGTTTTTAAAATCATCTAAAAGTGTGGCTTCATTGTGGTTAAAAACGGTAGCGATTTTATACTCATAAATGTGTTTAAGAGCAAAAAATAAAGCAAAAATTAAAATTCCCATGACAGAAACAATTTGCACTTGTCTTACGCGTTTTTTGTATAAAAGATTGATGATAAAAGGAGTAAAAATCGCAAAGAGCAATAAAAGAAACAAGAATGAATTTTCAAAATACAAATCAACAAAAATTCTAAAATATGAAACTTTGTCCAAAACAAAGTCATTCTTCCATAAAAGCCATAAAAAATTAATCAAAGCAAAAAGAAAAAAACAAAGCAATAAAATCCAGCAAGAATATTTGATTTTATTTAAATTAGGAGTGTATTTTAATCTTTCAATCCTGTTTAAACATTGAATGCTTAAAAAACCAAAACCCAAAGCCATTATAGGCACAGCATAAATCGTAAAACGCAACCCACTTTTTAAAGCCAAAAAGCCAAGAAATAGCATAGGCAAGCTTAAAATCATGCTTTTGTGTTCTTTAAGAAACCAAAAAAAGCCCCAAAGAGAACATAAAAAAACCGCAACACTAGCACTGATTCTTTGCATAAAAATATCCAAAGAAATATTTTCAGTCTCTTGTATGGTTTTACTCACATTAAAATATGCAAAAGTTTGAGTTAAATTTGCACTCTCATCACTCCTAAAAATATAAAAACGAAGTTGATAAAGTATAGGGTCGATTCCACCGCTAAAAGTCAAAAATATCAAAGTTGCAAAAATTAAAAAGGCAATCAAAGAAAATTTAAAATACCTTTCTTTAAAAGCAAATAAAGCAAAAAGCAGAACAATCATCGCACTTTGATAAAACCAAGCAATATTTGAAAGTGTGAGCAAACTAAGTATCACCGCAATATAAAAAATCTTTTCCTGTCTATAAAAGACTAAAATATAAATGAAAAAAAATCCTATCAATGAAACATTTAAAGTATAGCTTGAAGGATACCACCAAAGATAAATTCCTATAAAAAAAGGCAGGGCAATCAAAGAAAAAAAATCTTTCTTTTCAAGAAGTCTCACCATAAAAAACAAGATAAACATAGGTAAGGTTATAGTTAGCATATCTGTATCATAGTATCCGCTCATTGTGCGATTATAATAGCTGTTTGCAATGCTTGCTAAAAGAGCCGCGATAAAGCCCATTAAAACGCATTTGTATTCTCTAGAGATTAAAATGAGTGGCACAACGATTAAAGAAGAAAAAAAAGTACTCATATACAAAATAATGCTCTCAAAGCTAAAAGGAGTGAATTTATAAAGATAATAAGTCAAAGCAGAAAGAGAACTGCCATAATAAGAAAGGTCATTTTCTTGATGAAACCCAGCAATCATATCTCTTGCACCTTCAGCAAAGGCATAGCCATCATTTGAAACAATCATCAATTGCTCATTGAAAAAAAATTGAGCAAATTCACTTGCCCAAAACACCCAATACAAGCGGCATAAAACACTGAAACAAAAAGCAAGTAACATAAATAAAATGAAATTTTCATTATAATACTGATTCAATCGATTTAAAAACGACCGCGAAAATTCTTTTTTCATCATTTGCATTTTTTATCCTATCAAATACTTTAGAGCCATTCTAGCAATCTTAACCTTATCAAAATCCAAAGCACGTAATCGCGCCTTTTTTTTATAAGTTTGTCTGAGATTTTCATCTTCAAGCATGAGTTTTAAACCATTAAACATACTATTTTCGTTATTAACCTGAACCAAAAGACCAAATTCATCATTACCAAAAAGCTCCTTAGCTCCACTTTTATGCTCGGTGCAAACCACAGCACAAGAACAAGCAAGACTTTCAATCAAAACATTAGAAAATCCTTCAAAAATTGAAGCAAACGCAAAAAATTCGCATTTACTCATATATTTATAAGGATTAGAATCAAAGCCTAAAAGCAAAACTTTATCTTTTAAATTCAATTCTTCAATCAAATTTTCTAAGTCGTTTTTAAGAATACCTTCGCCTAAAATCACAAGTTTTAAATCTGTTTTTAATCTTGCATAAGCTTTGATTAAAAGTTTGTGATTCTTCCCCTCATCAAGTCTGCCAACACTAAGTATAAATTTATCTTGCAAAGGTATAGCTTCTAAAGCTTTTTTTTCAATATTTTCTAAATCAATTGCATTGTATAAAATCTGACATTTTTGAGCATTGATATTAAAAACTTCGATTAAGTCTTCTTCATTGCCCTTAGAATTTGCTAAAATCAAATCCGCCTTAGGATACAGAAAGCGGATTAAAGAACGATTGATGAAAGAATTGACATTTTTTTTCGCATACATTACACTTGGAGTGGTGCATTCATTGATAACAAGTCTTGATTTTAAGCCAAAAATTCTTGCAAACAAAGCGATATAATTAGGACGATTTAAAAAAACAAATTGTATGTCTATCTGTAAATTTTTGCAGAGTTTTTTGTATTTTAGAGCTAAAAAAGGGAGTTTTATAAATTTCATTAAAGAGTTTTCATCGGGACGAGATTGTTCTAAAAAATGGATATTGCAAGGGGGGATTTCATAAGAAATTTTATCATTCATTAAAATCAAATGCACTTGAAATTTTAAATTTAAAATCGGTAATAAAGTTGCAACAACCCTTTCAGCCCCGCCACTTCCTAAAGAATAAATAAAAATTGCTAATTTTTGCATAAAGCCACCCGAATACGCGATAATTTTGCTATAAAACTACTTGGAATTATACTTAAACAAAGTAAAATTAAAGCGGGGAGATTGAATTTTATTTTCAAACTTTTATAAAGATAAAAATACATTTTTTTAAATTCGCCTGCAAATTTAGCATAATAAGCCGCCATTTTATAATAACTCGCACAAGCTTTTTTATAGTCCTTATCTTTGCTAAGCTCTAATTGTGTTTCTAAAAGCAAAGCAAGTTCTAAATATCCCAAATAAACACGATGTGCATTCTTTGCTGCATTTAAAGTAACGCTATCCTCTCTTTTAATCCTATAAATTCTAAAAGCTTTATGGATATAAAAACTTTTTTCATCATATAAATTCACCCAGAGTGTGGCTTCATTGCCATAAAAATTTTCATTAAAACGTTTGCCTTTAAGTAAAGATTTTTTAAAAACTGAAAAAAATTCTCCTTGAAATTTTTGCATTAAAAAATCTTTTTTACAAAGCTCTGTATCTTTATCCAAACCCACTCCGCTCAACCGAGAGCTTAACACTCCATTTTCTTCAATCAAACAATTGCCTAAAATATGAGAATAACCCTCTTTTGACAATAACTCACTTAAAGCACCATCTAAAAGCTCATCATCATCGTCTAAAAAACTTATAAATTCTCCCTGTGCATAATCTAAACCATTGTTTTTATTACCATTTGGACCCTGTTTGTATCGCGTGTTTAAGACATATTTAATGCGACTATCTTTTTCTTGCATTTGCTTAACAAGTTTTTCTGTTTCATCTTTGGAATTATCATCGCTTACAATGATTTCTAAGTCTTTAAAATCCTGCTTTTGCACACTTTTAATCGCTTTAAGCAATAAATCCGGACGCCTATAAGTTGCTATAATCACCGAAAGTTTAGGCATGTTCTCTTAACTCCTTGATTAAAACCAGCCATTTTTCTTTAATATTTGAAATTTCATAGTTTTCACATCTTTTTTTGGCTTCGCAAACCAAATTAAGTCTTAATTGTTCATCATTTAAAACCAAACTTATCCTTTCTGCCATAGCCAAATCATCATCACAAGGCACAATAAAGCCATCTTTTAAATCCTCAATCAAATCCTTTGCCCCAGCTGTATAAGCACTCGAAATTCTACACACCTCAAAATACAAACTTTCAATCAAAACCGTAGGCAAACCCTCTATAAAAGAACAAAGACAAAGCACTTTAGCCCTCTCATAAAGGCTTTTTATATCCTCAACCTTACCTAAAAATTTGATATTCAAGCCCTTAGCCCTTAATTTTAATTCTTCTTTAAGCTCCCCATCTCCAGCAACTATAAATTCGCAATTTTGACGCAAATTTTCCTCTAAATTTTCAAAGGCTCTGATAAACATTTGAGGATTTTTATTTTTATCTAATCTCCCGACAAAAAGCACAAGATTTTCTTTTTTGAATTCTTTGTTTTCTAAGGTAAAATGACAAGGATTTGGAAGTAAAATCACCCTTTTAACAAAATTTTCATAATAATTCTTATCCGAACTTGAAAGCACTGTTAAAGCATTGGCATAAGGATAGCTCATCCTTCTTAAAAATCTCCAAATTTTAGGTTTTAAATAACTTTGATGACTATGCTCACTGATGATTAAAGGAGTTCTTAAACCCCATTTTGCAACGATACAAGCAATATTTGTTGTATCTAAAAAAGAAATAAAAACATCGCTCTTGCTCTCTTTAAGGGCTAAACGTAAGGCAAAAAATTTCTTAAAACGACTTGCAATCTTATGATAGATTGTATCAAAGCGAAATTCGGGCAGGGTTTTGACACAAATTTCATGCTCAAGAGGATAAAAAGAATCTTCTTTGTGGAATTTTATAATACAAATTTCATGCTCTTTACACAATGCATTTGCTAAGGTAACCAAAACCCTTTCAGCCCCGCCAGAATTTAAGGTCGCTATGATAAAAGTGATTTTCATCTTGCCCTTTCTAAGATGAGTTTTCCTCGCTCGAGTTTATAAATTTTATCGCAATTTTCAATCGTTGAAAGCCTGTGAGCAATAATAATCATCGTTTTATCCTTAGCAAGTTCATAGATTGCGTCCATTATTTTAGCTTCTATATTGCTATCAAGGGCTGAAGTGGCTTCATCTAAAACGAGAATTTCGGGATTTAAAAAAAGTGCTCTTGCTATGGCTATCCTTTGTTTTTGTCCTCCGCTTAAATTGCTCCCTCCATCTCCTACCTGTGTGTCAATGCCTTGAGGGAGATTTTTAATGAATTTTTCAAGATGCACTTTTTGTATGAGTTCTTTAAGAAAACTTTCTTTTGCTTCATCTCCAAAAGAAATATTTTTGGCAATGCTATCATTAAAAAGATAAATTTGTTGCGGGATGTAGCCGATTTTTTGTCGGTAATTTTTTATATTTTTAGAATTAAGTGCGGTATTATCGATATAAATTTGACCTTCTTTAGGAGTTAAAAGCCCTATGATTAAATCCACTAGAGTGCTTTTACCGCTTCCACTTTCACCGATAAAAGCGATTTTTTCACCTTTTTTAATACTTAAATTGATATTTTTAAACAAAAGATTTTTACCCTCATATCCAAAACCCAAATTTTCCAAACGAAGTTCTTTTTTAAATTCAAGCTTTTCATCGCCTAAATTTTCTTTTTTTTGATTTAAAATTTGATAAATAATCTCCAAAGAAGAGCGATAATAAAGCAAATCATGATAACTTGTAAGAATGCGATTTGCACTTGGCATTAAGCGATAAAGGGCTAAAACAAAGATAGAAATTGTAGCTAAGATATTTGAAATATCACTTTTATTCGCAAATACCAAAAACACAACAATCAATACAAGCACACAAAAACCTACACCCTCAAGATAAATACGTGGCAAGGCTGCGACGGTTTCGCTTGTAATATTTGCTTTGCTAAAAGCCAGACTTTGCTCTTTAAAAAGATTTAAAACACCTTGTTCTTTTGTTTTAAGTTTGATGAATTTAAAATTATTTAAATTTGTATTTAAAATTTCAAAAAAATTCTTCATCGCTTCTTCTCTTTTTAAGCCTGCTTTTTTGACAATGGGGGCTAAAATTTTAACTAAAATGAAAGCATTTAAAATCATAAAAACACTCAAAAATAAAGTGATTTTATAATCAATTAAAAGCATTAAAGCGTAGAGTAAAATCAATACAAAAATTTCACTCATCATAAGCAAAAAAGACGCTAACATCGTGCTAAGATTATACACCTCTCCTGTAATGCTCTTAAGAATTTCGGATTGATTTTTTCGCGTGAAACTCTCATAATCAGAACTTAAAAAGGCGGAAAAGACCCTAAGAGCTATATTGTGGTATCTGCCTTTTGAAAATTGAGCCAAAAGATGAAAATAATAAGCATTTAAAAAGGCTCTAAAAACATAAAAAATAACAAGCAAAATTCCAAAATAAACAATAAGCTCATAGCTAGGTAGGGCAAAGTATTCTTTAATTTTCATCAAAATTGCATTTTTTTCAAAATACGAAAAATCACTCGCTAAAGCAACAAAAGGCATAATTAAAGAGATTGCAAAGCTTTCTATAAAAGAAATAAATACCGAAAAAATCAGCAAAGAAAATAAAAATTTTTTATCCTCTTGACTCAATATAAAAAAAAGTTTTTTTAACACTGCTTTTCCCACTCAAAGGCACTCCTGCAAATGAGTTCTAAATCATCAAATTGAGGTTGCCACGAAGTAAGAGAGCGAATTTTAGAAGCATCTGAAATTAAAACACTAGGGTCTCCTGCACGACGTGCAGCAATTTCTACTTTAAAATCCACCCCGCTCACCTTTTTCATCGTTTCAATCACCTCTTTAACACTAAAGCCGTGTCCATAGCCGACATTAAAAACATCACTTGCATTGTCTTTAAGATATTCTAAAGCCACTAAATGGGCACTTGAAATGTCATCGACATGGATGAAATCTCTAATGCAAGTTCCATCTTTGGTTTCATAATCTTCACCAAAAATAAAAAGCTTCTCCCTCTTACCTGCTGCGACTTCAGCTGCGACTTTTATCAGCAAGGTTGCCTTTGGGTATCTTTGTCCAAGTTTAAAGTCCATACAAGCTCCTGCAACATTAAAATATCTTAAAATACAATGCTTAAATTCAGGAAAAGCCACACTTGCGTCCCTTAAAAGTTCTTCGCTCATCAATTTACTCTTACCATAAGGATTAATCGGCATTAAAGGGCTTGTTTCACTCACCACCGGAGTCTTAGGCTCTCCATAAGTGGCAGCTGTTGATGAAAAGATGAATTTAAAAACCCCATTTTCAAGGCAAGTTTGTATGAGATTTGCAGTATTAGCTGTGTTATTGATATAATATTTTAAAGGATTTTGCATACTTTCAAACACCTCAATACTTGCAGCAAAATGCACCACAGCGTCAAATTTTTGCGTTTTAAAAAGCTCTTTAAGTCCTTTAAAATCACTTAAATCCTGTTTAAAAAATTCAAAATTTCTAATGCGACTTAAATCCTCAAGTGAAGTTTGAGACCCCTTAGAAAGATTATCCAAAACGTAAAGTTCATGCGAGGTTTTTAAAAATTGTCTCAAGGTGTGAGAGCCTATATAACCCGCTCCGCCTGTAATTAAAATTTTCATCATCTTCCCTTAAAATCAAATTAAAAATCAAAAGAATAATTTTAGCATTTTTATTTAAACATTAATTCCTCATTTTTAAAATTTCATTCTCACAAGCTTTAACAAACACTTCCAAATAACCACGATGAGCCTTTTTTTCGCTTAAATATTGCTTCATCAAAGCGAGAAAATCCACATAATCATCTTCATTTAAATTTCCCTTAATCAACTCATATTTTAAAAAAAGCATGTAGGTGTTAAGCGTATCACTTTCGCAATATTCATGAATTTTTTCAAGCTGATTTTCATAATAAAGATTCATGACCAAATCCCCGCTTACATCATATTTTCCGGGCAAATCTGTCATCAAACAAAGAGTATCAAGTCTTAAACCCTTAAAAGCTCCCAAAGATTCGAATAAATCACAATGCTTAAGCTCACTAAATCGCGTTTTGTAATTATTCCATTTATCTGTTTGAGTGTCTAAATAACTCGCAGCCTTGATATTGTATTTTAAAGCCCTTAAAACAAGCAAAGGCATATCATAATTTTTGCCATTAAAACTCACAAGTCTTGGCTTATATTTTTCTATAAAATCAAAAAAATTATCAATCATCGTTTTTTCATCTTCACCTTCAATTTTATTGACCTTTATGAATCGTCCAAAATGGTCGCTAATGACCGCACAAATGCTAACGATTTTGTGAAAAGGCAGGGCTAAAAATTCATTTCCATTTTTTTGCTTTTCTTGCTCCAAAGCCTTTAAACTCACCTCCAAATCATTTCCTTCAAAACCAAAACATTTGCGGATAAGCTCACTATCCGGAATGCTCTCACAATCAAAAATGCAAATATAACCTTCATTTTTCATCTTTTAACCTTTTTTTTAAATATCTTTGTTAAAATCATAGCAAAAATTTCAAAACACTGGGCTGATTTAATGAAAATAGCAATCATTCGTCTGTCTGCACTTGGAGATATTATCCAAAGTGCGGTAATTTTGCAGTTTATTAAAGGATTAAAAAAAGACATAGAACTTCACTGGTTTGTCGATGAAAAATTCAAAGATATACTTGAAAATCATCCTTTAATTGACCGCCTTTACGCTCTGCCTCTAAAAGACAAAAAGATTTATAAAACCCTCAAAATACTCTTTAAAGCAAGGAAAAATCGCTATGATTTTGCTCTAGACCTACAAGGACTCATCAAATCCGCTCTTACAAGCCGCATCTTAAGTCCTAATAATTTTGGTTTTGATAAATTCAGCCTTAAAGAAAGTTTTGCGTCAATTTTTTATCATCAAAAATTTGCAATGAGTTATAATGAAAATGTATTTGTGCGGTATTTAAGTTTGAGTGCTTTTATGCTAAATGCTGAATTTGAACCTAAGGATATTTATTTTAAACAAGCCGTATTTAATGTCGATAAAAACATAACTCAAAGCCTTTTTGAAGAATTAGAATGGAAAGAAAAAAACATACTCTTGCATGTGGGCTCAAGTGAAAAAAATAAAATTTATCCTAAGGAAAAATTAATCAAACTTTGTTCCTTAATCACTCAAGATGAAACACTTAAGATTTTTCTTTGCTGGGGAAATGACTTTGAAAAAGAAATGGCAAAAGAGATTGCAAAAACTCATCAAAATATCGAAGTACTTAGAAAAATGAGCTTAAAAGAACTCATAGCCTTAACAAAAATGATGGATTTAATCATAGGAAACGATAGCGGTCCTACGCATTTAGCCTTTGCAATGAATAAAGCTTCCATTACAATTTTTGGAGCAACTCCTAGTAAAAGAAACTCTTTTGAAACGAGTATTAATAAAACGATTGATGCGGGAAAAAAAATCACTAATGCTAAACATATCAACAAAAAAGATTTTTGTATCACTCAAATTAATGAAAGGGATATTTTTGCTTTGGTTAAGGAATTGCTTTATGTTTAAAGAGAGAATTTATATTTTTATTTACTATTTTCTCAAGATGATTGTTTTTATTTTACCAAAATCGCTATTGAATTTTCTTGCTTTATTTGTAGCTCAAATCACCTTTTGGTGCAATAGCAAACACAGAAAAATCATCGACATCAATCTCAAACTTTGCTTTCCGGAAAAAAGCCCCGAAGAAAGAAAACAAATTGCTTTAAAAATTTATCAAAATTTTGCAAAATTTGGTATTGATTGCATAGAGAATCAAAACACAACTAAGGAGAAAATTCTCAAAAAAGTGCATTTTGATAATGAAGAGCTCTTAATCAAAGCTGTTCATTCTAAAAGGAGTTTGATACTCACTACAGCTCATTATGGAAATTGGGAACTTTGTGCACTTGCTTATGCGGCAAGATTTGGGGCAATGTCGATTGTAAGTAGAGCCTTAGACAGCAAGGCAATGGATAAAATTTTAAGTCAAAACCGCACTCAATTTGATATGCAAATCATCGATAAAAAGGGGGGGTTAAAAAAAATGATTAAAGCCCTTAAAGACAAAAGGACTTTAGGCATTTTAACTGACCAAGATGCAAGTGCGAATGAAAGCATGAGGGTAAAATTTTTTGATAAAGAAGTGAATTTTTTAATGGGTGCGAGTGTGATTGCTAAAAAAATGGATGCCTTGCTTTTGAGTGCTTTTATCTACCAAAAAGAAGGAAAATATCATATCAAATGCTTTGAAATTCAAGATTCAAGACTTAAAAGTAGCGAAGAACTGACATTTTATCAAGCAAAATGTTGCGAAGAGATGATAAAATTTAAACCTGATGAGTATTTTTTCTTTCATAAAAGATTTAGAAGTTTTGATAAAGAGCTTTATAAAAATTAATTTTTATAAGAATTGATATTTTCTTAATGAGGGGAGGGGACAGCTCTGTAAAAATAAATCTTTGAAAATTGCAAGAATATAATAAAAGATAAAAATGTGGTTTAATTTAATGCTTGAAAAGCTTAGCATTGCAACAAAGAAATTTAAATTTGATAAGGCTTAAATTTTTTTGTTAATCAACCAAACAAAATTTAATTCTACTCAAATGTTAAAAATGAATGTGTATCTTTAAATCCATCAATTTTGCAATAAGCTGTAATTGTAACTATGCAAGGCTTAATTTTTTTTTAAATTAAGCCTAATTTTAGTGCAATATCATTTTCTCATATTTATAGTTTTTATCTTTAGCATAAACGATAGAGCAGGGTTTTAAACTTTCCCTAATGGATTAAGATAGAGTTTGTGATTGCTTGAGAATTCTGTTTTGTCATTTTCTTTGTGTCTGGGCTTTAAATTGAAGCACTATTGAATTCACAAACAAACGCTAAGCCTTCAAACTCTCAAACAATTCCTCCCATTTTTCCATAATCACCTCTTTAGAAAATTTTTCTTGCATACGCTTTTTGGCTGCATTGCCCATTTGTTCCCTTAAGTTTTGATTCTCCATTAAAACACAGAGTTTTTTTACAAAGCTCTCAAGGG
Source organism: Campylobacter cuniculorum DSM 23162 = LMG 24588 (assembly GCF_002104335.1). Classification (NCBI taxonomy): domain Bacteria; kingdom Pseudomonadati; phylum Campylobacterota; class Epsilonproteobacteria; order Campylobacterales; family Campylobacteraceae; genus Campylobacter; species Campylobacter cuniculorum. The sequence goes on along the minus strand of NZ_CP020867.1, from coordinate 1,162,481 downwards.
CATTATCCTCAATCAAAAAGCCTGTTTTTGAATCTTCTATTATATCACTAGGACCCGTCTTTACATCAAAGGCAACGCTTGGTAGAGCAAAACTTCCACTCTCAACCAAAACCATTCCAAAGCCCTCATACAAACTCGTCATCACATAAATGCTTGCACTTAAATATTCCTTTTCAATCTCTTTTGTAAAGGGTTTTAGTATAATAGAATCATTAAGATTCTTTGCACTAATTTGCTCTCTAAGCTCTTGTTCTAATCCTCCCTCGCCGACAATGTGTAATTTCCACTCTCTAAAGGCTTGATTTTTTTGCACCAAGTCCCAAATTTCAATCAAACGTGAAAATCCTTTTTGTTCTACTAATCTCCCCACACTCAAAACAATCTTTTGTGCATGATTTGTGCTTTCTTTAGGGATTGTGGGAATGAAATTTGGAATGATAGAAAAATGACTCTTTGGATATTTTGCTTGGAATGATTTGAGTTCTTTGGAGCTAAGCAAAACAATGTGAGGGAAGATTGAGAAATTATGATATATTATGTGGTTTTTGTAGTCTACATGTGTTATTTTAATGGCTTTTTCTATATATTTTGCAATGATTCCATCGAGTGTATCATAAGTTGCATTGCAAATGATAAAATCGGGGTTTTCTTTGCAAATGAGATTCTCAAAATCCCTTCTGCATTGATAGAGCAAATAGACATTCAGTGGTGTTATCAAAAGGCGTAAAAACTCTCTTAGAATCTTACCCCATCTATTCTTGGGCTTCTTAAATCCTAAGCGACGGGTGGAAAGTTTAACTTGAATGTCCTTAGAATGCAATCGCGACAAATTCGCTCCCTTTTTATACAATGCAAAGATGCTTATCTCATGTCCTCTTTCTGCAAAAGCATTGGCAAGATTGCAAACAACGCGTTCAGTCCCCCCCCCTATCACCATAGTGTTTATTGTCAATAATATTTTCATGATTGTCTCTCTTTTATTTTCAAACTCTCAAACAATTCCTCCCATTTTTCCATAATCACCTCTTTAGAAAATTTTTCTTGCATACGCTTTTTGGCTGCATTGCCCATTTGTTCCCTTAAGTTTTGATTCTCCATTAAAACACAGAGTTTTTTTGCAAAGCTCTCAAGGGCATTATCCTCAATCAAAAAGCCTGTTTTTGAATCTTCTATAATATCGCTAGGACCAGTATTTACATCAAAAGCAACACTTGGCAGAGCAAAAGAACTTGCCTCTAAGAGCACCATAGGCATACCCTCATACAAACTCGTCATCACATAAATGCTTGCACTTAAATATTCCTTTTCAATCTCTTTTGTAAAGGGTTTTAGTATAATAGAATCATTAAGATTTTTTGCACTAATTTGCTCTCTAAGCTCTTGTTCTAATCCTCCCTCGCCGACAATGTGTAATTTCCACTCTCTAAAGGCTTGATTTTTTTGCACCAAGTCCCAAATTTCAATCAAACGCGAAAATCCTTTTTGTTCTACTAATCTCCCCACACTCAAAACAATCTTTTGTGCATGATTTGTGCTTTCTTTAGGGATTGTGGGAATGAAATTTGGAATGATAGAAAAATGACTCTTTGGATATTTTGCTTGGAATGATTTGAGTTCTTTGGAGCTAAGCAAAACAATGTGAGGAAAGATTGAGAAATTATGATGGCGAATTCTATGATCTTCATAACTCGTGTGCAAGACCTTTATAAATCTTATCTCCGCATGTTTTGCAACAACTTTATTGAGCGTATTAAAGGGGGCGTTGCAAATGATAAAATCGGGGTTTTCTTTGCAAACGAGTTTCTCAAAATCCCTTTTGCATTGATAGAGTAAATAGGCATTTAGTGGTGTTATCAAAAGGCGCAAAAACTCTCTTAGAATCTTGCCTCCTTTATTTTTAGGCTTCTTAAATCCTAAGCGACGGGTGGAAAGTTTGACTTGAATGTCCTTAGAACGCAATCGCGACAAATCCGCTCCCTTTTTATACAATGTAAAGATGCTTATCTCATGCCCTCTCTCTGCAAAAGCATTAGCGAGATTGCACACAACGCGTTCAATCCCCCCCCCCTATACTCATAGAATTTGATGTTAAAAGAATTTTCATCATACTCCTTTATAAAGATAAATTATATTATATAAACCAAATTTGCCTTGCAAAAAAGCCAAAATTCTGTCTTTAACTTTCATTTTAGTATGGAATAAATTATATTTTACCTTAAACAATCCAAACTTTTTGATACAATAAAACGAATTGATTGAATGAAATATATTTTTTTATCAATCTGCTTTAATACAGATTTAATGCAATACCTTTCTAAAATTGAGTCTTTGTTTTAAAAAAATTAAATATAATTGACGATTTCTTTAAAAAGCTTTTTTACTCTAAAGATGATTTTAAGAAATGAATTTTCAAAGAATAAAATGATTAATTTGATTTTAATCACACAAAAACCCAAAATAAATTTAATTTTTAAAGCGAATTCTGATAATTATAAAGTCTTTCACCCGCAAAGAAAATTAAAATCTTTATTCATTCAATAAGTAAAAATCAACAAAGCCCGCAATGAGCTACTTTCCCCCTGTCAGTAAGACTTAGTATCATCACCCACGATATGCTTAGCTTCTTGGTTCGGGATGGGGCAAGGCGTTTCCATATCTGTATAATCACGGACCTTGTTATTTATGGATACAAAGAAGATTGATGCTTTTTAAGCCTTAGACACTGATTTAAGATGTTAAGTCTTAGTGTAATGAAAGAATGTTAAAATCTTTTTATTTCTAAAAGTCCAAATTTAAAAACTCAAACAAAGACTCAATAGACTTCTCATCAAAAGATTTTCATCCTAAAATCAATCCTTTTAAAAACATCTCTTAACTTCAATCAAGCATAAAAATACATTCAAGTATTCTCTTCTAAGATTTAAACTATACCCATAAAAAACAAGGTTAAAAACAAACAAGCTGATAAACATTTCCTTAAGATTAATAAAAACCTTAACAAGGAAGTGATGCTCACTGATTGAACTTATAAAATCATCAAGACCTTAAGTCAAAAAGTTTAAGATAAGCCAAACGTTCTATTAGTACTGGTCAGCTCAAAGACTTTCATCTCTTACACACCCAGCCTATCAAAGTGCTAGTCTTGCACAGAACTTAGAGAAGATTCATCTTAGAGTTGGCTTCACGCTTAGATGCTTTCAGCGTTTATCCTTTCCAAACTTAGCTACGCTGCGATGCCCTTGGCAGGACAACAGCTACACCAGTGGTTTGTTCAACCCGGTCCTCTCGTACTAGGGTCAAAGCTCTTCAATCTTCTTACGCCCACGGCAGATAGGGACCGAACTGTCTCACGACGTTCTGAACCCAGCTCGCGTACCGCTTTAAATGGCGAACAGCCATACCCTTGGGACCTGCTCCAGCCCCAGGATGCGATGAGCCGACATCGAGGTGCCAAACCTCCCCGTCGATGTGAGCTCTTGGGGGAGATCAGCCTGTTATCCCCGGGGTACCTTTTATCCTTTGAGCGATGACCCTTCCACACAGAATCACCGGATCACTAAGACCGACTTTCGTCCCTGCTCGAGTTGTGTCTCTTGCAGTTAAGCTGGCTTTTGCCTTTATACTCTGTGAACGATTTCCAACCGTTCTGAGCCAACCTTTGTAAGCCTCCGTTATTATTTGGGAGGCGACCGCCCCAGTCAAACTACCCACCAGACATTGTCCCACTTGAGGATAACTCAAGCTGGTTAGCTACCCAAATAAGAAAGAGTGGTATCTCAACAATGGCTCCTATACAACTAGCGTCATATATTCAAAGCCTCCCACCTATCCTGCACATTCTTATCCAAGCAGCAGTGTCAAGCTATAGTAAAGGTCCACGGGGTCTTTCCGTCTTGCCGCGGGTAGGAGGAATTTTCACCTCCACTACAATTTCACTGGATCCCTCTTTGAGACAGCTCCCATCTCGTTACGCCATTCATGCAGGTCGGTATTTAACCGACAAGGAATTTCGCTACCTTAGGACCGTTATAGTTACGGCCGCCGTTTACTCGGGCTTCGATCAAGAGCTTCGCTGATGCTAACCCCATCAATTAACCTTCGAGCACCGGGCAGGCGTCACACCCTATACATCCTCTTACGAGTTAGCAGAGTGCTGTGTTTTTGGTAAACAGTCGGGAGGGACTCTTTGTTGTAAGTTTCTTCGCTTTCGAAGTGAATTCTAATACGAAGCGAACCACACCTTATACCGAAGATACGGTGCTATTTTGCAGAGTTCCTTAAAGAGAGTTCTTCCACGCGCCTTAGAATACTCATCCCACCCACCTGTGTCGGTTTATGGTACGGGCAACATTAGCTAAACTTAGAAACTTTTCTTGGCTCGACAGCATCAGAGGTTCTCCTCGCTATCCGAAGACTTTGAAGAGCCTTTAAGACCTCAGTGTATTCTTATACGGATTTGCCTGTATAAGCACTCACATCCTTAGACTAGCACTTCCATCCGCTAGCCCTCCTAGCTCTAAGCGTCCTTCCATCGCACACTAATGTTGGTATTGGAATATTAACCAATTTGCCATCGCCTACCCCTTTCGGACTTGGCTTAGGACCCGACTAACCCTACGATGACGAGCATCGCGTAGGAAACCTTGGGTTTTCGGCGTTAATGATTCTCACATTAATTATCGCTACTCATGCCTGCATGCTCACTTCTATTCGCTCCAGCACTCCTTACCGGTATACCTTCAACGCTAATAGAACGCTCTCCTACCACTTGCACACAACTTAAACTGCTTGATTTAATTCTTTGTCATAAAAGCTTTTTTAAACAATCAATTTTTGCTTTGATGATTAAAGCTGATGAAAACCTTTGAAATTGAATTCTTTATCAAGCATTTGAGCTTTGAATTTTTATTTCAAGCTTTCTAAAAATTTTCTAAAACTTTTTTTGATTTTTTAAAACTTTTCAAATTTTAAATCTTTTTTATTTTAAATCTTTTTTATTGTTTTATTTTATTATTTGACTTAAAATTTCAGTTTTTCTTTTTATAAGCTTCTTTGGTTTATAAGCTCTTTCATTTTATCTCTATTATTTGTTTTTATCTTAAAGTTTAATTCATCCTCTTAAAAAAGAATTTACTTTGGGATTGATGTTAAACTTCTGTTTTAAAAGTTTTTCTTTATAATCTTTATAATTCTTTCTATAATTTTCATTTAAATTGTATCTTAATCTTTTTTGATTTGAGTGTTTGTATGTGTTTAATCATTCTCATAATCTTTTTTAAGATTCAATGATTAAAGCCCTTAATCAAATCAAGCATTAAAACAAGTCAATTTAACATAAAAGTTCTTAGAATTTTAAAACCTTTATTCTAAGTTTATAAAAAATCTCAAAAACTTTATAATAAAGAATTGATAAAAAGTTTTATAAAAAGTTTTATAAAGAAACTTAATCTAAAGAACTGAAAAAACTTATCCATAAAAAGCTTATCAATCAGTCTAAGTTGTATGCAAGTCTATAGCTTCGGTACTTACTTTAGCCCCGTTATATTTTCCGCACAAAATCACTAGACCAGTGAGCTATTACGCTTTCTTTAAAGGATGGCTGCTTCTAAGCCAACCTCCTGGTTGTTTGAGTAACTTCACATCGTTTTCCACTGAAGTAAGATTTGGGGACCTTAGCTGATAGTCTGGGTTGTTTCCCTCTTGACGACGGATTTTATCACTCGCCGTCTGACTGCTGTGATACCACTTAGGGTATTCGGAGTTTGATAGGGTTTGGTACATTGGTGTATGCCCTAGCCCATTCAGTGCTCTACCCCCCTAAGCTACTTCACAACGCTATACCTCAATATATTTCGGAGAGAACCAGCTATCACGAAGTTTGATTGGCCTTTCACCCCTATCCACAAGTCATCCCGGGGCTTTTCAACGCCTATGGGTTCGCTCCTCCACTAGCTCTTACACTAGCTTCAAGCTGCTCATGGATAGATCACTTCGTTTCGGGTCTGCAGCATCTGACTTTTTGCCCTATTCAGACTCGCTTTCGCTACGGCTTCGCGTTTGCTTAACCTTGCCAGACACCACAACTCGCAGGCTCATTATGCAAAAGGCAGTCCATCACCCTTGTGAATCCCTTTGAAGAATTATTTTTATAGCAAGAAGCTGTAAAAATCTCTTGTATTGTGATACACAAATTCTATAAAACAAGGATTAGTTTTATCATTTCTCTTTATCATTTCTATGTGTTGCTCTGTAAAAATATAAAATATGAATTGATGATTTAAACTCTTTCAAACTCTAAATCAAATATTGATTTATATCCATTGTATTTTATACACTCATTTTAACAAAGAGTTTTTTAGAATCTATGTTCATTAAATTCCTCAAAGGGACTCACAATAGGGCTCTGAATGATTGTAAGCAAATGGTTTCAGGTTCTATTTCACTCCGCTCACCGCGGTTCTTTTCACCTTTCCCTCACGGTACTTGTTCGCTATCGATCTGGTAGGAGTATTTAGGGTTGGAGAGTGGTCTCCCCAGCTTCAGGCAGGATTTCACGTGTCCCGCCCTACTCAGGATACTGCTAGGTAGAAATTGTTTTTCGCATACGGGACTATCACCCTCTATGGCTACACTTTCCAGAGTGTTCTGCTAAACTCATTCCTTCCACATTGCAGTCCTACAACCCCTAGTGCAAGCACTAGGTTTGCCCTGTTACGCTTTCGCTCGCCACTACTGACGCAATCTCTATTGATTTCTTTTCCTAAGGGTACTAAGATGTTTCAATTCCCCTCGTTCGCTCCATTATGGTAAGATATATCTCTATATCTTGGGTTGCCCCATTCGGACATCTACGGCTCAAAGCTTCTTGACAGCTCCCCGTAGCTTATCGCAGTCTAGTACGTCCTTCATCGCCTTTACCAGTCAAGGCATCCACCATTTGCTCTTCATAGCTTACCTTTTTTCATTCTAAAACGCATCACTTCCTTGCTAAAGTTTTATCATTGCCATTTTAATTCAAGACGGAAAGCATTCAAGTTCAAACTTGAAACTTAAGCTTTAAAATATTTAAAGAAATTTAAAACAACAATGCTTTAACAAGTTCAGTAAAATTGTTTATAACTTGCTTGTGTTTTTAACAATAATAATTCAAAGAACAGCTTTGAAATTCCACTTAACTTAAATGTAAAAAATAAAAATATTTTTGTATTATTGCGAAAGTAAAATTTGCAAAGTAAAGCTAGAATTATACTTTAAAATGCTTAAAGTTTTATAAAAATGAAGGGGGTTGAATCAAAAATATTAAAATTATATTTGTGTAAAGACAAGCAGTCAGCTCATCATCTTTGTCCTTATAGGTGTTTATTGTATCACAAAGTAAAGAAGCGGTGTTTTGCGAAAGTGCATTGAGGATAAAATAAAATTAATTTTTATAAAATCTAAAATTTTTATATCAATGAAATGTTTGAATTTCTTTTGCTCTCTTGGTTTGAGGTTTCTTAAAGTTTTTATTAGATAAACTACAATCCTAACTTTGAATTTAAATTTATCAAGGAGTTATTTATGTTTGAAGAAAATCTTTCTTATGTTACTCAAAAGGTTTTAGAAGGCGGTAAATGTAAAACCTTGCAAGATTGTGAAAAATTTCCTAGATTTATCAATCTTGAAACTATAAACAATTGCACAGCACGATGTGTTATGTGTGGTATTGATGAATGGAGAAAAAATATCACACAACCTTATATGAAAGATGAGTTATTTTTTAAAATAGCAGATGAAATCATCGAAAATAAAAATTCTGTTCAAAAGGTTGCGTTATTTGTTGGAAATGAACCTTTTTTAGACCAAAATTTACCACAAAGAGTAAAATATCTTACGGGGGGGGGGATTAAAGTAAGTCTTACAAGTAATGGCTCCTTGATGAATGAAAAAATAGCGAGAGAAATTTTTTCTGCGAAATTAGCGTGGATTAATTTTTCCATAGATGGTTTGGATAAAACTGCGTATGAAAAAATCAGAAAGGGTTTATCCTTTGAAGAAGTTTTAGGCAATGTTATACAATTTATTATGTTAAGGAATCAACTAAACGCTCAAACAGCTGTGCGTATTAGCATAATTAAAAATCAATATTATTTAAAAGATATGGATAAAATCATTGCTTTTTGGGAAAAAATTTTGGATAAACAAAGAGGGGATAGCTTGAAGATTGATGACCTTAATTTAGGTATAACTGATAAGGTTAAAGATAAAGGGCTTTCACAACTTGAATACAATAGAGAAAATATTTTCACCGCAGCAAGTAAAAATCCTTGCTATGTGTTGTTTAATACTATGGTGATTAAGACCGATGGTCAAGTCGCTTTATGTTGTGTTGATCAATGTAGAAATGTTACTCTTGGAAATTTACAAGTTCAAAGCATTGCTGAAGTTTGGCAAGAGTCAAAAAAACTTAAAGAAATAAGACAAATCCATTTAACACAAGGACGCGGTGGATTTGATGTCTGTAAAGATTGTATTTGTTGGTATGAACAAGCAAGAAAGGAAATAAAATGAATGTTAATTGTCCCATGTGTGTAGAACAAGTCAAAGCAATTTCAATTTTTGAAGCTAAAAAGGCTTTGGTTTCTGTAGGAGAACTTTCAAGAGAACCGAAAATGGGGGGGGGGATTGGAAAAGGTGCATTAGAGATAAAACTCATGCAATGTCCCAAATGTGGATATATTTGGAATATTAATTTTGATAACCAAAAGATGAGTGAAGCATATTTTCATGGAGAATATATCACTCCAAAAGCCATTTCTAAGACAATGAATGCAAATGTGAAATTTCTAGTAGAAAAATTCAAGCAGCATTCTTCAAAAGATACTATTTACCTAGAAATTGCACCCGGTGGTTGTGATATTTTATTTGAGTTAGCGAAATTTTCCCCATTTTGTTATAGTATCGACCCTTCTTTGACGCCGAGTTTATTGCTTAAAGATTGTAAAAATGTTTCGCATGTAAGGGATTTTTTTAGCTATGAAAAAGTTGTAAAACAGCTCAAGCATAAAATCAATTTTATTATTTTTAGGCATTTGATTGAGCATATTTGTGAGCCAAGAAAATTTTTAGAAGATGTGGTAAAACTGCTAGAAATTGAAGGTATGATTTATATTGAAACTCCAAATATGCTTAATATCATTGAGTGTAGAAGATTTTTTGAAATAAGACATGAGCATTGTGGGTATTATGAAGAAAATACCTTAATTAATATTTTAAATGATCTAGGTTGCGAACTTGTAGAGACACTTCATCTCTATGAAGGACAAAATATAGGACTATTTTTTAAAAGACGTGAAATTCCGCTTAAACTCGAAAAACAAATCTCCTTGTTTGACGCAAATTTAGGTAAATGTTTTCAACAAGAAATTGATAAATTAGAATCTTTTTTAAATGCATATCAAAATATAGCTCTGTATGGAGCAGCAAGTCATGCAAATTCTTTGCTTTCTTACTTGAGCGAAAAAAATTGTCAAAAAATCAAAATGGCTATCGATAAAGATGAAAGAAGGCAAGGGACTTATTTGCAAAATTCTTGCATTAAGGTTATGAAACCTACCATTGAGAATTTACAAGACATAGAGTGCATTATAATGGCTATGCCTCTTTATGAAAAAGTGGTTTTTGAAAATGAGTTAAAAGGAATTTTTCAAGGGGATATTATCTTTACAAGCAATAAAATAATCAAATATAAGCAAAGTTAAAAGAAATGTAAGATACAATTTTTCTCTAAAGTGTGTTGCAAGAGAGGGAAAATTTTTATGGAGAAAGCTTTAATTACAGGTTTTACAGGGCAAGTAGGTTCGCAAATGGCGGATTTTTTGCTTGAAAACACAGATTACGAAATTTTAGCTTTAATGCGTTGGCAAGAAAGCATGGATAATATCTATCATTTGACCGATAGAATCAATAAAAAAGATAGAATTTCTATATTTTATGGGGATTTAAATGATTATTCAAGCCTTCAGAAACTTTTTAAGACGCATAAGCCGGATTTTGTCTTTCATTTAGCCGCTCAATCTTTTCCAAAAACTTCTTTTGATATTCCTATTGAAACTTTGCAGACAAATATTATCGGCACAGCGAATCTTTTAGAAAATATTCGCATTTTAAAACAGAGTGAAGATTATGACCCTGTGGTGCATGTTTGTAGCTCAAGCGAAGTTTATGGACGTGCTAAAACAGGCATTAAGCTTAATGAAGAAACGCCTTTTCATGGGGCAAGCCCTTATAGCATTAGTAAAATCGGCACAGATTATCTTGGACGCTTTTACGCGGAGGCTTATGGAATAAGAACTTTTATAACGCGAATGGGGACTCACAGCGGACCAAGACGTTCTGATGTCTTCTTTGAAAGCACGGTCGCAAAACAGATTGCATTGATTGAGTCAGGCTATCAAGAGCCTGTGATTAAAGTTGGGAATTTATCAAGTGTAAGGACTTTTCAAGATTGTAGAGATGCGATAAGAGCTTATTATCTCCTTTCTTTAGAGAGTCAAAAAGGTAAAATTCCAAAGGGTGAAGCGTTTAATATTGCAGGAGAAGAAGCCTTTGAACTTCCAGAAATTATAGAAATATTGCTTGAATTTAGCGATATGGGGGGGGGGATTAAGGTAGAAATAGATAAAGCGAGACTGCGTCCTATTGATGCAGACTATCAAATGTTTGATAATACAAAAATAAAGAGTTTTATCGATTGGAAACCGCAAATTCCTGTGAGACAAATGCTTAAGGATTTGTTAAATCATTGGAGAAATGAGATTAAGAGAGGCAGAATTCCTTTAAATCGATAAGACTTTCGATTTGAAAGGAATGAAATGCCAAAAAAAGTTTTAATTACCGGTGGAGCAGGTTATATTGGTTCGACTCTTGTGCCGATTTTACTTGCTAAGGATTATGAAGTTTGTGTGATTGATAATTTGATGTTTAATCAGACTCCACTTCTTTCTTGTGTGTCTCATAAAAATTTTAATTTCATCAATGGAGATGCCCTAGATGAAAATTTAGTAAAAAAAGAGGTTTCAAAAGCCGATATTATCATCCCTTTGGCTGCTTTAGTGGGTGCTCCACTTTGTAAAAAAAATCCCAAATTAGCTCGAATGGTGAATTTTGAAGCAGTAAAGATGATTAGAGATTTTGCAAGCTCTTCTCAAATTTTTATATTTCCTAATACAAATAGCGGTTATGGTATCGGACAAAAAGATGCAATGTGTGATGAGAATTCACCTTTAAATCCTATTTCTCAATATGGAATTGATAAAGTTGAAGCCGAAAAATATCTTTTAGATAAAGGCAATGCAGTTATTTTTCGTCTTGCTACAGTCTTTGGCGTGAGTCCTAGAATGCGTCTTGACTTGCTTGTTAATGATTTTACATATCGTGCATTTAAAGACCGATTTATCGTGCTTTTTGAAGAACATTTTAGGAGAAATTATATCCATATCCGTGATGTGGCAAAGGGCTTTTTACATGCCATTGAAAATTATGAAAAAATGAAAGGACAAGTCTATAATATGGGACTTAGCTCTGCAAATTTAACAAAAAGAGAACTTGCAAATACGATTAAAAAATATATACCAGATTTTTATATCCATAGTGCACCTATCGGAGAAGACCCTGATAAAAGAGACTATCTTGTTTCTAATGCTAAGCTTGAGAATACGGGTTGGAGTGCAGATGTGAGTTTAGAAGAGGGTATAAAAGAGCTTTTAATGGCTTTTTCTATGTTAAAAGTTAATCGCTTTGCAAATGTTTAGGAAAGAGGGCAAATATGGAAAAACAAAGTTTAGAACAATTAAAAGGGGCTTTAGAAAATTTGATTCATCAAATCGAAAATCATCAGCAAAATAGAAATAAAATTGCAAATGTTTCAAAACTCGTTAAAAGTCTTAACGCTTTTAATGAATGGCAATATAACGAAGAAACAAGCGAATTTTTAAATCTTATCACCGGAGCAATTTGTGATCCAAATGGTTTAGGAAAGCTTAATTTAATGCTTAAAAATGCCAAAATTCCACCTAAATATTATGACATTTTTTACGGAATGCTCTATGGGGGGGGGGAAGAGGAATTTGTTTGTATTGATTGTGGGGCACATTGCGGGTTAATTTCTGATATTATTTTGCATTGTGGTGGTAAAAGTTATGTTTTTGAACCAAATCTTTATTTGAATTATTTTTTGAATCGAAAATATAAAAACAATCCTAATGCAATCCTTTATCAAAAAGCAGTGGATTCTAAAGCATATAAAACGAATTTTTTAATGTTTGAAAATCGTATGCTTTCACAAGGAAATAGAATTTGTTCAAGCAAACAAGATGATAAAACAACGCAAAGTTATGAGGTTGAAGTCATTGATTTGATTGATTTTATAGAAAATGAAATTTTAAAGCATCATTCGCAAATTTATTTTTTGAAGCTTGATGTAGAAGGGGTTGAATTTGAAATTTTAGAAAGGCTTATTGCAACAAAGCTCTATCAAAAAATTCGATTCATTGCTTGTGAGATTCATGAGTATATGTTTGAAGATGGAGAGACTAAGCTTTCTAGCATTCAAAAGCAAATTAAAGAACAAAAGATTGAAAATATCTTTTTGGATTGGGTTTAAAAATTTTTTATATCATTTAAATGATATTTTAATTTTGATTTTGTTAGAATTTGAGTTTTAAAGAAACAAGGACAAGTTTATGGAAATGATTATGGGGGGGGGGGATTTATGAAAATCGTGCGTTCTCAAACTCCTTTGCGATTAGGACTCGCAGGAGGTGGGACAGATATTAATTTATATAGTGATAAATACATAGGTTTTGTATTGAATGCAACCATTAATCTTTATATTTATTGCACTTTAAAACCAAGAAATGATGATAAAATTATCTTTGATTCTCCCGATACAAATCAATATGCCATATATGAAAGCAAAATGCATTTAGAAAATGATGGAATTTTGGATATTTTTAAAGCGGTTTATAATCGTATCGTTAAAGATTTTACACATAAATCCTTAAGTTTTTCTTTGCATACATATTCTGATGTTCCAAGTGGAAGCGGTCTAGGAGGCAGCTCAACTTTAGTTGTAGGCGTGATAAAAGCCTTTGTAGAGTGGCTGAATTTACCTCTTGGCGAATATGAGATTGCAAGACTTGCTTATGAAATTGAAAGAGAAGACTTAGGCATTATCGGCGGAGCACAAGATCAATACGCTGCAACCTTTGGTGGATTTAATTTTATGGAATTTTATAAAGATAAAAGGGTTATTGTAAATCCTTTACGCATTAAAAATTATATTATTAGTGAGCTTGAAAATAGAATGGTATTGTATTTTACGAGCATAAGTCGCGAGGCGAAAGATGTTGAAGAGCATAAAAAAGGAAAATTAGGAAATAGCAAGAGTCTTAAGGCTATGCATAGCATTAAACAAGATGCTGTGGATATGAAAGAAGCTTTATTTAAAGCAGATTTTAATGCCTTAGCAAGAATTCTTTCTAAATCTTGGCATTCTAAGAAGATTATTTCTGAAATTGTCAGCAACGATGAATGTGATAAAATTTACAATCTTGCCATAGAAAACGGAGCGTATGGAGGCAAGGTAAGTGGTGCAGGGGCAGGGGGTTTTATGTTTTTTTTAGTTGATCCGATTAAAAAATATAAACTTATAGAGCTTTTAAATTTAGAAAAGGGCTATGTGCAGAATTTTTCATTTACTAAAGAAGGAGCAAAATCGTGGAGAATATGAATCAAAAATGTCCTTTATGTGATAAAAAATTGAGGTCAAAAAGAGTTTTTTATAAAGATAAAGTTTTTGCAAGTGGAGATATTTTCAATTTTGAGGCTAAAAGAAAACTAGGGCATAAAGACTATGCAAGAGGTGATTGCACGATGGATTTACATCAATGCTTAGCATGTGGATTCATTTTTAATAAAAGCTTTAATCTTGCTAAAATGAAAGAAGTTTATACAAGTAAAGAATATTATCAGCAAAAGAATTTCACTTCTTTTTTAAGCAAAAATATTCTTAAAATTAAAGATAAAATCAAAAGTCTCGCTTCAAAAGATGATGTATTCTTAGAGATAGCACCCGGACATTGTGATTTACTCCGTGCTTTAGCTGAAGAATTTAAATTTGTCTATAGTGTTGATCCTTCTCCAACTGCTTTGAATTCTTTGAAATTGCAAAACACTTTGCATATTCAAGATTTTTTTGATGCAAAAAGTATCAAATCCTATCTTAAGCATAAGATTGATTTTGTTATTTTTAGGCATTTGTTAGAGCATATTGAAAATCCGAGAAATTTTTTGAAAAATGTGGTTGATTTTTTGGATTATGGAGGAAAAATTTATATTGAAGTGCCAAATGTTTTAGAAATTTTTGAACATAAAAAATTCTATGAGTTTTTCCATGATCATTTTGGGTTTTTTGAAGAAAATGTCCTCATTAATACCCTTGAAGACTTAGGTTGTGAATTTATCGACAGATATTTTTCGTATGAAGAGCAGCATATGGGTCTTTTCTTTGAAAAGAAAAAAGAAGTAACAAAGCGGGATTTGCCTTTAATTTTCTTTAACGATGAAACCTATTTTGACGCGAGTATCAAAGAGATGAATGCCCACCTTTTAAACTATGAAAACATAGCTATTTATGGGGGGGGGGGATTCATGCTAATACAATATTGACTTTTATTGATGATTTGAATCTAAAAAGAATTAAAAAATGCATAGATTTAAATCCAGAAAAATCGGGACGATTTTTGCAAAATAGTCAGATTTCTATCGTCAAAGCGAGTCAAGAGGAGCTAAAGGATATAGATTGTATTTTAATGGCTATGTCTATTGTAGAAAAAATTGTTTTTGAAAATGAAATTTTGAGATTTTTCAAAGAAAATCAATGTAAAAATTTAAAAGCAGTGATAAAAACTGCGAAAAAAATAGAACTTATAGAGATGAAAAAGGATGAAATTTGAGTTTAAATTTATACATTAAAGAGCATTTTACACATTCTATCGAGGTTAAGGAGAAAATTCTAAAAAATGAAAATTTACTTCTGCTTATAGAAAAAGTAGCATTAGAATGCGTTAAAGCCTATAAACAAGGCAATAAAACTTTGCTTGCAGGTAATGGAGGCTCTGCAGCAGACGCACAGCATCTTGCAGGAGAATTTGTCAGCCGTTTTTATTTTGACAGACCGGGTATTGCTAGCATTGCTTTAACCACAGATACGAGCATACTTACAGCGATTGGAAATGACTATGGTTATGAGAAAGTTTTTGCAAGACAAGTGCAAGCTCAAGGCGTTAAAGGCGATATTTTTATCGGAATTTCAACAAGTGGTAATAGCCTTAATATTCTTGAAGCTCTAAAAATTTGCAAAGAAAAAGGCATTGTATCTGTAGGTTTTACAGGAGAAAGCGGTGGAAAGATGGCAGAGCTTTGTGATTATTGTATCAAGGTGCCTTCTAAAGAAACGCCTAGAATACAAGAATCTCACATACTCATAGGGCATATTCTTTGTGCGATTGTAGAAGAAACTCTCTTTGGTAAAGGTTTTTAGTTTTTGGAAGCAATTGTTTTATGTGGAGGATTAGGAACCAGACTGCGAAGTGTCCTTAAGGATAGACCAAAACCTATGGCACCCGTTGGAGATAAACCTTTTTTAACCTTTATTTTTAAATATCTTAAAGCACAGGGAGTTAAAAGGGTTGTTTTAGCGGTTTCTTATCAATACTCAAAGATTCAAAATTATTTCAAAGATGAATTTTTAGGACTTGAGATTGCATATAGTATAGAAAAAGAACCTTTAGGAACGGGTGGTGCTTTGCAATTAGCTCTTACTTTGACACAACAAAAAGAAATTTTTGTATTAAACGGAGATACTATCTTTGATATTCCTTTAAAACAACTCAAACTCGAAAATTCTAAGCTTTGTATGGCACTTAAAAAAATGTCAAATTTTGAGCGATATGGTTGCGTAGAGCTTGATGAAAATGGTTTTATCAAGCTTTTTAAAGAAAAAAAACCTACGAAAGAAGGTTTGATTAATGGTGGTATTTATTTGGTGTCTGAAGATATTTTTAGCGGATTTTATTTAAAAGATAAATTTTCTTTTGAGGATTTTTTGCAAAAAAATTTTAAAAAATTAATCGCCAGAGCCGAAATTTTTGAAGATTATTTTATAGATATTGGTGTGCCAAGTGATTATGAACTTTTTTGCTCACTTGAAAAAACAAAAGACAATGCCCTTAGTTTTTTCTAAGATTGCATAAAAAGATTAAAAGGATATTTGTGTTAGGATTAAGAATTTTAAAATGAGAATTTTACAAAGAAATTTTATTATAATGATTAAAGATGATTCAATGATTTTTAATGTAAAGGAAATTTAAAATGGCAACATCAATACAAAAAGATTCTAAAATTTACATCGCAGGACATAGGGGGCTTGTGGGTTCAGCTGTCTTAAAAAAGCTTAAAGAAAAAGGTTTTAACAATCTTGTGTATAAAACACACAAAGAGCTAGATTTAACGCAACAAGAAGCTGTGCAAGAATTCTTTAAAAAAGAAAAGCCCGAAGTGGTGATTTTAAGTGCCGCAAAAGCGGGAGGAGTGGTTGCAAACAACACTTATCGTGCAGATTTTATCTATGAAAATTTACAGATTGAATGCAATGTCATACACAATGCCTATTTAAATGGGGTTAAAAAACTTTTATTCATCGCTTCTACAACGATTTATCCTAAAAATGCAAGTTTGCCAACTCGCGAAAATCAAATGCTAAGCGGAGATTTAGAATACACAAACAAACCTTACGCTATTGCTAAAATTGCAGGATTGATACTTTGTGAGAGCTATAATCTTCAATATCACACAAATTTTATTGCAATTGCACCGACAAATTTATACGGAAACAATGATAAATTTGACTTAGAAAAAGCCCATGTTATGCCCGCTTTGCTAAGAAAAATTCACCTTGCTAAGCTTTTAAGTGAAGATCAAGATGAGGAGGTTTTAAAGGATTTAAATCATCACACAAAAGAAGCTTTTACAAATTTCAATCAAGCAAAAGAATATCTTAAAAGCTTTGGAATCAGCAAAAATAGCGTTGAAATTTGGGGAGATGGAACGCCGACAAGAGAATTTTTACACAGCGAGGATTTGAGTGAAGCTGTATTGTTTATCTTACAAAACATAGATTTTAAACATCTTTATGAGAAAAATGAAAAAGAAATTCAAAACACACATCTTAATCTTGGCACAAATGAAAACATTAGCATAAAAGAATTAGCCTATTTGCTTAAAAAACTCATAGGCTTTAAAGGTGAGCTTGTTTTTAACGCAAAGCGTCCTAATGGAGCATTATCAAAGCTAAGCGATTGCTCTAAAATCAATCAACTCGGTTGGCAAGCAAAAATCACACTAGAACAAGGAGTTAAAATGATGTATGAGAATTATCTCAATAATATGGGGGGGGGGGATTTAAATAAATTAGATTTCACTCTTTCTTTATATCAAAATTTATTTCAATTAAAATTTTTGACTTATCTGCAAACAGATGGGTCTCAATCTTCTCTAAAGACAAATCTTAAATTTTCAAATCACAAAAGGGTTTGCAACACAAATCTTTCTTGTAATTTTGACAATGCAAAGTTTTGCAGAGCAAAGGCGGCTTAAAATGGCAGCAGAATTTGAGATTTGCGAATCAAAGCTTTTAAAGGGCGTTTATATCATAAAACCTAATAAATTTAAGGACTTTAGAGGTGAAATTTACACAGCTTTTTTGAGCGAAGAGATAGACAAGCTTTTACCAAAACCTTTAAAATTTATACAAGATAAATTCACCCTTTCTCATCGTAATGTTTTAAGAGGAATTCATGGTGATCATAAATCCTATAAGCTTGTTACTTGTGTTTGGGGCGAGATAGAGCAAGTTGTGGTGGATTGTCGCAAAGATTCTCCAACTTATCTTAAATGGGAAAAATGGACAATCAACGCAGACAATCAGCTTCTTATCTTTATCCCGCCTTTTTTTGGTAATGCACATTATGCAAAAACCGATGAAGTTTTATTTTATTACAAATGGGCTTATGAGGGGGACTATGTTGATGCAGAGGAGCAATTCACTTATGCGTACAATGATGAGAGAATCGGTATTGATTGGGGTGGGATTTGCCCGATTCTTTCAGAAAGAGATATGAAACACCTAAAGGACGCTCAATGAAAAAAGATTCTAAAATTTACATCGCAGGACACAGAGGCACGGCAGGTTCAGCCTTGCTTGAAAATTTAAAGAAACAAGGTTTTAACAATCTTGTGTATAAAACACACAAAGAGCTGGATTTAACGCAACAAGAAGCTGTGCAAGAATTCTTTAAAAAAGAAAAGCCCGAATTTGTATTTTTAGCTGCGGTTTTACCTTGCGGGGCAGCAAATGTCGCACAAAGGGCAGATTTTATCTATGAAAATTTAATGATACAAAATAATATCATTCATAGTGCCTATGTCAATGAGGTGCGTAAGCTCATATTTTATGGTTCAGGCTATATGTATCCTGAGCATAGTCGCAACCCTTTAAAAGAAGAGTATTTGTTTCAAGGGGATTTAGAATATGGTGCTTATTCTTTTGCTATCGCTAAAATTGCTGGAGCAGCCATGTGTGAATCTTATAATATTCAATACCAAACAAATTTTCTCACCCTCGTTTTAAATAATCTCTATGGTAAAACAGCAAATTTTGACTTTGCAAAATCAAGAGTCCTTCCCGCTTTACTAAGAAAAATTCATCTCGCTAAGCTTTTAAGTGAGGGGCAAGATGAGGAGGTTTTAAAGGATTTAAATCATCACACAAAAGAAGCTTTTACAAATTTCAATGAGGCAAAAGAATATCTTAAAAGCTTTGGAATCAGCAAAAATAGCGTTGAAATTTGGGGAACAGGACAAGTAAGGCGGGAATTCATTCATAGTGATGATTTGGCAGAAGCTTCTATTTATTTTATGCAAAATATAGATTTTAAAAATCTTTATGAAAAAAATCCTATCAATACGCATATTAATATAGGCACGGGAATTTCTTATACAATTAAAGAAGTCGCAGAGCTCATTAAAGAACTCATAGGCTTTAAAGGTGCGTTTGTTTTTAACGCGAATCGTCCCGATAGCACTATGGATAGAGTTTTAGATTGCACAAAGGCTAAAAATTTAGGTTGGCAAGCAAAAATCACATTAGAACAAGGAGTTAAAATGATGTATGAGAATTATCTCAATAATATGGGGGGGGGGGATTTAAATAAATCAATCTTCACTCTTTCTTTATATCAAAATTTATTTCAGACTTATCTGCAAACAGATGGGTCTCAATCTTCTCTAAAGACAAATCTTAAATTTTCAAATCACAAAAGGGTTTGCAACACAAATCTTTCTTGTAATTTTGACAATGCAAATCTTTGCAAAGTAGAGGTGGCTTAAAATGGCAACATCAATACAAAAAGATTCTAAAATTTACATCGCAGGACATAGGGGGCTTGTGGGTTCAGCTGTCTTAAAAAAGCTTAAAGAAGAGGGTTATAAGAATCTCATCACAAAAACACATCAAGAATTAGACCTTATCAATCAAAAAGCTGTGCAAGAATTCTTTAAAAAAGAAAAGCCCGAAGTGGTGATTTTTTGTGCTGCAAAAGTAGGGGGAATGTTGGCTCAACTTAAACAAAGAGGAAATTTCCTTTACGAAAATCTTATGATGCAAAGTAATGTAATCCATAGTGCCTATGAAAATGGTTGTAAAAGATTGCTTTTTATTGCTAGTTTTTGTATCTACCCTGAATTTGCACAATTACCGATTAAAGAAAATGCTCTGTTTCAAGGAGATTTACAATACAACAACGAACCCTATGGAATTGCAAAAATTGCAGGAGTTAAAATGTGTGAATTTTATAGTTTGCAATATGGACTTGATTATTTGAGTATAGCTCCTATAAGTGTTTATGGGGCAGAAGACAGATTTGATTTTCTAAGCTCTCATGTCCAAGCGGCTATTTTTAGAAAAATTTATCTTGCTAAGCTCCTTAATGAGGGCAAATATAACGAACTTTTAAAGGATTTAAGGCACTATGAACATATAAGTGATATTAATGCGGCAAAGGCTTATTTAAAGTCTTATAATATCGATGAAAATGAAGTTATTTTGTTAGGCACAGGTAAGGTCAGTAGGGAATTTTTACATTGTGATGATTTGGCACAAGCTTGTGTATATTTTATGGAGAATACAAGCTTTAAGCAATGTTTGGAAAATGAAAATGGAAAAATGAAAAATTCACAAATCAATATAGGCACAGGAGAGCTTGTTTCTATAGCAGAACTTGCATTTTTAATTAAAGAAATTGTGGATTTTAAAGGCAAAATTTCTTTTGAAAATAAGGCACAAAATGATGGCACGATTAAAAAACTCTCCGACTTTAATAAAGCAAAAAGATTAGGCTGGAGTGGTGCTAAAATAGGCTTAAAAGAGGGATTAACGCAAATGTATGAAGCTTATGTCAGTAAATTTTTATAAAAATTGTGTTAGAATCTCTTGTATTTAGTAGAATTTAACCGATTCATTTTTATTTTTTAAGTTCAATATAAGAATCAAAGTATAGGCATTCAAATGTTTTTATAAAATTTTATAAAAACTTGAATTATTTTAAATTTTAAGGAGAGATAAATGTTTAATTATCCTATGGCGTCTTCTACTTGGGATGAGAAAGAATTAAATGCAATCTATGAAGTCATAAAAAGGGATTGTTTTACTATGGGGGAAAAGGTTGCGGAATTTGAAAAGGAATTTGCAAAGTTTGTTGGTGCAAAATATGCCGTAATGACAAGTTCAGGCTCAACGGCAAATCTCATCGCTACAGCGGCTTTATTCTATACAAAGAATGCAAAGCTCAAAAGAGGTGATGAGGTGATTGTTCCTGCGGTTTCTTGGAGTACGACTTATTATCCCTTGTATCAATATGGATTGAAACTTAAATTTGTTGATGTGGATTTGCAAAGTTTAAATTATGATTTAAATGCTTTAAAACAATGCATCAGTGAAAAAACTAAAATGATTGTGCTTGTTAATTTGCTTGGAAATCCTAATGATTTTGACTTGATACAAGATTTTATAAAAGATAGGGATATTATTTTATTAGAAGATAATTGTGAAGCTATGGGTGCAGAATATAGGGGAAAACAAGCTGGAACTTTTGGCATTATGGGAACTTTTTCAACTTTTTATTCTCATCATATGGCAACAATGGAGGGTGGATTTGTCGTAACAGATAATGAAGAGCTCTATCACATTTTACTCTGCCTTAGAGCGCATGGCTGGACTAGGAATTTACCAAAGCATAATCTTCTTGTTGAAAAAAGTGAAAATGCTTTTGATGAATCCTTTCGTTTTATTTTGCCCGGATACAATGTCCGTCCTGTCGAGATGAGTGGTGCCATAGGACTAGAACAGCTCAAAAAACTGCCAAATTTTTTAAAACATCGCAGAGAAAATGCAAAACTTTTTTGTGAGCTTTTTGGAGAGAGTGAAGATTTTATCATACAAAAGGAGATTGGAAGCAGTTCTTGGTTTGGATTTTCGCTCATCATTAAAGAAAATTCAAAGTTAAACAGAGAGGAACTTTTAGAAAAATTAAGACAAAATGGCATTGATTATCGCCCTATTTGTGCGGGAGATTTCACTCAAAATCAAGTGATAAAATACTTTGATTATGAGATTTTTAAAGAGCTTAAAAATGCAAAATATCTTCATAAAAAAGGATTTTTTGTAGGAAATCATCAAAAGGACATTTCTGAAGAACTCCATTTGCTTCATAAAATTATAAATGGGGGGGGGGATTTAAGTAAATCTTATATCCTAACGCAACCTTTAGAATATACTTTAAAGGTTGCATAAATGGCGATAGAATTTGAGATTTGCGAATCAAAGCTCTTAAAGGGCGTTTATATCATAAAACCTAATAAATTCAAAGATTTAAGAGGTGAAATTTATACCGCTTTCACAAGTGAGGTCATAGACAAACTTTTGCCAAAGCCTTTAAAATTTATCCACGATAAATTCATTCATTCCAAACAACATGTCATTCGCGGAATCCACGGCGATACAAAGACTTATAAACTTGCAACTTGCGTCTATGGTGAGGTAGAGCAAGTGGTTGTGGATTGTGATAAAAACTCTCCAACTTATCTTCAATGGGAAAAATGGACAATCAACGCAGACAATCAACTCATCATCTTTGTCCCTGCAGGTTTTGGAAATGCCCATTGTGTTTTAAGTAAAGAAGCGGTGTATTATTATAAATGTGCCTATCTTGGTGCGTATGTTGATGCAGAGGAGCAATTCACTTATGCGTGGAATGATGAGAGAATCGGCATTAATTGGGCAACGCAAAATCCTATCCTTTCAGAAAGAGATAAATTGAATTAAAATCAAAAGTATATTTAACCATAAAACTAAACAAATTTTAAGCAAGAGGATGGATTTTATTTTAGTCAATAAAAAATATTTTAAACTATATTTTAGATTTTTTTTGTATTATTAAATAACTGATTTCATTATTAAAAGGAGAAAAAATGCTTTCAAAACAAGTTGTAAATTTACTCAATGAGCAAATTGCTAAAGAAATGTATGCGGCAAATTTATACCTTAGTATGAGTTCTTGGTGCTATGAAAATAGCTATGATGGAGCAGGGGCTTTTTTATTTCAACATGCTGGAGAGGAAAGCGATCATGCAAAACGTTTGATTTCTTATCTTAATGAAACCGATTCTCATGTAGAATTACAATCCATCAAACAACCTGAAAATAATTTTAAATCTTTACTCGATGTCTTTGAAAAAACTTACAAACATGAACAAACTATTACAGAATCTATTAATTCTTTGGTTGATCATATGTTAGCCCATAAAGACTATCCTACTTTTAATTTTTTACAATGGTATGTGAGTGAGCAACACGAAGAAGAGGCTCTTTTTAGAGGAATTGTTGATAAGATTAAATTGGTCGATGATAATGGAAATGGTATATATTTGGTCGATCAATACATCAAAACTCTCATTAAAAAATAAATAATACTTGCCCTTTAAAAGGGCAAAATCAAACATTAAGGTGAAAATGACTTATTTTTCTTTAGAATTCAGTATTTTGATGATTGTTTTTTTTGCAATCTATTGGCTTTTTAAAGCAGATTATAAAACTCAAAATGTTTTAATATTAATCTTTAGTTATATCATTTATACCCTAATCAATCCTTATTTTTCTTTGGTTTTAATTCTATATACTTTTTTTATACATTATTTTGCTTTACTTATTTTTGTGCGTCGCAAAAGACATATTTTTTCTGCTTGTATAGCCTTTGTTATACTCAATCTGTGCTTTTTTAAGTATTTTCCGAGCATCAAAGGCAGTCTTGATGAAATTTTACTTCTTTTAGGCTTAGAATTTTTAGATATTGATATTATTTTTCCTGTCGGCATAAGTTTTTACACTTTTAGCTCTATCACTTATCTTGTCAATGTTTATAAAAAACAAAAACTTGAAAGCTTTATCAATCTTGCAACCTTTCTTTCCTTTTTCCCAACCTTGCTTTTAGGTCCTATTATGAGAAGTGAATTTTTCTTTGAACAAGCTTATAAAAAACGTGAATTTAAATATACAAATTTAATTATCGTTTTACTTATCTTTGGTATTGTCAAAAAAGTTTTGATTGCAAATTATTTAGAGCTTTATTCTAAGACTATTTTAAACAATCCAAGTTCTTATAATTTCATTGAGCTTTTAAGTGCTCTTTATGCTTATGCTGTGCAAATTTATTGTGATTTTAGCGGTTATGTGGATTTAGTCAGTGCCTTTGCTTTAATGCTCGGTTTTACTCTACCGCTTAATTTTAATATGCCTTATTTGGCAAGGAATCTTAAGGATTTTTGGGCAAGGTGGCATATAAGTCTTTCAACTTTCATAAGGGATTATATTTATATTCCTTTAGGGGGCAACAGACAAGGTATGTTTAAAACAAGCTTGAATATACTCATCGCCTTTGTGCTTTCAGGGATTTGGCATGGCAGCACGATTAATTTTATGATTTGGGGTTTATTGCATGGGCTTGGAGTTGTTTTTATCCATCTCATCGCTACAACGCGTTTTAATCTTAAGAAAATTCCAGCTTTAGGTCGTTTTATCACCTTTCAATTTGTTTGTTTTGCGTGGATTTTCTTTTATTATCAAAGTTTAGAGGAGGCTTTTGTATATCTTAAGGCTTGTTATGAAAATTTCTTTTTGATTCCAGAATACAAAGACATTTATATTTTAGTTATTTTCGCGGTGCTTTTTATGATTTATCCTTTGTTTGTTAATTTTAAAGATTATTGTGTGAAAATTTTAGATTTAACCCCTCTTTTACTAAAACCTTTCATTATAGCCTTTATCTTACTCCTCGTTTTTGCTTTTATGCCAAGCGGAATTCCAGAATTTATTTATTCGAGTTTTTAAATGAGTGTATTAAGATTTTTTTTCATTTTAATTGTAGTTTTCATTTTGGTTGTGCTTGTAATGAATCAAAGCATAAGCTCTTATATAGAACAAAAATACCATTTTGTCTTTTATCCTCAAAATGATATTTTAAAAGAAGCAAATTCCTTAAAGGTTAAATTAGAACAAATTCGAGCCATTTTAAACGATGAGCCCCTTTCGCAAAATAACAAAACACAAGCAGATACAAAAACAAATGACGATGAAGAAATTATAACATTAAGCTTAGAACTTCCGACTCAAGATGAAAATTTATCCCTTGAAAATAACATTTTAGATGTAAATCAAAGCTTGAATGAAGAAAAAATTGATGAAGTTATCAAAGATGAAAATATAAGTTTTATTGACAATACAAAAATTCAAATCAAAGAAGGAGAGGAATTCTTACTCATAGGAGATTCTTTAATGCAAGGAGCCGCCATTGCCTTAAGTAGAGATTTAAAGGGTTTGGGGATTAAAGCAACGGATTTAAGCAAACAAAACACAGGGCTTTCTTATAAATCTTATTTTAATTGGGCAAATGCGACTAATTCAGCTCTTAACAATAATCATCGTATCAAATATCTTGTTGTTTTGCTCGGAGTCAATGATCCTTGGGACATTAAAAAGGGTGGGGTGTATCATCGTTTCAACACTCCGGGTTGGATAGAAATTTATACAGAACGTGTCAAAGAAATTATCGATATTGCAAAAAAGCATAGGGTTAAAATATTTTGGTTTGAAATTCCGCCCGTAAAAAAAGAAGATTTAAATAAAAAAATTCAAGTTTTAAATCAAATTTATTCTTCTGAAATATTAAAAAATAACGAAATTCTTGTCAATACCAAGCTATTTTTTAGTGTCAATAATGCCTTTTCAAGCTATATTAAAGATGAAAATAATAAAAGCACAAAAGTAAGAACTGATGATGGAATTCATTTTACTCCTAGAGGGGCTAAAGAAATATCAAAGCTTTTACTCGAACATATTTATAAAGATTGAAAATGAAAATTTTAAAGATACTTTTTTTAATTATTTTTTGTATCAAGATTGAAGCGGCTGCGAATTTTGACAATATTCTTGAAAAAGCTAAAAATCAAAGTGCAATCAAAAATTACACCACAAGAGCGAATTTACATCAATTGAGTCAAAAAATCAAGGCACAAAAAAATTTAGGCATTAGAATTTATGGCGATTCTCATATGGCGGCAGATTTTTTTCCAAATATTTTAAGAAATGCTTTTTTTGAACCCAATTCCATAGGTTTCGTTTATCCTTTACAACCAAAATATCAACAGAATTTAAATGTAAAATACGATTTTCAGGATTTTGAAATTCTTAATTCTAAAATTTCAAGTGCTGAAGAAAACTATCCCTTAGGCGGAGTTATAGCAAAAGCTTTAAAAGAAGGAGCAAAAATTTCACTAGAACTTTCTTTAGAAAAACAAAAATTTAATACAGCCTTTCTTTTTAGGGCTCCTTCAAATACAAATGCTTTTCACATCAAGGATTCTCAAGGTAAAAATTATAATCTTCGCTCAAATAAAGCTAATAAATGGTCTTATAAAGAACTTGAACTCACTTTTCCTTTGCAGATTACAGCTCTGCAAAAAGACGCTCAACTTGGAGGATATTTTATCACCAATAAAAAAGGAGGGAATCTTTTTTTAGATACCATAGCGATTAATGGGGCAAAAAGTGATTTGTGGCTTCGGTGGAATCAAAAGGTTGTGAGTGAGGAACTTAAGGTTTTAAAAAATGATTTGATTATCCTTGCTTATGGCTCAAATGACGCTTTATTTGGTGCGTTTGATAAACAAATTTTCAAGGATAATTTAAAAAAATGGTTTAAAATTTTAAAAAAAGAGAATAAAGATGCTGTTTTTATGATTATTTCTCCCCCTACTATAACGCAAAAAAAAGGCAAAAAATATGAAATCAGCCCATATTTTTTTACCTTACGCAAAACCTTAGATGAACTTGCTAGAGAAGAAAAAATGCTTTTTTTTGATATGCATAAATTTATAGAAGATAGCGGTGGAAAAAATGTTTGGATTAAGCAAAAATTATCTTTACAAGATGTGCATCTTAGCATAAGTGGCTATGAGCTTATGGCAAGGAAAATGGTGCAGGATTTGAAAAAGCTTTT
Organism: Campylobacter cuniculorum DSM 23162 = LMG 24588; assembly: GCF_002104335.1. NCBI lineage: Bacteria > Pseudomonadati > Campylobacterota > Epsilonproteobacteria > Campylobacterales > Campylobacteraceae > Campylobacter > Campylobacter cuniculorum. The sequence goes on along the minus strand of NZ_CP020867.1, from coordinate 1,135,773 downwards.
CAATTAAGTTTTAATTCTTTATCATCAATGGTTGTAATTTGATAATAAGAATTGATAGTGCTTAAAAGATTAAATCTCGCTCTTAAAAATTCTTGTTGTGAGGAATTTAAAGCATTACTTGCATCCAAATAATCTTTAAGCTCACTTTTTCCAGCTTCATATTTTTGAAGATAAGCCTTTGTAATTTGCTCTTGTTTTAAATTGATTATTTTAAGATTTTCTAAAAGCATATTTACATTTTGATAATCTTTGTAATTTAACATAAATTCATTAATCGCACTTTGCAAAATTTGCTCGTATTCAAAAAGCAAAGCTTCATAAGCGTATTGAGAAATTTTTATATTTTGACGCACCCTACCAAAATCCAAAAAAGGCAAAGAAATTTCAATCACGCCATTTAAAATTTCAAATTTAAAACTCTCATCAAATTTTCTGTCTCTTCCGCTTAAGCCTCCGCCCAAATTAATACTTGGTAAAAGCGACTTTTGAACACTAGAATAATCCTTAAATGCGGCTTTGAGATTGTTAAGTTTAGCTTTAACATCGGGACGATAAGAAAGAATTTCTAGGGGCAAATCAAAATTAGGTTTTAATTCTTTAAAATGTGCCAAACTTAAATTTTTAAAATATTCTATATATTTAAAACCCTTTTGATTTCCTATTAAATCTTGCAGATTTTTAATGAGCAAATCGCGGTTTTGTTCATTTGAGATTAAATTTTGCTTTGCACGAAGTAAATTTTGCTCAATATTGAGCAAATCAAGCTCTTCAATCTTTCCTAGTTCATATTTAAATTGATAAAGCTCTTTCATTTGCTCTAAATTATTCTTATAGGATAAAAGTAAATTTTCAACATCATTAAAATATGCAAGCTCGAAAATTCCATTAATGCTTGAGTTAATGATACTTAACTTCAAATTTTCTAAATCATAAGCACTTGCCTTAGCACTCAATTCTCTTGCCTTAGAAGAATCAAGAATTTTTCCATAAATATCAAGCTCATAACTTAAATTTAAAGAATTTGAAAAGCTTTTATTTTGCTGCCCTGAATTTAAATCTTTAGAACCATTAAGTCCCAAATTTCCACTCAAACTAGGATATAAATCATAATCAATCAAATCAGCCCTTGCCACCATACTTAAAAATGTCGTTCTAGCAATGTTTATATCGCTATTGTATTGTAAAACAAAGTCTATAAATTCATCAATTTTATCATCTTTATAAGCCCTCCACCATTCTTTGCTTAAATTCAAATCCTTTATTTCATTTGCATTTATGGTTTTTTCATGCACTTCGCTAAGTTTTACTCCACAAGCACTTAGCAAAATACTTAAAATTAAAACGCAAATTTTTTTCATTTTATTCCTTCGATAAAGCATTGATAGGATTTAAATTCGCTGCATTTTTTGCAGGAAAAAAGCCAAAAATCACGCCAATTAAAACTGAACTTAAAAGTCCTAAAAAAATCGAACCTACTGATAAAATCATAGGAAAATCCGTGCTAAGAGCATTAAAAGCAAAAATCAGTGCAATTGAGAGCAAAACCCCTAAAATGGCTCCTGCTATGCAAATCATCACCGCTTCAATTAAAAATTGCATTAAAATGTCCTCTTTTCTTGCCCCAATTGCCATTCTAATGCCAATTTCTCGAGTCCTCTCACTCACAGAAACCAGCATAATATTCATCACTCCAATCCCACCAACAATCAAAGCAATCAATGCCACAGAAATAGTCAATAGGGTTGTTGTCCGCCTGTTTGCAGTTATGGCTTGTTTAAAAGTGTCTGAATTAAAAGTAAAAAAATCCTTTTGTCCGCGTTTGATTTCTAAAATTCTAATGATTGCATTTTCTGCTAAAACTGAATTAACTTCATCTTTAACCTTAATCGTGATTTCACGAAGTTGCCTATCACCCGTGATTTTATTCATAAGAGTTGTATAGGGCATATAAAGTTGCACGACATTATCCTCTATGATTTTATTTGTATTTTTTTGCAAAATTCCTATGATTTTAAAAGGTTGAAAATCAAAAATCACGACGCGTCCTAAAATGTCCTCATTTTTTTCATGGGGAAAAAGATTTTTTTTAGCATTAAAATCAAGCACAACGACATTTGCACTATCTCTAATCTCATCTGCGGTTAAATTCCTTCCTGCTTCAAGTTTTACTCCAATGATATTAAAATGATTAAGCCCTACGCCTTCAGCCCTTGCATTTAAAGAAATATTTTTATAGGTTGCAATGCCTGAAGTGTTTGCGTGTGCCTCAACGGCTTCTAAATATTCAAGAGTTCTTAAGGCATTTAAATCGCTAAAATTTAAACGCGTCTTACCCGAACGCAAATCTCCAAATCCCTTACCCGGCCTTACTTCAATAATATTAGTCCCAAGACTTGCAATCGAAGCTAAAACCTTAGCTTGAGAACCTAAACCCAAAGCCACCACACAAACCACAGAAGCAATTCCTATAATTATACCAAGCATTGTTAAAAGGGATCTAAGCTTATGTGCTAAGATAGAAGAATAAGCAATTTTGAGACATTCTAAGGCTTGATTTTTAAATAAGGCTAGAGTTTTTCTTTCCTTTGCCATTGTGCGAATTTCAGTTTTTTCAATATATTGAGGATTGCTATCACTAAGTATTTGCCCATCTTTAATCTCAACAATGCGTCCAGCCTTTTGAGCTATATTTCTGTCGTGAGTGACTAAAATTATGGTATGTCCTTGCTGATTTAAATTTTGTAAAATTTCAAGCACCATTTCCCCACTTTTACTATCCAAAGCTCCGGTCGGTTCATCAGCTAAAATCAAATCCCCGCCATTCATCAAGGCTCTTGCTATACTCACGCGTTGCTGCTGTCCGCCACTTAGCTCATTAGGCTTAGAATCTTGCTTTAAGCCTAATTCTAAACTTTTTAATAATTCTTCAGCCTTTTGATTCCTTTGTGTATGGGTTTTACCCGCATAAACAGCAGGTAAACTAACATTTTCTTTTGCACTCAATAAATTTAAAAGATTATAACGTTGAAAGATAAAACCAATTTTTTCGCGTCTTAGTCTTGCTTTTTCATTTTTATTTAAACTTGTTACTTCATAATTTTCAAAAATAAAACCCCCGCTACTTGGCTCATCTAAGGTTCCTATGATATTTAAAAGAGAGGTTTTACCGCTCCCACTTTGTCCTATAATCGCAACAAATTCGCCTTTATGGATGGTTAAATCAATATCTTTTAAGATAATATTTTCACCGATTTTTTTACAAATTTTTTTAAGATGAATCATCAAAATCTCAATTTTATTTTTGGAGCCAAATCATCGGCACTTGAACTTAAAATCAATTCTTCATTTTCATTAAGCCCCTCTAAAATTTGGGTATTTAAAGAATCCTTAAGCCCTAATTTAACATATTTTTTTACAGCTGTTTTATTGTCTAAAATTTCTACAAAATAACCCTGTTTATCATTTTTTATCGCATAAGTTGGCACAGCAATCACATTTTTAACACTTGCAACAACAATTTCATTTTGTATGCTCATTCCTATACGCAAGAAATTATCTTTATTAGGAACAAAAAATTTCGCATAAAAATAAATTGCATTTGAAGTGCTTGAATTTGATGTGGTATTTGAAATTGAACTTGAGTCGCTAACTTCAGTATCGGCAGGGTCTATGCTTGAGATTTTAGCGTGGTAAATTTTATCCGGATCGCTTAAAACCGCAAAACCCACTTCTGTGCCGATTTTGATTTTATTGACATCAGCTTCCGCAATCTCCATTCTTACTTCCATTTCATCTAAATTTGCAATGCGGACAATGGTTGGTGTGTTTTGATTGGCATTAACAGTTTGCCCTTCATCCACAGCAACATTGATAATAACCCCATCCATTGGAGCAACAATGGTTGTATAATCCAAATCTTTTTGGGCGTTTTTGAGTGAAATTTCAAGTCCAACGACACTTGCATTTAATTCTGCTACATTTGCTTTAAGAGTAAAATAATTATTTTTAAGCGTCTCTAAGCTTTCAAGCGAAGTAGCCTTATTTGCGTAAAGTTTTTGCTCTCTTTGATATTGTTTTGTGGCTATATCCAAAGCAACTTTTTTGCTTTCTAAATTTGCCTTAGCACTTTCAAGCTGTGCCTTTGTAATGTCTAAATCATTTTGCTGCTTGTCTTTATCAATTTGAGCAATCAAGTCCCCTTGCTTGACTCTATCGCCCACATCAACATAGAGTTTAGTGATTTGTCCGCTTACTTGTGCTCCAACATCAACTTGGTCTTTAGCATACACCTTGCCTACAGATTCTATGGTTTGAGAAATATCTGTGCGTCCCACTTTTTGTGTTAAAAACTGAATGTCATTGTCAGAATAAAAAAAAGAAAAATATACAATAACTAACGCAAAAATAGTAACTATTAAAATAATAATCTTTTTTTTCATCAATAAAAATCCTAAAAAATTTTGAAAATATTAATCAATTAAAGTGAATTATGTGTGAATTTCAAAAAAGCTCTCCATGATTTTCATAGTGAGAAATTCGGGTGATAGCATTGTTTTCATCAACAAATACAACTTTAGGTTTAAAATCCAAAGCCTCTTTAGCCTCTAAATTCGCATAAGACATAATGATAATCTTATCCCCAGCTTGCACCAAACGTGCTGCAGCTCCGTTAAGACAAATCATTCCTTTTTCTTTTGTAGCAATGGTATAAGTTTCAAATCTTTCTCCATTGTTAAGATTCACCACTTGCACTTTTTCGTATTCTAAAATTCCACTTGCTTTGAGTAATTCCTTATCGATGCTAATGCTTCCAACATAATTAAGCTTTGCTTCGCTCACAACCGCACGATGAATTTTTGCTTTCAGTAAAGTTATAGTCATTGAAGTTCTTGTATTAAAAAATTATCAATCAATCTTGTTTTTCCTATAAACACAGCTATGGCTCCTAATACTTCATTTTCAATCCATTCAAGCTCTTGCATTGTTTTTGGATGAACCAAACTCACATAATCGATTTTCGCAAGTTTTTCTTTTAAAAGCTCTTTTTTCATCTCTTCTATAATAATTTTTGGATTTCTTTGTCCATTTTTAACTAAATTTTCCCCTAAAAAAATGGCTTTTGAAAGCACTAAAGCGGCTTTTCTTTCCTTTTCGTTAAGATAAACATTTCTAGAACTTTTTGCAAGCTTATCCTCTTCTCTTATGATAGGGCAAATTTTTAATTTTAAATTAAGATTTAAATCTTCTATCATATGCTTTACAACTGCACATTGTTGAGCGTCTTTTTGTCCAAAATATACATTATGAGGACGCACAATATTAAAAAGTTTCATCAAAACCGTGCAAACTCCTCTAAAATGCCCCTTTCTACTTGCTCCACACAGCTTATCGCTTATAGAGTTCATATCCACATAGGTGCTAAAATTTTGCGGATACATTTGCTCTGCTGTAGGAGAGAAGATTATATCCACCCCATTTTCCTCGCAAAGCTTAGTATCTCTTTTTAAATCCCTTGGATAAGAAGCAAGATCTTCTTTAGGACCAAATTGCATAGGATTGACAAAAATACTTAAAACCACCTTATCATTTTCTTTTGCAGCCTTAACCAAACTTAAATGTCCCTCGTGCAAATATCCCATTGTCGGCACAAAACCTATGCTTAAATTTTGTTTTCTCCACTTGTCAATTTGCTCACTCATTGCTTGAATGTCTGAAATCAATTGCATACTAGTATATCTTTCTTAAAACCTCGTCAGCCATACTAAAACTATGCTCTTGACTTGGAAATTCGCCTTGTTTTACTTCATCGATATATTTTTTAATTCCCTCGAGTGTATTCGCATAAACCTTAGCAAATTTTGGCTTAAATTCAGTGTTTAAACCCAATAAATCATGCCAAACTAAAACCTGCCCATCGCAATATTTTCCCGCTCCTATGCCAATGGTTGGTATGGAAACTTCCTTTGTGATAATTTCAGCTAAAGCATAAGGGATGCATTCTAAAAGAAGAGCAAAAGCTCCGGACTCTTCTGCTATCTTCGCATCTTTTATAAGTTTTTTAGCTAAAATTTCATCTTTACCTTGCACCCTATAACCTCCAAGCATATGCACTGCTTGCGGGGTTAAGCCTATATGTGCCATGACAGGTATAAAGGCATTTGAAATTGCTTTAATATGAGATGCAAATTCTAAACCGCCTTCTAATTTCACAGCATTAACCCTACCTTCTTTTAAAAGTCTGCCCGAATTTTTTACCGCATCTTCAACACTTGCTTGATAAGACATAAAGGGCAAATCCGCTACAATAAAAGCGTTTTTAGCACCTCTAGACACAGCACGAGAATGATGAATCATATCCTCCATAGTTACAGATAGAGTGTCTTCGTATCCTAAAACAACCATACCCAAAGAATCGCCGATTAAAATCATATCTATACCTGCATTATCCAAAAGTCTAGCACTTAAATAATCATAAGAAGTTACCATAGTAATTTTTTGTTTATTTTCTTTTTGTTTGTATAAATCTAGGATTGTTTTTCTCATTGCTTAAATCCTTAAAATTTTTCATTTATATTTCGATACTAATATACAATTATAATTTCTTTTCATTAAAAAATCAAGATAATTTTTAAATAAATTTTTGAGTAAAATTTTTAGTTTTTCATAGATTTTTAATGAAAAATTTTATATTTGCGATAAAAAATTCTTAAATTTTGATTGTAAGCTATTTTTTCATCGAGCTTAAAATATAAAAAATAAATAATGCGTGTTTATTTTAACCCATTGTATTTATTAAGCACTCCTCTTCTATGCAAGTTTTGCTTTTCTTGTTTATTTAAACTTTTTTATATTCTTATAAATTTTTATAGAATTATGAAATCATCATTGTTTTAATCTTTCATTTTTCATAAATCATTTATTTACCAGCTTTACGATATATGTTTTAACCTTTATTTTGATTTTTAATTGCATTGTTTATAATTATCTTTCGCTTTTTTGTTAAATTTTCGTATTTTTTCATAGCAATTTAATTTATAGCTTTATAAATTTTAACTTGCGAGGTAAAATACACAAATTTAAATTTTTCAGTCAGTTAATGGGTTTTTGCTTTCATTGTTTATAGCAGTTATTGTTCTTCTTATGTGTTTGTCATTGTTTTTATAATCAAAGATGAATTCTCATTCTGTCATTTTTCTACTTGTTTGTTTTAGTTTAAATTCTGTTCTTCTAAAGCTTTGGCTTGATAATGAGCAATTAAAGGTTCGATAATTTCATCAAATAATCCATCTTGCATTATCGCATCAAGTCTATAAAGAGTGAGATTGATTCGATGGTCGCTAATGCGATTTTGCGGAAAATTATAGGTGCGGATACGCTCACTTCTATCCCCACTACCCACTTGAGATTTTCTTGCCCAACTTTCTTTTTCGCGTCTTTCATTTTCTCTTATTTCATAAAGTCTTGCTTTTAAGACTTTCATGGCGTTTTCTTTATTTTTGTGTTGAGATTTTCCATCTTGATTGACAACAACAATTCCACTTGGGATATGCGTAATACGCACCGCACTATCGGTTGTATTGACACTTTGTCCCCCGTGTCCGCTTGAACGCATGACATCGATTTTTAAATCATTAGCATTGATTTGAATTTCAATATCATCAACTTCAGGCATAATGGCAATGGTGATAGCAGAAGTATGCACCCTGCCTTGAGATTCTGTTTGTGGCACTCTTTGAACCCGGTGTGTTCCTCCTTCAAATTTAAGCCTTGAATACGCCCCCGCACCTTTGATAAGCATTATAATTTCTTTAAATCCACCAACACTTCCTTCACTTTGACTGACAATCTCAAGTTTATAGTCGCGAAGTTCTGCATATCTCGCATAAGCCTTAACCAAATCTCCTACAAATAAAGCAGATTCATCTCCGCCTGTTCCTGCTCGAATTTCAAGAAAAATATTTTTTTCATCGTTAGGGTCCTTAGGCAAGAGTAAAATTTTAATCTCTTCTTCTAAAATAACTTTTCTTTCTTCTAAATTCTTAAGCTCATCTTTTGCAAGCTCACCAAGCTCTGAATCATTAAGTAAAGCTTTATTTTCTTCGATTTGTTCTAAAATTGCTAAGTATTGCTTAGCCTTTACAATAAGGGGTTCTAAATTTTTTTGTTCTTTAGAAAGAGAAGTCATTTTGCTAATATCGCTTAAAATATCAGCATTGCTAAGAAGAGTATCGAGCTCTTCATAACGTTTAAAAAAAGGTTTGAGTTTATCGGCTAACATTAATTTTAATGAAATTTTTATGCGATTTTATTGATTAAAAGGGCAAGGCGACTGACGCGACGCGAGGCACTTTGTTTTTTAAGAAAGCCACGACTTACCATAGCGTGTATGCTTTTATTTGCTATTTTAAAAGCTTCATTAGCTGCATTTTTATCATTTGTCGCTACAGCTTCTCTAACCGCCTTAGTAATATTTTTAAGTCTTGTTCTGTAGAATCGATTCCTTTGTGTTTTTTTAAGGGTTTGTCTTGCTCTTTTTTCAGCAGATTTGTGGTTTGCCATTGATTTTCCTTTCTTAAAATTAAAGACTAAATTATATAAGAATAAATTTTAAAAACAAATTAATTTAAGCAAAATTTAAAAAGGCTTTCAAAATAAATCCGTTAATTTTATATCCCAAGTTATCAATTCAAAACGTAGTAAAAAACCATACACAACCGCACAAAAAAGTCCAGCAAAAGCTCCAGCAATCATATCATCAAGCATTACCCCAAGCCCCCCTTTGACTTTTTTATCAATCTTACCGATGATTGATGGTTTTTTAATGTCAAAAATTCTAAACATAATAAAAGAAAATATAAAAGTGAAAAGACTTTGACCGCAGATTGCTAATGCCAAGAATACTCCTGCTACTTCATCAATGACTATATGTTTATCATCGTGAATTCCACTTTTTTCTTCATAATCATCAATAATGCGAATGGAAACAAGAAAAATCAAAACAGAAAGCAAAAATAAAGTTTGCACACCAAGATATTTAAGAATAAAAAAAGCAGGAATTAAAGCTGCAATGGTTCCAAAGGTTCCCGGAGCTTTCTTCATACAACCTGAATAAAAAAAAGTTAAGAAAATCTTTTGCATTTTACACCATATAAGACATTTGATGAATTTCTAAGAGTTTTTGATAAAATTCCTCATCTTCTTTATATTCTAAAATTCCATTAGTTGGAAATAAACTATAATAAATCTGTTGCATATTTTTAAAACGTTTTGGAAAAAGTGAGCTTAAAATAATGCTTGAAACCTCTTTACGCATAAAAACCGCAGGGGGAATGAGACCTGCTCTTAATAAATTCTTAAGAGAATTGCTGTCATAGTGTATGTGATGATGATTGCCATGAGGGCAGGATTTTGTGCTGACAATCATTCTGCATTTATCACAAAATACAAATTCAGGCAAAACAATGATTTCTATACCATAATCTTTTGAAAAATCATCGAGTATGGTTTTGGGTTGATTATGGTCATAAAACATTCCAAGTCCGCTGTGATTTTGTCCTACAACAAATTTAGTGCAACCTAAATTCTTAGCTATGATGCTTTCAAGCCCCGGATTTAAACGCGAATGAAAAATATCAATGCCTTTTAGAGGAAATATAAAAATATGCTCCGGAGGAAGATAGCTTTGTATAAATTTTTTCAAATACTTTTCTTTTAAAGTGAATTCAAAACCATCATTTTTATAAGATTCTATCAAAAAAATGACAACCAAATCCGCCTTATCAATCATCCATCGAAACATTCTCTCATGGGCTCTGTGTAAAGGATCAAAGCTTGAAAATAAGGCTGTGATTCTTTTAGCATTGAGTTTATTTTTAATCTTAAGAAAATTTTCTTTCAGTGTTTTAATTTCAGAATTATAAATTTCAAATTCTCCTGATATACGCATTTTATTTTTAAGCAAACATTCATTAGGATTAAAAATATCGATAAAATTTTCATCATTTCTAAATAAATTTTTTATATCGATATGTCCGACAATTTCATCATTTAAAAGCAAATTGAGCCGAGTTTGAGCCTTTAAATTTTCTTCATTATTTCTGGGAGCAAAACTTAAAGGATAGGGAAAAATTTCTCCTTTGAATTTATGAGTTTTGAGTATTTTTTGACTTTCTTCCTCATTCATCAAATGCTTACAAGTGCCAAATAATCCCTCTTTGATGAGTGAAAGTATGCCTAATTCATTTTTATTGATATTAAGGGTTTCATTTTTTTCTTGAAATTCCATATTTTTTCCTTTTCTCCCATAAAGATTTGCGTGAAATGCCAAGTTTTTTAGAAAGATCTGTATCAGAAAATATGTTTTGATAGGTTGCAATGATATATTTGACATATTCATCTATAGTTAAAATTTCATTGCTACTAATGTTTTTTTCACTATAATCAAAATCAATAGAATGAATTCCTAAATCTTCAGTGCTTGCATTTGTATGTAAAATCACTGCTTTATTTTGGATAAAATCTAAGATTTTTTCCCTCTCCGGGCTTTTTAAAACTTGGAAATTACTTAAAAATAATAAATCATTTTGAGTATAAGATTGCATCATTTGTTCGATGGAGTGTTCAATGGACAAATCCACGCAAAAAAATGTTTTATCACATTCATGGATATAATGAAACACAAAAGCATCTGCATAACTTTGTTTGTTAGATTTTATCACAAGGGGAAGTTTAATTTTTTTATAATTATATGCTGGAAGATTGATTTTATCTAGTCGCGAATGGATATAATTTTTATAGGCTTTATTTAGGATGGAGAGTTTTTTAAAACCTTGATAATGCTTAATTTTTCTTAAAAGTTCTTCTATCATAAAAGGTTTTTGTATATAATCACTCGCTCCGATTTTCAAAGGATTTGCAACCGTATCTGTGCTGATATAAGAAATCATTAAAATGATGATGCTTTTTTTAAATTTTTCTACAGCTTTTAAAAAATTGTCTGTATTTGTTGAGAGCAAAACAATGTCATAAAATTTTTCATGATTTAATTCTTCATAGGCATTGATAATATCGCAATTATAGCCTATATCACTCAATTTTATACTAATGCTTTGTGCTAAATAAATTTCATTTTCTATAATCAAAACTTTCATATCTTAGTCCAATCAAAATATTTTAAATTTGCCGTGCTAAAGACTGCTAAACCCTCTTTTCTGCCGATAAAACCTAAATTTTCAGTCGTCGTTGCCTTAACATTGATTCTAAATTCATCAACATCAAGTATTTTAGCAATATTTTGTGTGATTTTTTCTTTGAATTCTTTAAGTTTTGGAGTCTGTGCTATAATGCTAATATCCGCATTGACAAGCTCAAAACCATATTTTTTAATTTTTAAATAAACTTCTTTAAGCAATTGCATAGAATCTGCATTTTTATATTTTATATCAGAGTCTGGAAAATGCTCACCTATATCTCCAAGACTCGCAGCACCTAAAAGAGCGTCTGTTAAAGAATGAGCCAAAACATCACCATCGCTGTGAGCTTTCACGCCCATGCTTGAATGCACTTTAATCCCACCTAAAAGCAAGGGACGTTTTTGTCCAAATTCATGGACATCAAAACCATTTCCGCTAAAAATTTCACTGCTTGGAGGAGGGAGATTAAGTTTTTTTAAATCTTCTTTAAAGGTGATTTTTCTTGCATTCTCTTCGCCTTCTACATACCATATTTTACCACCTATAGAGGCTATAGCTGTGCTATCATCTGTGAATTCTTTTTTGCTTTCTAGAGCTTTTTTAAGTAAATTTGTGCGGGAGAGTTGCGGAGTTTGTATGAGTTTGATTTTTTCTCTTTTTAAGCTTTTATGTTCAAAAAGGGTTGTATCGGCAACTTTTAAAGCAGGTGTGATACAATCTGCATTGTGTATATTTTCTATGAGTTTATCAAATAAATTTTTACTCACTAAAACACGAGCAACATCACTAACCATAACAAATTCACTCTCTACCTTTTTAAGAGCTTTTTTTAAAGACTGCATTCTGGAGTTAGCTCCAGCTATGATTTCATAATTTTTTGTAAATTTTTTCATATAAGAAACATTACTAGAAGTAACGATAACTTTTTTAAAAGGATAAAAAGAGCTTAAATTCTTTGTGGCGTAGAGCCAAAGAGGTTCATTGCCCAAGCGAAGAAATTGTTTTTTTACACCCAAATTAAAACGCGTAGAATCTCCAGCTGCAAGCATAATCAAACTTATATCCGCCAAATTTCACTCCTCTGTAAAATTTTCTTTGGAATGTTACTATATTTTACATATAAAAAAGCTAAATTTTATTTTTTTATTAGTAGAATTACTAATTTTAAGGAAAAGGAGTGATTTTATGATAGAAAAAATTAAAGAAAAACTCAAATCTGTAAAATATCCGGGTTTTGAAAGGGATATAGTCAGCTTTAATTTTGTCAAAGATATTAGGATTGAAAATGAAAATTTATCAATCGCTATTGAAATTGTTTCAGCCAATCAAGATGTAGCGGACAAAATTAAACAAGATGTCAAAGCTGTGCTTAAAGATTTTAATTTTAAAGAACTTCATATTCATATCATTCAACCTAAAATTCCTGAAGAAAAGAGCAATTCAAGAAGTGGTAAAAACATTGCTCCGCAAATAAAAAATTTCATTATGGTTTCAAGCGGAAAGGGTGGAGTGGGCAAGAGTACTGCTGTTGTTAATTTAGCAATTTCTATGGCAAAGATGGGTAAAAAAGTCGGAATTTTGGATGCAGATATTTATGGACCTAATATTCCTAGAATGTTAGGAGAAACCAAGACTCAACCTGAAGTCGTAGGACAAAAATTAAAACCGATTTTAACGCATGGAATTTATATGATGAGTATGGGTGTTTTAATCGAAGAGGGACAGGGGCTTATGTGGCGTGGAGCTATGATTATGAAAGCGATAGAACAGCTTTTAAGCGATGTACTTTGGGATGAGCTTGATGTACTTTTTTTAGATATGCCACCCGGAACAGGCGATGCACAAATTACTTCCGCACAAAGTGTTCCTATTACAGCAGGAATTTGCGTAAGCACACCGCAAATTGTATCCTTAGATGATACCAAAAGGGCTTTGGATATGTTTGAAAAACTCCATATCCATGTCGCTGGAATCATTGAAAATATGAGTGGTTTTTTATGTCCGGATAATGGCAAAGAATATGCTATTTTTGGAAAAGGCACAGCACAAGAATTGGCTAAAGCTTATAAGAGTCAAGTTTTGGCAGAAATTCCTATTGAGATGAGTGTGAGAGAGGGGGGAGATGCGGGAAGACCTGTAAGTTTTTATCAACCTGAAAGTTTGAGTGCGAAAAGATATGCAGAGGCTGCACAAAAACTTTGGGATTTTATAGAAAGGGTTGATAAGGCTGATAATTCAGCCATACAACCTATAATGAATGGTAAAAGTGCATGTTCGCATTAAATTTTATGGCTTTAAGGAAAGAAGATGAATGTTGAGACTAAAGAAGATTTTTTATTGTTGATTAAACAAATTGAGCAAAAATCCGGTTATAAAAAGCCCAAAGCCTTTGGTATAGCAAGGAGGGATTTTGGACAACTTAATAAGGACAAGGTCTTGCAAGCAACCTTTGCTTTGGTTAATTATGAGCAAAATTATGGTTCTGCTGCAATCATACTTGAGTCTTTTATGCAAAGGGGAGTGGAGATTGATTTTAAGCAAAGTGAATTTGTGCAAAGTCTAAAACTTGAAGATATTCTTTTTATTTTGTCTTGTTTTAAACCTTTTTTAGAAGAAGAGGGGCATCAGAATATTGATTTAATTAAGATTATTAAAGATAAATTTAAAGAAGATGAATTCGCTTTTGTTTGTCTTTTTGAAGATGAAGAGCCAAAGAGCATTGAAAGTGTCTATCTTAAACTTTATCTGCTTTCAAGCAAAAAAGTCCCTTTGAGAGGTTTGAATTTAAATGGAGCTTTTGGATTGCTAAATAATGTCGCGTGGAGCGATAACACACCCATTGAGCTTGAGTATCTTAGAGTCAATGAAATGCGTTTAAAAATGAGTAAGCAATATCCAAAAATTGATTTTGTCGATAAATTTCCAAGATTTTTAGCCCATATCATTCCAGAAGATAACACGAGGATACTAGAAAGCTCCAAAGTTAGAATGGGTGCATCTTTAGCCGCAGGGACAACAATAATGCCGGGTGCTTCTTATGTGAATTTTAATGCCGGAACAACGGGTGCTTGTATGGTTGAAGGACGCATTAGTTCAAGTGCTATTGTCGCAGAAGGCAGCGATATAGGTGGCGGGGCATCGATTCTAGGCGTTTTAAGCGGGACAAGTGGCAATGCCATTAGCATAGGTAAGGCTTGTCTTTTGGGTGCGAATTCAGTTACGGGAATTCCTTTGGGAGATAATTGCGTCGTCGATGCAGGTATTGCTGTACTTGAGGGGACTAAATTTGTGCTCAAGGATAAAGAAGAGCTTAAGAAATTAAACAAAGATTTTGATTTTAGTAAAGAAATTTACAAAGGCTTAGAGCTTAAGGGTTTAAATGGTTTGCATTTTAGGCAAGATTCTTTAAGTGGAGCTATGATAGTTGGTTTGAATAAAAAGGCTATTAAACTCAATGAAACCTTGCATTAACTCAATCTTAAAAAGCGAATCGATACGTAGTGTTTGTATAAATTTTTACATTTGGTTTAAAATGAATGAGAATACATTGAATGAGAGATAAAAATTTAAATGATTGAGGAAAATGACCAAAATGTCGCTGGGCTTAAAACCAAACAAAAAAGATTTCAGAAAATCTTTAACTTTTTTTGATTTTTGTGCTGGTATCGGTGGAGGACGCTTGGGTTTAGAACTCAATGGTTTAAAGTGTTTAGGCTTTAGTGAAATTGATAGAGCAGCAATTAAAACCTATAAAGAATTTTTCTCTACAAAAGACGAACTAGAAATTGGAGATTTAACTAAGATTAATCCCTATGATTTGCCTGATTTTGATTTATTAATCTCTGGTTTTCCGTGTCAAAGTTTTAGTATAGTTGGCAAAAGAAAAGGATTTGCCGATATAAAAGGGCAGATTATTTTTTACTTGATTGAAATTTTAAAGATAAAACAACCCTTATTTTTTATCTTGGAAAATGTTAAGGGCTTTGTCAATCACAATCAAGGACAAACTCTTAAAAAAACCTTACAAATTCTACAAAATTGCGGGTATGAACTTAGTTTTAAAACATTAAATTCCCTTGATTTTTCTTTGCCACAAAGCAGAGAAAGAGTTTATTTTATAGGAATTCGTAAAGATTTAAATAAAAATTTCGATTTTTCTTTATTGCAGACAAAACGGATTAATCTTTTGGATTTTTTAAATCCAAATGAGAATAATAAATTTTCTAAAAATTCTCAAAGCTATCAAACCTTTTTAAAATTTTTAGAAAATAAATACAATAAAAACAGAATAAATTTAAACAAACTCTTAGAAAAGAATTTCTTAGTTATTGATACAAGGCAGAGCGATTTGCGAATTTATGAAAATAAAATTCCCACTCTAAGACGCGACAGACAAGGAATTTTATATGTTTATGAGCGAGAATTATATAAATTAAGTGCATTAGAAGCTTTAAAATTACAAGGTTTTGGAAAAATTTTGAATTTAAAAGATAAGATAAAAAATCTCAAAGAAAGTGATATTCTAAAACAATGCGGTAATGCTATGAGTGTGAATGTGATTGAGAATATTTGCAAGAATTTAAAGGAGCAGATGAGTGGATAAGATTGAGTTAGGCTCACGAATTGCAAAAAACGGCTTTGCAAATGAAAATTTTGTAATTAATGTCTTTAATAGTTGGAAAGATAATGATTTAGCTAAATCTTGGCTTATGAGTATGAATTATGATTTAAAGCAGATTAAAGAAGTTAAGGCTCAAAAAATTAAAGGAACTTTTAAAGCTGATATTCAAGTGATTGTTTGGGTGCAAATTTCCCTAACAACTTTGCAAGATGTGCAAAATTTGCAAGTTAAACTCGTGTCTAATCCTAAGGGGTTTAATCAAATTGATAAAAGGTGGTTAAAGTCTTATAATGATTTATGGAACTTTCCAAAAGATATTTTAGAAATTTTAAAGTATTTTACAGGTGAGCTTTTACCAAAAATTCCAAATTCAAAGGATAAACGTAGAATGTTTTTCAATGAGTTTTCTTATAAAGAGCAAGAAAAAATTCTTAATTTTTTTACGCAAAATCAGCCTTTGATTGTCAATGATATTTTAAAAGGTAGAGGACAATTTGCAAGTGAATGGTTTTTGGTGATTTTAAGAATAAAACAAGAAGAACTAAAATGGGTTTTAAAGCCTATCAATGAAGTGATTAATCTTTATAGTGGTGAAGTTGAATTTTCTTTACAAGGTAGCCTTAAAATAGGAAAAATTACTATGCAAAGAAAAGGTGGTGATGGTGGTAGAAAGAGTGCAAATATGTTGCAATTCAAACTCAATCCTTGTGAATTATTTGAAAGTTAAGGAATAACAATGAGAGCAAAAACGCAAAATATCATTCCTGTTTTGAGTATAGCTGGAAGTGATTGTAGTGGAGGGGCTGGGATACAAGCGGATTTAAAAACCTTTAGTGCTCATAAGCTTTTTGGTATGAGCGTGATTTTAAGTGTGGTGGCTGAAAATACAGCAAGGGTGATTTGTGTGCATAATATCCCAAAAAATATTGTTGATGAGCAAATCTTAGCTGTTTTTGAGGACATAACTCCAAAGGCAACAAAAATCGGTATGATAGGTTCAACAGAGCTTATGCAATGCGTTGCCTTGAATTTAGAGAAATTTAAGCCTGAAAATGTGGTCATTGATCCTGTGATGTTTGCTAAAAATGGATTTGCTTTGATGCCAGTTGAAAATTGCGAATTTTTCAAAGAAAAGCTTTTAAGTTTTGCCGATGTTTTAACCCCAAATATACCCGAAGCAGAATTTCTTTGTGGTTTTAAGATAAAAAATAAAGAAGATATGATTAAAGCAGCAAGGTTTTTACATCAACTTGGTGCGAAAAATATCCTTATTAAAGGGGGACACAGCGAGAATAATGCTGATGATATATTTTATGATGGTGAGCAAATTCATACGTTTAAAAGCGAACGCATTGATACAAAAAATACGCATGGCACAGGTTGCACCCTCTCTTCAGCCATAGCCTCAAATTTAGCCTTAGGTTTTGATACAAAACAAAGCATTCAAAGGGCTAAAGACTATGTTTTTAATGCGATTTTGTATTCTTTAAATTTAGGCAAAGGTTGCGGTCCAACAAATCATTTTTATCAATTTTTTGAGTGAAAAATGTTAGATTTAAGTTTATACTTGGTTGCAAGTCGTGGAAATTTAAATGATGAAAGTTTTTTACAGCATCTAGAAAATGCTATAAAAGGCGGAGTGAGTATCATTCAGCTTAGGGAAAAAACTCTTAATGCAAGGGAATTTTATGAATTGGCTCTTAAGGTTAAAAAGCTCACTCGTGCCTATAAAATTCCTTTGATTATCAATGACAGACTCGATATAGCTTTAGCTATGGACGCTGATGGAGTGCATTTAGGACAAGAGGATTTAGAAGTAAAACTTGCTAGAAAACTTTTGGGACAAGAAAAAATTATAGGTTTGAGCTTAAAAAAACCTAAACAGCTTGATTTTATAGCTGGTGCGACTTATTTAGGTTGTGGTGCGATTAAGCCTACGCCGACGAAAGAAAGCGAGGTTTTAGCCTTAAAGGATTTAAAAAAAATCATTGCTTTAAGCCCTTTGCCTGTGGTTGCTATTGGAGGAATTGATGAGAATGTTGTTCATGAACTTAAAGGTTTAAAACTAGCAGGTATAGCGGTTGTACGTGCTATAATGGAGGCCAAAAATCCTCTTTTAGCCGCAAGACGTTTAAAAAAGCTTTTTAAAGAGTGTTAAAATGGAAATTTATCTTTTAAATTCTACGCCTTTTGAGGGGGTAAAAAATCTTATTTTAAATGAATTGATTTTTTATGATTTTAAGGTCAATCTCGATGATTTTCAAGCCCTTATCATCACTTCTAAACATGCTTTAAAAGCTTTAAAGCGGAGTAAAAATCCTCTCAATTTAAACTTGCGAGTTTATGCTGTAGGAGAAAATACTGCTAAAGAGGCTTTAAATTTAGGCTTTAAAGAAGTGAAATTTCCTAAACAATTCTATGCAAATGAGCTGTTTAAAGAATTTAAAGAAGAATTAAAAGAGTGCAAATGTCTGTATTTAAGGGCTAAAGAAATTGCCTCGACTTTGGATAAAGATTTGCTTAATTTCGGTGTGAATTTAACTCAAAAAATCGTCTATGAAAATGTTTATAAAAAAAGTCAATTATGTCTTAATCATCCTTGTATCATCATTTTTACTTCGCCTTCTAGTGTGAGAAATTTTTTAAAAAATTATACAATCAAAAGTCAAGATAAACTTGTAGCCTTAGGAGAAAGCACAGCTAAAATGCTTAAAAACTATGAAAATCTTTTCATTTGTCCAAAACAAAATTTAAAAGAATGCGTTGAAATGGCTAAAAATTTAATCAAATCCGTTTAAAGATAAAATAAATCCCATTTGCTATTAAAACACAAACGCACATCACAGCTGCAAGGATGAGCGGAGTGTTGGCATGAAAGGCTCCTACGCTAAAGGATATAACTCCGGCTAAGGCAAATTGACTCGCACCAAGAACGGCTGAAGCTGTGCCTGATTGCTCTTTAAAACGAGCCATAGCTAAGGTTGTGGTATTAGGTGCGATAAAACCTAACATTGCAATGCTTATAAAAAGTGAGCCTTCAAAAATCCAAAAATTTGGTTTTAAAAACGCACTGACAAATAAAATCAAGGTTGAAATAAACATAATCACTAAAGCTTTTGAGAGTATGCTTTGAGAATCAAATTTTTGCACTAATCTTGCATTGATGTTTGCAAATATCACAAAACCTAAGGCATTGATTCCAAAGAGTATTGCAAATTTTTGCTCACTTAAAGCAAAGAATTGAGTAAAAATAAAACTAGAACCTGTAATATAAGCAAACATTGCACAAAGGGCAAAAGCAGCTGAAAAAATATAAACTAAGAAAAATTTATCCTTAAGAACGATTTTATAGTTTTTTAAAGTTTCTTTATGAGAAAATTTTTTATAAACAAGAATCGGAGCACTTTCTTTAAGTCCAAATAATATCATTAAAAAAAGCAAGATTCCTAATAAAAATAGAGTGATAAAAATGCTTTCCCAAGAAAAATATTGAAGTAAAATTCCTCCAAAAGTCGGTGAAAGCATAGGTGCAAGAGAGCTAAAAACCATCATTAAAGAAAAAATTCCTGCCGCTTCTTTTATCTCAAAAAGATCATTGACTATAGCCCTTGCAATAACCACTCCAGCACAACCTCCTAAGGCTTCAAAAAAGCGAAAAGCGATAAAACCAAAGATATTATCAATAATCACGCAAAAAAAACTTGAAAGTATAAAAATCGCAATCCCAACCAAAACAGGTTTTTTGCGTCCAAAAATATCGCTTAAAGGACCATAAATGAGCTGTCCAAATGCAAAGGCAATGAAAAAACTTGCCAAAGAAAGTTGCGTTAAAAATGAATCGGTTTTAAAACTCTGTTGAACATGAGAGAGTGCAGGCAAATACATGTCTGTAGAAAGCGGAGCTAAACTTGACATTAGGGCTAAAATAAAAATGAGTTGAAATTTTTTAAATCCATAAATTTGAGTTTGTTTTTGCATTATAAATTCCTAATCTTTATCATTTTAGCGAATAATACCTTAAAAAAATAATTGATTTTAAATTGACAATGTAATTAAAAGGCGACAAAATTTGATTCTTAATGAAAAATAAATTCAAATCGCCTTCAATTTTTAATGTAAATTTTCAATATAAGCTATCGCACTCAAGGCAGCAACTGCTCCATCACCCGCTGCACAAACCACTTGTTTTGGAGCATCTTTTCTTAAATCTCCTGCAACAAAAAGACCTGCGATATTCGTTTGCATTTTAAGATCAACACTTACCTGTCCGCTCTCTTCCATATTGCAAAGAAAATTTCCATCATCTTGTTTTAAAATTTCATTGCGAACATTAAGCCCTACAAAGGTGAAGATTCCCGGAACTGCCAAATCCCTAATGCTTCCGTCTTTAAGCTTGACTTTTACGCCATTAACGCCCGTTTTATCTCCATAGACTTCATCCACGCTTGCATTTGTAACAAGCTCTATTTTTCCATTATCTTTAACCCTTTTAACCGTTGAAGGAGAGGCTCTAAATTCATCGCGTCTGTGGATAAGATAGACTTTAGAACAAATATTTGCAAGATATAGAGCTTCTTCTAAGGCTGTATCGCCTCCTCCTAAAACAGCAACCTCCTTGTTTTTATAGAAAAAACCATCGCAAGTTGCACAAGTACTCACTCCCTTACCAAAAAACTCATCCTCGCCTTTAAATCCTGCACGACGCGGAGTTGAGCCCGTGCAGACGATTACAGCCTTTGCGGACTCTGTTTTCCCCCCTTCAATTTTTATAGTAAAACTTCCATCTGAATTTCTTAAAATCTGTTCAACTCCTACCATTTCGTGTTTTAAACCAAAGCGCATACATTGTTCATTCCAAGGTGCCATAAAAGAAATTCCGTCCATAACTTGAGCAACACCGGGATAATTTTCAATTTCAGAGCTTGAAGTGATTTGTCCACCGGGCATTCCCTTTTCAAACATGACAACATTTTTAAGCCCCCCGCGAGTTGCATAAAGCCCTGCACTAAGACCTGCCGGACCTCCGCCAATAATTGCTAAATCTAACATAAATTTTTCCTTTAAAAGTATTTTTGATATAATATAAAAAGATTTCTTAATATGTAGTTAATAAAAATTATTATTTAAGTTTAATTATTGATTTTTAATTGAAAAAAATCAAAGCTAGAAAACTAGCTTTGAAAAATTAAAGTAAAGAATTAATTTTATCACTAATAGCTTGTTTTGATTGTGCACCAACGAGTTGATCAACAACTTGTCCATCTTTAAAAAAAATCAAAGTAGGAATAGACCTCACACCATATTCGGCTGATAAATCTCCTTGTTCATCAGTATTAACTTTGCAAATTTTTGCTTTGCCGTCAAATTCATTTGCAAGTTCATCTATAACCGGAGCAAGCATTCTGCAAGGTCCGCACCAAGGTGCCCAAAAATCTACTAAAGCTACACCTTCTTTTGCTACAGAAAAATTTTCTGCAGTAAGATCTATGTATTTACCCATTATTTTCTCCTTTATTTTTGTAAGAGATATTGTAATTTAAATAAATAAACATTAGCTTAAAATCTATATAAAATAAAAAATAATTCTAATACTTTTATTTAATAATAAAACTCAAATTTTCAAATTAAAAGTTAATTGATACCTTTTTCCTCAAAAAATATAGCTTTATCAAGTACTTCAAAAAATCTTTGATAAACTTCTGGGTCATCAACACTTGCGGGCATTTGCATTGAAGATGAAAATTGAGCGTTTGCTCTAACAATAGCCTGTTTTGTGCCGTTAGCTCTAACGACAATTGTCATTTTAAGGTTTGCGTTTTTATCGAGTTTTGTAGCAGATAATGTTCCTGTTTCCATATCTGCTTTATCGATGATAAAACTTAAATCTTGTAAAGCTGCAACACAAGCTCTTGCCGCGATATTTTTTGAAGTTTCGTAAGTTTTAGTTTGATAGCTTCTAACTTCTAATTGTTGAGTATTTTCTATAATCATTTGCTTAGAATTTGCCATACAACCTGTCATAATTAAAAAACAATAAAATAGTCCAACGAGTTGAATAAAGACTTTCATAAATTATTTGCCTCCAAAAAAATTGCTTGAGAAAGCTTCTCAAAAAAGGAACTATAAATTTCAGGCTCTTTAATGGTTTCTACGCCATTGACTATGCCTTGATTATTATAGAGTATCCTTTGAATTGTAAGTCTAACATAAGATTTATCTTTCACTTGTGTAACGACAACAGTAGCTTTAATAGTCTGCGTGTGATCTGCTAACATAGACATATTTGCACCAAAAAGTATAGCCATTAAAAATACTCCTGTTTGCTGTCCAGCTTCTCTAGCATCTCTACTTTTAGAACTTGTAATAACCCCAAAATCTCGATTGATTTCATCAATTTGAAATCCTAAATCCTGTAAAGTTGCTACACTTGCAGATAGAATTTCTAAATCTTTTTTACTCTCATAGTATCGCGTTTCAAGCTGTCTTGCTTCAAGGCTTGATGCAGAAATACTCATCATTTTTTTAGAAGTTGTTGCACAACCTACAAGCCACAAACAAATACCGAATGCTAAAAATATTTTAAAAGATTTAACACACTTCATCAATCGCCTTTAAAAACTTGAAGTGCGATAAGAAACATCTCTAACTTTATTTTGAGAGTCAAATTTTACGACTATAGTTAATGTCCTTGAATTTTTTACAGAGCTTCCACTATCGCCGCTAATTCCAGCTATAATAATACTAAGACCACCGGAGGAATTTTGATAAGCTTGTTGAGTAGAAATTTTATCATAAACCCAAACTTCTCTTCCCTCTGCATCTGTTGAGATAACATTAGGAGAACCCATAACTTCAACCACTTCAGCTGAACTCATACCTTTTTTAATGTCTTTTTGAGCTTTAGCCACACTTAGTTTTTCATCGGCTTGAGTGTTGTAAAGTGAAGGCGAACACCCAAAAAAACTAAAGGACAATAAAACTATACACATAGTATTTTTTAGCATTAAATCTCCTTATTTTTGATTTTAAAAAAGGCATTATACCCCCCCCCATTCTTTATATAAGCTTAAAAATTACGAAGACCTTGCTTAAAATACAAAACTATTTTTTAATATAAATTTCAAAATATAAATTCCAAATATTGCAAGGAATTTATGTGCATTGAAATCAAAAAAACTTTATTTTTTTTAATATAATCCGATTTAATCTTATTAAAGAATTAAAAAAGGGGAGAGTTATTAATATGGAGATAAAGTCGCATTATTATAATTATTATGGTGTAAAAGGACGTTATAATCCTCAAGAAAAGCAAAAAACAAGCTGGGAAAAGCTCTATACACCTATAACAGAGCGTATTGAAGGCAATAACCACAATCCAGAAAATGACGTCTATAAAGCCTATTTAAAGCTAGAAGAACGTTATTACACCTTAGGTGAGGCTAATCGTGCGAAATACTCTAATTATGAAGATTTAAAGCAGGCTTTATCACAAAAATATTTTAGCGTTGATTCCCCGTTTCAAAAATACACTTCAGAACAGAGGAGGGCGATGTATGACAATGAGCTTTCAATGAGTGCTTTTGGTTATGCGACAAACATTAATGACCCCTTAATCACTGACCCTGTTCATGCTCCAAGTGATGAAGAACAACAAGATTATAATAGAAAAATGGTGAATTCACAACTTCAAAATATTTTGAGTCAAAATGGTATTGATTTAAAGGGAGCAGATATTCAATTTATTATCAGTCCAAATGATTATCATTTGAAAATTATGGGCTTAGATGATGAGAATTTAAAATTAAAAATTGAAAATCTTTTAAATCAAAATGACAATTCAAAAGAGTTGTTTTTCCATATTTTACAAAGTTTGCGTGTTTGGCAATTCAATTTCAAAGAGGGCGTGATTGAAAAATACAGAGCCACAAGCGAATTCGCGAGGCTAACGGGTTTAGACTTAGGCACTTTTCATCAAGATGGTGTAAATTTCACGGATAAAAATGGACAAAATGCTCTTGAAATTTACAAAAATGCTTTGGAGGATTCTTCGATTCCGCCTGAATTTCGAGGCTTTGCGTATGAATCTTTTAAGAATTTGCTTGAGAGCTTTAGAGAGCTTGATTTTTCAAAAATTCCCGAGCTTAATTTGCAAATTGGCTATAAGGACGGAGTGCTTTATGATTTAGAGCACTCCCATATTGCTAAATTAGACCTTAATGCTTAGTAAAATGTAAAATTCTTTCTAAGCCTTGTTCTTCCTTAGAAGCAAGCTCATAGTTGTTTTTCTTTGCCATACGCAAAAGATTATCAAGCGGAGTGCTTGTATCGCATACTACTTCAAGAGATTCTGGTTGCGAACTTAAAGCATTATTTAATTCAATGGCAGGTTGCGGACAAGAAAGTCCTCTTACATCAATTTTCATATTGTCTCCTTATTTTTAGAAAATAAACCCAAGCAAAGCACGAAAATTAAACCTAGAATTACAGCAAAAGGAGCGTTAGCACTTATTCCAGCAGGTGAAGAAGCTAAAGAAAAATTATGTGCTAAGGCAGCACCAAATAAACTTCCCATGACAAATACAGCCGCATCGCCATCGCCTTCACCGCTTAAAACAAGTTGTCTTCCCGGACAACCTCCAGCTAAACTCAAAGCACTTCCAGCTAAAAACATTCCTAAGAAATTCCATATAAAATCGTTATGTGCTATCGGTTGTTCAGTGAAACCTAAATGGAAATATCCAAGTGCAAGATTGCTTAAAAAAGCACATATGATTAATGCTATCACACCTTGCAAAAGATAAGTGTCTCTAAAAAGTAAAAATGCACTTATCCCAGAAATGCTGCAAAATTTGCTTTTTTGAAAAAGCACACCTATGATAAGTCCTGCGATTAAAGAGATTAAAACAGGAGCATGCATAAAACCCACACCAGAAGTAGAAAATTTGAGCAGAGGCTTTTCTTCATTTAAGCTGATAAATAAAAGCACAAGACATAAAATGATAAAAGCAGGGAAAATAAATCCTATAAATTTACTTGTAGGTTTTGCTCTGCCTAAACTAAAACCTTTTTTAAGAAAGAATATACCCAAACAAACTCCCGCAACAAGTCCTAAAATTCCAGCTAAAGCACTTAAATCTCCAGCAGAAATTCTTAAAAATGCTCTCCAAGGACAGCCTAAAAATACTAGAATCCCAATCATTGTAAAAATGCCTAAAAAAAATCTTGCAATCGGTGCACTACCTGCACGAGGATTATAAGATTTTGATAAAAAAGCACTTAGAAATGAGCCTAAAACTAGAGCTAAAATTTCAGGTCGCATATATTGTAAAGCGGCAGCATTGTGTAAATTCAAAGCTCCTGCAATATCACGTGTAAAACAACCTGCACAAAGTCCCATATTACCCGGATTGCCAAAATATACAAGCAAAGGTGCAATAATCCCAAAAACCGCACCTGCTAAAACAGGTAAGATTGCAATTTTCATTAAAAATCCTTTAATATATTTGAATTTTAGGATAGCTTTTGATGAAGCTGTATAAAAGAAGACTTGAAGGTTTTTGAGTGTTTTAAATTTTGCTAAAATGAATATAATAACGTATCAATTTAGTATGATTTAAACTCTTAACTTTTTAAATAGGACACTTTTTTGTTAAAGCGAGCCTCGCTTCTTTCCCTAATAAAAACTTGAAATTTTACACAAAATGGACTTAAAAATTGTTTATTTTCTTAAATTTATCAAATTTTTAATCATTGATAAAATATTATGCTTTTAATTAAAATTATGGTAAGACCATATTTTCAAGCTATAATACTATGTCAATTTGTCTTTTTTTTGACTTTGATTTGTTTTAAAAATATCAATAAAATAGATATTAAAAGAATATGGTATGTCAATTTTATATATTTTATACATTGTAAAGCTTATTTAATATAAAATCTTTAAAAAATTCAAAAGGAGCAAATAATGGCTTATCCACTACTAGGCACTAGATTTGTTTTAGATGAAGAAAAGATTCTAAGAGAAGATAAATATGACTTAGACAAAATGTATGAAATCATTGAGGAAATGGCAAATCAATGTGGCTTGATTAAGATCGATAAAAACACTTATCATTGTAAGGGCGATAGAGAGGATTTAGGGCGTTTAGGTTCTTTTGTGTATGGTGGCTTACTTGAATGTGATTGGTTTACTCTCAATGTCAAAGAATGGGAATGGTTGAGTGAAAAAGAAGGGAATAGCGACATGATTTCTTTTTGTAAAGAAAATAATGAAGGAGTTTGGGCGTGAGTCTCTCTCGTAAGGCTATTAATTTTGATTTATCCACAAATGAACTCAAAAAGCATTTCAAGGATACAAGAGAGCCTTACATTAAAATAAAAACTTTTATGCTTGAGAATGGTTTTGAACACAGGCAATATTTAGGCTATGCTTCAAAAGAGCCTATGGATGATATTCAAATAGATATTTTAGCAAAAAAACTTGTTAAAGAATTCTCTTGGTTGAGTTCTTGCATACAAGAATTTGATGTAACCGATATAGGAGAACAATATAGTCTCAATCATATCTTTAAAGACTTTATCTCTATAAACAAAGACTTAGAAGTAAAATCTCCAACCAAAGAACATTCTCAAAAAGAACAAGCAAAAAAACAATTAATGGAACAGGTTAAACAAAGCTTACACAAAGACAAAGATAGTAAAAGTTTATCTCAAAATAAAGATTTGGAGCGATAAATGCCTCGTCAAAGACAATATCTTAATGTGCCTTATGAAGAAAGACAAGAAGCAAAGAATTTAGGTGCAATCTGGGATACAAAAAAGCTGTTGAAATTTTTATTAAAGAGCTTAAAGAACAAAATTTAATGATTTAAAATGAAATAATTTATCATCTTTGACACATTAAATAAAATATCGAATTTAGAAAATAAACAGACAAAAAATTAAATTCAAATCAGAGAAGAATTTTAATTGATACATTAAGGCAATCTATAATTCAAAAAATAATGATAAATTATATTCCTTAAATGCATATACTTCTAGTATATTTGTTGATAATTAATAGAAAAATTGATTAAAATCAAATTAAAATATTTTATTAATATACCATTAAGTTGTTATAAATTTTTCAAGCAATCAATACAAATACAACTTAAAGTCATAAAAATATATAAACTATGCATAAAAATTTATATTTTTGAATTATTTTTACTTAATTCTTAAAAATATCAAAAATAAATTTTTGCTTAAATATAAAATTTTACTCAAATTTAAAAATTTAATTTTTAAACCAAGATGCAATCCTATCAAACAAGCCTTTTTGCTCATGATGCATGCCATCTTTTATCCCAAAACTTTCGCTCAATTTTTCTAAAAGCTCTTTTTGTTCATCATTTAAAGAATTAGGAAATTTGATAGAAATTTGCACAATTTGTCGCCCTAAAGAATTTGAATGGATATCTTTTACCCCCTCTTTTTCGAGTACAAATCTTTGCCCATCTTTTGCTCCTATAGGTAAAGTTAAAATAGCCTCTCCTCGAATCGTCGGCACTTTGATACTTTGCCCTAAAATTGCTTGTGTAAAAAACACTGGAAATTCTATATAAATGTCCTCACCATCTCGTATGAAAGTCTCATCTTCTTCAGCAATGATTTTTACAAACATATCCCCTCTTGAGCCATCTTTTAAAACATTTCCTTTTTGAGGCACTCTTAAAGACATTCCCGTATCAACTCCTTCTGGCACATTTATTTCTACGCTGTCTTTAATTTCGTTATAGCCTTTACCCTTGCATTCTGGGCATTTTTCAGCCGCACTCACTCCGCTCCCTGCACAATCAGGACAGGTTTGAGCAAAAGTGATAAAGGCTTGTTTTATGCCGATTTGTCCTCTACCTTGACATTTAGGACAAGTCGTCGTTTTGCCATCTTTTGCCCCAGTTGCTTTGCAAGCTTTACAAGAATCTTTATAGATAAAATCGATAGTTTTTTTACAGCCAAAAACAGCTTCTTTGAAACTAAGTTTTAAAGCTATCATAAGTTCAGCACTAAATTTCTCGCTATTTTCGCTTCTTTTGCGATTTGAAGACCTGCCAAAGGCTTCATCAAAAAAATTTGAAAATATATCACTTAAATCACTAAAATCGCTGCTAAAGCCACCTCCTGCTTTAAGCCCCTCTTTTCCATATTTATCATAAAGAGCTCTTTTTTCATCATTACTTAAAACTTCGTAAGCTTCATTGATGAGCTTGAATTTACCTTCGGCTTCTTTATCTCCTTGGTTTCTGTCAGGATGATATTTTAAAGCAAGTCTGCGATAAGCCTTTTTAATAGTTTCTTTGTCGGCATTTTGTGTGATTTCTAAAATTTCATAATAATCAATCTCCACAAATTCTCCTTATAAATTTAAAATATATAATTTTGTGAAAAATAAATAAAGTAATTTACCAAATTTTAGGTATAATTAAAATAAATTTTGAAATAAAAGTTTAAAAAATATTTTTTTTAAGAAAGGAGCAGTTAATGACTAATGTGTTAATGATAGAAGATGATCCAGATTTTGCAGCATTGTTATCAGAATATCTTGCTCAATTTAATGTTAAAGTTACAAATTTTAGCGACCCTAGAGAGGTTTTAAATACAAGCGTTGAAAATTATGATTGTTTGATTTTAGATTTAACTTTACCTCATATCGATGGACTTGAAGTTTGCAAAGAAATTAGAAAAAAAAGCAATATCGGCATTATTGTTTCTTCTGCAAGAGGAGATTTAAGCGATAAGGTTGTAGGATTGCAAATTGGTGCTGATGATTATTTACCAAAGCCTTATGACCCAAAAGAAATGTATGCGAGGATTATGAGTATCATTCGTCGCACTAAAAGAATAGAAGAAAATCACAATATTGCTTTTAAAATCGATACAAGAAAACATGAAATTTTTTATAAAAATAAAGCTTTAACTCTTACTCCCGCAGAATATGAAATTTTAGAATGTCTTATCAATCAAAATGGCTATTCAATCTCTAGAGAACAACTTGTAAATCAATGCAAAAAACTAAAAGATAAAGACTCAAAAAGTCTTGATGTTATTATTGGAAGATTGAGGGCGAAAATTGGCGATAGCTCTAAATCCCCAAAACATATTTTTTCGGTTAGAGGCATAGGATACAAGCTTATAGGATGAGAAGCTATTCTATCCACACAAAATTGATAGTTTTATTTATTGCAACCTTTATTTTTGTTTGCACTCTTTTTATCGTTTTCCTTAAAACTGAAGAAGGTGATCGCATAAAAAGAGAGAATTTAAAACAAGAAAATCTCATTGCAGGTCTGTTTAATAATCTTAATTTAGAAAATGTCAATCTTGAAGAATACTTATATAATAATGGATTTAATAAAATTGAAAATTTACAAAGCATTAAAACCATAAAAGAAAAAGCGGAAATTAACTTTAAAGCTCAAAATGATTTTTGCATTTTTACTTCTTTAAATTATCAAGATGATACTTATTTTGACTTACAATGCAAAAATTTTAATGGACTTTTTAAACAAAATTTTAACAATAGAATTTATAAAATTTTTATCATAGGTTTTACTTTTTTCTTATTTTTGATGATTTTTATGTATTTTTCTGTATTAAAATCCTTAGATTCTTTGAAAAAACTCAAAAAACAAATCAGTCAAGTCAATAATAAAGAAAAACCTAGTTTCATAGATTATGAGGACAATGAAATAGGAAAAATAGCACTTGAATTTGAAAAAGCTTTAAATAAAAGTCAAGAACTTGCAAATTCAAGACAACTTTTTTTAAGAATCATTATGCACGAGCTTAAAACTCCGATTGGCAAAGGAAGAATCATTTCTGAAATGCTTAAAGAAAAAAAGCAAAAAGAAAGACTCATTGTGATTTTTGATAAAATGAATTCACTCATTAATGAATTTGCAAAAATAGAGGAATTATTTTCTAAAAATTATGAGCTTCAAATCAAAGCTGTTGATTTTAATTCTGTGTTAAATCAGGCTAAAACAGAATTAATGAAAGAAAATTTAGATAAAATCATTAAAATCAAATTACATCATAATCCACTCATACATATTGACATTGATTTTTTTTCTTTACTACTTAAAAATATGCTTGATAATGCCTTAAAATACTCAAATGACAACACTTGTGAGCTTGAATGTTTTGAAAATTATTTTACAATTACAAATCAAGGAGCACCCTTAACCGACTCCATAGAATATTATTTTCAAGCCTTTACAAGAAGAAATCATTTGAGAACCGAAGGAATGGGACTTGGACTTTATATAATGAATGAAATTTGCAAACTTCACGGCTTTGAAATTTCTTATCATTATACAGAAAATAAACATTGTTTTAAAGTTTTTTTTGGAGAAAAAAATGAAGCTTAAAGGTTTAGAAAAATTTAATTCTCTTGTAGAAAGTTTTGCAAATTTACCCACTATCGGTAAAAAAACTGCTTTGCGTCTAGCCTTTCATCTTTGTATGAATGAGCCTTTAGAAGGAATGAAACTTGCACACAACATAGAAAACGCCCTACGTTTCATCAGACCTTGCGAACAATGCGGAGCCTTAAGTGAAAATGAACTCTGTGAAATTTGCACAGATTTAGAGCGTCAAAGAAGCTTACTTTGCATCACTCAAAGCCCTAAAGATGTGCTTGTGATTGAAGAGAGTCAAAGCTATAATGGGCTTTATTTTATCTTAAATGAGCTTGATGAAAATACGATACAAAGACTTAGAAAAATGATTCAAAATATGGGGGTTAAAGAATTGATTTTTGCCTTGACTCATAGTCTTAACTCCGATGCTATGATTTTTTTTATTGAAGAAAAACTTAAGGATTTAAATTTGAAATTGAGTAAAATCGCACAAGGAATTCCTAATGGGGTTAATTTAGAAAATGTGGATTTTATATCTTTAAGACAAGCTTTAATTTTTCGCACCCATATTGATTGATTTAATTTTTTCTGCAGTTTTTTTGTTTGTAAGCTCTGCAATCTCATCAAAACTTGCTTGATAAATCGCGTCGAAATTTCCAAAAAAATTAAGCAATTTTTGCAAACTCGCTTGAGTCACACCTAAATGAATAAGCTTTGAGCTTTGCAAATCTTGTTTTTTCTTAGTGTTTTGATGAAAACTGATTGCAAAACGATGAGCCTCATCTCTTAATTTTTGTAAAAATTGAAGTTTTTTATCTTCAGCACCAAGTGAAAATTCTCCCTTAAGTGAATGAATTTTGTCTTTTGCACTTCCTTTGGCTCTGTGTGCTTTTGAATCGATTTTTTCTTTAGAAATAGCTAGAATATCGATATTTGCCCCAGAACTTAACACAATATCTTTTGCCAAATCAAGCAAGGCTTTTCCTCCATCAATGAGCCATAAATCAGGAGGGGGAAATTTATCAAAGCTTAAGGCTCTACGCGTTAAAACCTCTTTCATTTGCTCATAATCATTTGAACTTTGTAAATGAAATTTACGATAATTCTTTTTATCCCAAACTCCAAATTTATAACAAACCATAGCCCCAACCCTAGCCACTCCTTGCAAATGTGAATTGTCGTAAATTTCGATACAATCGGGAAAATTTTCAAGTTCAAAATAATCTTTAAGTTGAGTTTGTATGCTAAAATCGCTATTTTTAAGATGGGTTTGGATATTGAGCAAAGCATTTTGATGAGCCAGATTGCAAATTCTTCTTTTTTCACCAATTTTTGGACTCTTAATGTGTATTTTTTTACCAAATCTTTCAGAAAGTAAAAGCTCTAAAACCTTTGCATCTTCAAAATCTTCATAAACAAAAATTTCTTTTGCGATTAAAGGAGTGTCTGCATTAAAATTTTCTAAAATGAGCTGTTTATAAATTTCATTTTTATCAAAATCCGCGTGATTTTTTAAAGCTGTGATTTTATGATTAACTCCTATAATCTTTCCATTTTGCACAACAAAACGCAAGGTAGAGAGTAAATTTTTTTCAAAAGCAAGGGCAAAAATTTCAAAATCTTCTAATTTAGCAATATCAATTT
The DNA here is from genome assembly GCF_002104335.1 of Campylobacter cuniculorum DSM 23162 = LMG 24588. NCBI lineage: Bacteria > Pseudomonadati > Campylobacterota > Epsilonproteobacteria > Campylobacterales > Campylobacteraceae > Campylobacter > Campylobacter cuniculorum. The sequence continues at coordinate 1,103,917 of NZ_CP020867.1, read as the reverse complement.
GAATTTTAACTTCTAGGTCTTTAATTGTAGAAATTTGGTCTCTAAGTTTTGCTGCCTCTTCAAAATATTCTTTTTGTGCTAAAAAAAGCATTTGCTTTTCTAAATTCTTAATCAAAATACTAGGATTTAATAGAGCATTTAAGGCTTGTTCTAAAATTTTCTTGTATTCTTTTTGGGATATAAGTTTAGCACAAGGAGCCTTACAGCGTCCAATTTGATAGAAAATGCAAGGACTCTTGCAGGTTTTTTTTTGTTTTAAAGGATAATAAAAATAAAGGGCATTTAAAAGCTCTTTTGCTCCTCTAAAAAAGGGTCCAAAATATTTAATTTTAGGTTTTTTAACAAGTTTTCTCGTGCTTAAAGGACGCGGAAAATCCTCGCTAAAATCAACATAAATATAGGGATAAGTTTTATCATCTCTTAATAAAATATTATATTTTGGATGCAGTTGCTTGATAAAGGAATTTTCTAAAATTAAGGCATCAGCTTCAGAATTTGTAGTGATAAATTCTAAATGAGCTGTTTGTGAAATCATTTTTTGAATTCTTAATGAATTATTAGGATTGACTCCAAATTTTGGTGAAAAACTAAAATAACTTCGTATGCGGTTTTTTAAATTTTTAGCCTTTCCAACATACAAAAGCTTATTTTCTTTATCAAAATACTGATACACTCCCGCACTCAAAGGTAAATTTTTGAGCTGATTTTCTAAATGTTTTTTTAAATCTTCATCCATGGGAATTTTTAATCCTTGCTTTGATTAAAGCCCTTATCTTTTCAAATTTAAGATGAAGTTCTTTGTTTTCAAAATTATTTTTAAATTCTCCTAAAGAAAGTTCAATGTGATGATAATTTGTTTCTTCTTTATCGTCATTTTTTATGTTTTGCTGCGGGGTTTTAAAAAAAAATATTTTTACCTCTTTAACTCCGCCATTTTCTTTAATGCTTTGACTAAAAAAATGATTGGGTTTAAAATTTACATAATCTTTTATAAGTTTTTTAATATAAAATTTGGTATTATCGTGGTTAAGTTCTTGGTATGCAACTTGATGTTTGACAATGATATTTAAAATTTGATTTTTTAAGTAAATTTTTAATATCAATTTTTGATGGCCGGGACTTAGATAAGTTAGAAAATCTTGATAAAAAAAATTTCTCATCTTTTTGTAAGGTTGTTCATTATGTTCATTATGTGTGTGTATAAGTTCTTCAAGAATTTGCTGTGTGTTTTTAATCTTTTCCATATGTTAATTTTAGCATTTTTTTTCTTAATTTTCTTAAATGCTTGCGGTTATAAAGCAAATCCGCAATATACAAGCTATGAGCAAAATGGCTCGGTTAAAGACATTAAAATTTATCAAAATTTAAACAGGTGGTAAAATGAAAAAAACAGATATTTTAGTCCTTGATTTTGGCTCACAATACACGCAATTGATTGCTAGAAGACTTAGAGAACAAGGTGTTTATACTGAAATTTTGCCTTTTAATGTTTGCATTGAGGATATTAAGGCTAAAGAACCAAAAGGAATCATTTTAAGCGGAGGACCTGCGAGTGTTTATTCAAATGAAGCGTATTTTTGCGAAAAAGCTGTGTTTGATTTAAAAATTCCTATTTTAGGAATTTGTTATGGCTTACAATTGATAGCCTTTCATTTTAAAGCCAAAGTTGCTCCTGCTTTGCATAAAGAATACGGCAAAGCCCATATAAAAATTCAAAAAGACAATGTTTTGTTTAAGAATTTACCTCAAGAACAAATCGTATGGATGAGTCATTCTGATAGGGTTGAAAGTTTGCCCGATGGTTTTGAAATTCTAGCCACAAGCACAAATAGTCCCTTTTGTGCCCTTGTCAATGAAAAACTCCAGCTTTATGCTCTGCAGTTTCATCCTGAAGTTGAACATAGCGAATTTGGTGCTTATATACTTAAAAATTTTGCTCAATACATTTGTCATTGCGAAAGTGTTTGGAATATGGGTTCTTTTGCAAAGGGTCAAATTGAAAAAATTCGTCAAGAAGTTGGTCAAGATAAAGTGCTTTGTGCTGTGAGCGGAGGAGTTGATAGCACTGTGGTTGCTGCACTTTTAGCACAGGCGATTAAAGAACAAGTTATCGTTGTATTTGTGGATAATGGGCTTTTAAGGGACAAAGAAAGAGAACAAGTTGAATATACATTTAAAAATATCTTAAATATTAATCTTATCAGCATTGATGCGAGTGAGATTTTCTTAAAACGTCTTAAAGGAGTGATTGAGCCCGAAAAAAAAAGAAAAATCATCGGCAATACCTTCATAGAAATTTTTGAAAAGGAAGCTAAAAAACATAAAGATGTTAAATATCTTGCTCAAGGCACACTTTATACAGACATTATTGAAAGCTCTGTTGTTGGGAATTCAAAGACCATTAAAAGCCATCATAATGTTGGTGGATTGCCCGAAAAGATGAAGTTAAAGCTCATTGAACCCTTAAAAGAAATTTTTAAAGATGAAGTGAGAGCTTTAGGTCTTGAATTAGGGCTCAATAAAGAGCTTATTTTCAGACATCCTTTTCCCGGACCCGGACTTGCCATACGCATTATGGGCGAAGTTGAAATTAACGCACTTAACACGCTAAGAAAAGCAGATTCTATTTTGATTGAAGAATTAAAAAGCAATGCTTGGTATGATAAAACTTGGCAGGCTTTTTGTGTGCTTTTAAATGTTAAAAGTGTTGGAGTTATGGGAGATAATCGCACTTATGAAAATGCGATTTGCGTCCGCGTTGTCAATGCAAACGATGGAATGACAGCAGTTTTTTCTCATTTACCTTATGAAATTTTAGAAAATATCAGTCGGCGCATCATCAATGAAGTTCAAGGAATCAATCGCGTGGTTTATGATATTTCGAGTAAGCCACCTGCAACAATAGAGTGGGAATGATTTTGTTTAAATATTATTGTAAATTTATAAAAATCAAGCTAAAATTTGCTCTATGAAATTTTCAAGGAAGAAAAATGCACGGAAAAATAGCGATTTATATGGACACTACAGGAAGAGGAACGGTTGTCAATTCAGCAAAAGTTTTTTTTGATTTCAATCGTCAAACTTGGAATGATAAAAAAAGTATGCCAAGCGTTGGAATGTTGGTAGAATTCCGTTCTGATGGTAAAAATATCACAGGAATTTATCCTTCAAAATTTCAAGAATTTAAAGAAGGTGATTTTATCACTGAAAACGATTTTTTCAAAACCGATAACGACGATGAGCTTGAGGATTTGCAAAATTCAAGACGCAGTGGTTATATTACTGAACTTTATAGGAGCACAGATTATGATACTATAGAGAAAATTCCCCTATCTTTTACAATTCCTCAAGCTATATCAAAATACTTTGCTACCGAGATTCTTTCTGTTGAAGCTTTAAGGTCAAATGTTGAAGATGAAAAAGAAATTCCTTGTGTTTTAGACTATTTTATTATTAAACGCTTTTTAAATAAGGCTCTTGATACTTTGATTTTTATGGATAGCTCGACTGACCAAACTCAATTCAATTCGCTCAAAAGTATAGTGATGCATCTTGAAAATTCCTATAATGATATGAAAGATAAAAGATTGCTTAATACAACTAAAATTTTTAATGAAACTTTTTTGTCCTTACAATGTCATTATCAAGCTTTGATTGCAACCATTGATACGCGTCAAAATCGTGCAACTTCTTTAGAGGCTCAAATCAGAACACTCAATTCCGAAATCAATTTTTTAAGAAACAATCCAAATGCTACTCCCGAAAAAATTAAATCAAAAGAAGAAAGAGTGGCAACACTTCAAAAAGAAGTGAATTATTATAAAACTTCACTCAAACGTTTAGACGCGATACGCGAAGATTTTTATAAGAAAAATTTAAGTATTTTTGAAAATGCTTTTAAAATTTCAAGAAAAAAGCTTTTTGATAAAATTGTTACCGGACTCAATCTTTGTGCCACAATAATGGATATGAAAATTTGGCGTCTTTCCTTAAAATCTTCAGGGGTAAAAAATTCTTATTTTACAAGAAGCAATATAGAAAATTCTTTCTGTTCTTTAGCTTTTGCTGAACATTATTTAAGTCGCCTTAATAAGGCAGCACTCAATCCTTTTGACCAAAAACTTTTATTTTATATCGAAAAAATCGCTAAAGAACAAAGAAAAAAATTCCTTGTGGTTACTTCAGATCTTGATTTGCTTTATAAGATTAAAATTGAGGTTTTTTCAATCAATCCCTATTATATCGTTAAATACGCACCTAAAAAAGTGAGTTATCAATCCTTGATGCGTGATAATATTTTTGATATTGTCTATATTGATGAGGAGCACATTTGGGAAAGTGCTGCGGATATTATTTTACAAGGAAAGCATTTTGATAAAGTGGGAAAAACCAAATTTAAACTCGTTTAACCATAAAGTTTTAAGCTAAATTAAGTTATAATTCCTTGCCTAAGCAGCTCGTGGTATTTAAAGTGATCCAACATATTTTTATTTACTGCGATTGTGCGATTTACCGTGTCTGTGGCGTCGTTTGAGCTTTGAAAAAAGCGAGAAGTTGCAGCCTTTAAAAATTGCCTAGCGGTTTTCTTGACTTTTGGGGTCAATCTTTGTTAAACGACTGCTTGGGTTTTATAAGGAGAAATAATGAAAATTATGATTTTAGGTAGCGGTGCAAGAGAATATTCTATTGCCTTAGCTTTTAAAAAAATTCAAAAAGATATAGAATTTTATTTTATGCCCGGAAATGGTGCAACAAAAGCATTAGGGATGAATTTAAACATAAAAGATTTGAATGAACTTGCAAATTATGCTAAAGAAATAAACATTGATCTTTGTATCGTAGGAAGTGAAACTTTTTTAGCGGATGGAGTTGTGGATATTTTTAAAAACTTAAATCTTAATATTTTTGGTCCCAGCAAAGCCGCTGCAAAACTTGAAAGTTCAAAGGCTTTTATGAAAGATTTTTTAAAAAAATATCACATTAAAACCGCTCGATATTTAAATACAAAAGATATAAACGAAGCTAAAAAATTCATAGAAAATCTTAATTTACCGATAGTTGTAAAGGCTGATGGGCTTTGTGCGGGTAAAGGGGTTATCATCGCAAAAACCCATCAAGAAGCCTTAGAAGAAACACAAAAAATGCTTAGTGGAGAAAGCTTTGGAGAAGCTGGAAAATGTGTTATTATAGAAGAGTTTTTAAAAGGTTTTGAATTGAGCATTTTTGCAATTTGCGATGGAGAAGATTTCGTGCTCTTACCTGTCGCACAAGATCATAAAAAACTTTTAGACAATGATGAGGGTCCAAATACCGGTGGAATGGGTGCTTATGCACCAAGTTCTTTGGCTAATCAAGAGCTTTTAGAAAAAATACAAAAAAATATTATCATTCCTACTTTAAAAGGTATGAAAGAAGAGGGTGCTGAATTTTGCGGGGTGCTTTTTGCAGGGATTATGGTTGTCAATGAAGAGCCTTATGTGCTTGAATTTAATGTGCGTTTTGGAGACCCTGAATGCGAAGCGTTAATGCCTTTGATTGAAAATCCTTTAGAACTTATTTTAGCTGCAACTCAAAAGAATCTTAAAAATATTGCTGTTAAAATTAAAAATCAATGTGCTGTAGCTGTTGTATGTGCAAGTGAAAATTATCCTTACAAAGCTTCACCAAAAAGTGAAATTCACATTAAAAATATTCCGGAAAATTCACATATTTCTTATGCAGGAGTGAGTTTAGAGCAAGATAAACTTATGGCAGATGGAGGCAGAATTTTAGTTTGTGTCGGACTAGGAGAAAACATACAAGAGGCTAAAAATAAAGCTTATGAACTTTGTGCTAATGTTGATTTTAAAGGCAAACAATTCAGAAAAGATATAGGATTTTGGGTCTGTCAATGAAAGAAAATTTAATCGATAAACTTGAAAGGGAAAATCTAAAAATCGCAAGCTTTACTAAAAGAGTTATTGCATATTTGATGGATAATTTTATTTTAAATTGCATTGTTTTTATTATTTTTTATGACCGATTGATTTTTGTTAATGATATGATAGAAATGGCTAATATTTTAGGAAATTTTTTTATGGGATTTTTTTTACTTCATTTGGTCTATCACACCCTTTTCACTTTTATGTATGGAGCAAGTTTAGGTAAAATGGCTTGTAAAATTACGATTTTAAATGAAGATTTCTTAGATAAACCAACTTTTATCCAAAGTCTTATAAGATCAGCTTTCAGACAGCTTAGTGATATAGCTTTTATGTTAGGTCTTTTTTGGGCTTTAGAAAATGATTTGCGTAAGACTTGGCATGATTATTTAGCAAGGACTATAGTTGTTGATGTGGCGTAAAATTTCTTTAATGCTTAGCACCACTCTTGCCTTAAATGCAACACAAGTTGATATTTATGCACTTGATGTTAAAAAAGAAGGAGCAATACTCACGGCTGTCGATGATGTTGTGATTTTTTCTGATTTTTATTTTATCACAGCAAATAAAGCCATTTATAATGAAAATACCGAAGAGATTGAGCTTTTTGGCGATGTCAATATACTAAGAGGGAAAAATGAACGTTCTCATTCAAATTACGCTAAAATCAATCTCAACACAAATCAAGCAAATTTTGAAAATTTCTTTTTTTCTAACAATAATTTAGAAGTTTGGTTCCAAAGTAAAAAAAGCTCTTTAGATGATAAGAGTTTTGAAAGTGAAATTTCTGCGGTTTCAAGTTGTAATGTTGAAGATCCGGATTGGGAAATTCGCTTTAGTGATGGTTGGCTTAATCGTAAAAGCAATTATGTGCATCTTTATAATGCAAGATTGTATGTTAAAGATGTGCCGATTTTTTACTTGCCTTATTTTGGTTTTAGTGCGGATACAAATCGACAGAGCGGACTTTTAGTGCCAAAATTTACGATTAAAAGTAAAGAGGGGTTTTATTATGAACAGCCTATTTATATTGCCGAGCAAGAAAATTGGGATTTGGAATTAAATCCGCAAATTCGAACAAATCGCGGGGTAGGAATTTACTCAACTCTAAGATTTATGGATTCTTTACATTCTATGGGAGAATTTAATCTTGGTATTTTTAGAGAAAACTCATCTTATTATCACGATGAAAATTTAAAAAATCAAACACATAAAGGCGTTGAATTTAAATATGCAAGAGATGAGCTTATTAAAGCTTTGTTAGAGGATAATTTTCAAGAAGGTTTTTGGGTTGATGCGAATTATTTTAATGATGTAGATTTTCTTACACTTGGCTCTCGTGATTATAAGGATTTAAATTCGTTGATTACTTCAAAGATTAATTATTTCTTAGCTGATGAAAATAATTTTTATGGTGCTTATGCAAGGTATTATATGGACACTTCTAAGCTAAACAATAAAGACACCTTACAAGAATACCCTTCTTTTCAATATCATCGCTTTTTAGATTCTTTTTTTGAAGGAAAATTTCTTTATTCTTTTGATGCAAGTTTTAATAATTATTACAGACGCATAGGACCTTATGCAAATAGCGTTAATTTAAGTCTTCCTATTTCTTATCACGATAGTTTTTTTAATGATTTTTTACATTTAAATTTCACAGAAAGTCTTTATGCTTCTTTTGTTAATTACACCCATGATGAAAATAAAGAACACGAGCATTATTTTACAAACACACACAAGCTTGATTTATATACAGATATTTCTAAGGCTTATGATAATTTTTTTCATACTCTTAATATCGGCGTGGGCTATCTTTTGCCCGGAGAAGAATCTGGAAAAATCACAGAAGATTATTTGGATTTAGAAAAAGAAGAGGAACAGGCTGAATTTTTCATCACTCAATATTTTTACAATCAACAGGGACAAAAAAAACTCAAACATCGCTTAAGCACGAATTATCTTAGCAAAAAAGGCGACTTTGAAGAATTGCGAAATTTACTCACTTATTATTACAATGAAGACATTCGTTTTAATAGCGAGGTGATTTATTCTGATTTGCAAAAACGTTTTAGCAATGTGTTAAGTCAATTTGAAATCGATTTGAATCCTAAATTCAGCTGGGATTTTTCTCATGACTATCAAAATGATGAGTATGGAAAATACAGCTTTATAGGCACTCGTGCAAATTACAATCTCACGCCTCATTATAATCTTTTTGGAGGAATTTGGTTTGACACTCAAAGAGCACACGCAAATATGTGGGAATTTGGCTATACTTACCAAAGAAAATGTTGGAATTATTCTTTGGTGTATAGAGAGAGGATTGATCCTAAGCTAACAAGCGGAGGAATCACGGCAAGAAACCAAAGTGGAGTGTATTTTATCTTTAATTTTTATCCTATCGGCGGGATAAAATATGACTTTTCTTTACAAGATAGCGAAAATGCGATTTAAGGATAAATTATGCTAAAATTTTTAAAAAATTTAAACAAATTATTAAATAAAAAAGGAGGAGCAACAATGCAATACAAAATACAAGTTAATCAAAATTTAGAAATTTTCGATGTTGATTATGTTGCCAAACAAGCAGCAGGTGCTGTTTTGATGAGAATCGGTAAAAGTGTGATTTTAGCTGCAGTAGCGAGAGAAGAAAAGATGGTTGAAGAGGATTTTTTACCCTTAACCGTTCAATACATAGAAAAGGCTTATGCTGCTGGAAAAATTCCGGGAGGTTATATCAAAAGAGAAACCAAACCAAGTGATTATGAAACCTTAACTGCAAGAATTATCGACAGAAGTTTAAGACCGCTTTTTCCTAAAGGTTATGCTTACCCTACGCAAATTTCTGTGATTGTGCTTTCAGCTGACAATGAAGTGGATTTGCAGGTTATGAGTCTTAATGCTGCAAGTGTGGCACTTTTTTTAAGTGATATTCCTATAAAAGCTCCTGTTTGCGGGGTAAGAATTGCAAGAATAGCAGGGGAATTTATACTCAATCCAAGCAATACTCAACTCAAACAAAGCTCACTTGATTTATATGTTGCTGGAGTTAAAGATGAACTTTTGATGATAGAAATGAGGGCTTTACCGACTCAAAATGATACGACTCAAGCTATGAATGAATTGAGCGAAGATGAAATTTTAGAGGCTTTAACCTTAGCTCAAAAGGCTATATTAGAAGGTTCAAACGCTTATGAAGAAAATTTTGCAAAACATAAAAAGCAAAGTGAGCTTGAATTTAAAAGCGAAGAAGAAAATTTAGAACTCTTTGCTTTTATTGAGCAAAATTTTACAGATGAAATTAAAAATGCAATCAATCAAATGGCAAAGAGTGAAAGAGCGGGAGAGCTTAATAAAATTGCTAAGACGATTTCTAAACTTGAAACAGCAGAGCAAAAAGCGTGGAGTGAAGAAGATATTTTCAAAGCTTTAGAAAAAATCAAAAGAAAAATCATACGCAAACAGATTATTTTTGAAAGAAAAAGAGCTGATTCAAGGGCTTTAAATGAGGTGAGAAACATTAGTATAGAAACTAATATTTTACCAAATGCTCACGGCTCTTGTCTCTTCACAAGAGGTCAAACTCAAGCCTTAGTTGTAGCGACTTTAGGAACTGAAAATGATGCACAAATGATAGATTTGTTAAATGAAAAAAATCCTATTAGCGAACGTTTTATGGTAAATTACAATTTTCCGGGCTTTAGTGTGGGTGAGGCGAGTGCGATAAAAGCACCGGGGCGTAGAGAATTAGGACATGGAAATTTAGCCAAAAGAGCCCTTTATCCGAGCATTGATGAGAATTATCCTTTTGTCATTCGTTTGGTTTCTGAAATTTTAGAAAGCAATGGTTCAAGCTCTATGGCAACGGTGTGCGGAGGTTCTTTAGCTCTTCGTGCTGCAGGGGTTCATAGCCTTAAACTTGTTGCAGGAGTGGCAATGGGACTTGTTTTTGAAGAAGATAAATATGCAATTTTAACAGACATTATGGGTTTAGAAGATCACGATGGGGATATGGATTTTAAGGTTGCAGGAAGTAAAGATGGGGTGAGTGCTCTTCAAATGGACATAAAACTCGGTGGGATTGATAAAAAGATTTTAACAGAAGCTTTAAATCAAGCCAAAGAAGCCAGACTTCATATTTTAGAAATTATGGAAGAAGCCAATGCAAAAATCAAAATCAACGATGAAATTTTACCAAAACTTGAAATTTTCAATGTTGAGCCATCTAAAATCGTTGATATTATAGGACAGGGAGGAAAAACTATAAAAGACATTATCGAAAAATTTGAGGTGTGTATTGATTTGGATAGAGAAAAAGGCGAGGTAAAAATTTCGGCTTCAAAAAATGAACAAATCAAAGCCGCAAAAGAATTTATCTTTACTCTAACGCAAACACAAAAAAATAAAAAATTCAAAGATAAAGACCTCTCAAATTTTAAACTCGGTGAAGAATTCGAAGGAGAGATTAAAAAAATCACAAATTTTGGAGTTTTTGTCGGGTTAAAAGATGGTGTTGATGGTTTGTTGCACAGCTCTAAAATTAAACACAAAGTAAGAGAAGGCGATAGAATGAGGGTGAAGATTAAAGAAATTAAAAATGGTAAAATTTCTGTGGATTTGGTGGGCTGATTTGTCTTATAAGACTTAAATGTCTTATTAAAGCATTAAAATTCTTAATTCTTGTGGATAAAATTAAAAAGCTTAAAAAATAATGTTTTTTAAAATATAAAGAATAAACTCAAAAATTTTTTAGCTTCTTTTATCATTCAGCAATAGTTTGGAATTTTTGTTTTAATTTTTTGAAAAAAATTATTTGCTTTTAAAAAAATGCTTTGTAAATAAAATTTTTTATCACATTAACAATGTGTCAAATTTAAAAAATTTATTTTTATAGAAAGACTATATTTAAAAATTTGTAAAGCAAATTTTAAAAAACAAGAATGTAATCAATTTAAAAAAACTTAACTTATTTTCGCTATGAAATTAATGTTAAAGCAATTTTAGAATTTTTGTTTTATTTTTTGATTTTTATAAAAAAGAAAAATCTTTAACAAATCATAAATTTTAAAAAATCAAACCATATTTTTAGCTATATTTAAGAATATAGTAATAATAAGAGCATTTGTAATATTACTGATAAAACCGCCGACTAAAGGCACAACGAAAAAGGCTTTTTTGGAGTAATGATATTGAGAACAAACCGCATTCATCGTAGCCATAGATACAGGCACAGCACCCAAACCAAATCCTGTGTGTCCAACTGCAATAATAGCAGCATCGTAATTTTTTCCACAAGCTCTAAAAGTTACAAAGTTTGCAAAAACATACATCAAAATAAGCTGTAAGCCCAAAATGATTACCAAAGGTAAGGCTAAATCGGCAAGCTCATAAAGTTTCATTGTCATAATGGATAAAGACACAAAAATGGATAAAGATATAGAACCTATAATGTCTATATTTTCATAAAGAGCCTCTTCTTGCTTTTTATAATCCAAAATAAAACGAATGATTATGCCAGAAAACATACTCATCACATGTAAAGGCAGATTAACAGAGGGAAAAAGCTCTTTGAATATAACAAAAAAACATTCTCCTAAACCACAAGATAAGAGCAAGATAAAGGTAGCTTGATGGGATCTTTTTGAACTGATTGTATTTTGAATTTTCTTTGTGAGAGAGGAATTTTCATCATTTGAAATGTAGTTTTTATCCAAATGGTATTTTTTAATCAAGCTCTTACCGAGAGGACCTCCCATCAAACAACCCGCAATGAGGCCAAAGGTTGCTGCAGCTATACTCACTTCTAAAGCTCCCACACCACCCATTTGCTGTGCTATAGGAGAAAAAGAGGAAGCATTTCCATGTCCCCCTGTTAAAGCAACTGAACCTGCCATTAAGGCGACTAAGGCGTTTATATTCATAAAATAGGCACACACTAAGGTCAAAAGATTTTGCAAAGCAGCCAATAAAGCAGCTAAAAAGATGAAAATTGCTACTAATTTACCTCCTTTTTTTATAAAATTCAAACCAGCACTTAAACCCACAGAAGCAAAGAAAATATTGTAAAAAAAGGTATTCATCGTTTGAAAATCAAATTTAAATTCCGCGATTTTAAAATAAAAAGCAAAACAAGTTAATACAGAAAAAATTGTGCCACCAACCACAGCAGAGGGTATGCACCATTTCTTTAAAATGGAGATTTTATTTAAGATAAATTCTCCAAAATAAATCAACAAAACCGCTATCATTAAAGTTTCGAACAATCTCACATGAATGCTTAACATCAATCTCCTTTTTTAATATATCATAAAAAACATATATAAAATATTATAGCTTAAGATAGAAAAGAACTAAATTTTATTTTAAAGATTTATGAGATGATTGAGTAAAAAAGAAACAAGCTTATAGTTTTTAAATGAATTGAAAGAAATTGTATGACATTATTATTTTTTAAATTTAAAAAGTCAATCAAGCAAAATTTTTAGATTTTTATATAAAGGAATTGATATGAAACACCCTTTTAAACCCTTTTTTGATAAAAATTCTAAGATTTTAATCTTAGGTTCTTTTCCGTCCATAAAATCAAGAGAACTTGGTTTTTATTATCAAAATAAAAACAATCGTTTTTGGAAAATTTTAGAAGCTGTGTATCATTTAAAAAAGGGAGAGCTTAAGGATATAAAAGCTCAAAAATTTTTTTTGAAAGAACACAATATAGCCCTTTGGGATGTGGTGCAAAGTTGTGAGATAAAAAATTCAAGCGATTCTACAATAAAAAATCCTCAAATCAATGATTTGACCTTGATTTTAAATCAAGCTAAAATTCAAACCATAGCCCTTAGCGGCAAAAAAGCTTTCGAATTATTTCAAAAAAGCTCTTTTTATCAACAATATATCTCATCTTCAAATCAAGGCATTTTAAATTACGCAAAAGAATGGGATATAAGGCTTTTATCTTTACCTTCAAGCTCTTCAGCTAATGCAAAATTTAAAGATGAAGATTTGATAAAAGAATACAAAAAAATAAAGCATTAAATTTTTAATCACAAATTTTTTTATAAAACTTAAGTGCAATTTAATAAAAAAAAGCCATATTATCATTAATAAAATATTCATTATTGCAAGATTTAAATAAAAATCATCAAAAATTATATTAAAGATATACATAAAAAAATAACAAAAAAGATGGACAAAAAAGAAGTTTTTATAAAAACTTAAAAAAATAAACCAAAATATAGCAATGTAAAATAGCAAGATGGGAAATAAAAAAATAACATAAAGCCTAATTTCTAAATTCTTAAGCTTATACAAAACAACAAACACAGCACACACCAAAGCAAGAACCAAACTACACACAAACCAAGCAATTTGTCCGCTTGATATATTGTCTATTCCTTTGCTTTCTAGTTTTGCTTTGAGTTTAGAATAAATAGGAATTTGCAAAATTACTCCTAATATAATAAGTTATTCTATTATAAGATAATTTATTTAAAATTTTGATTGTTTCAGTAAGAAAAAATTTCTTAAACTATCATAAATTTACTAAATTCTTTGGATTTATTTATTTTATCCGCTTGTTCTAAAAATTCTAAAAGAGGGGAAGATTGGATATTGCCATTAAGAGATAGAGTTATGTCTTGAGCTATGTCTTGAACCGAGCCAATAAAATTATCAGTTTCCGTCCCCCTAAACCCTACTATAAACCTATCTTTTTCTTTATCATAAAACAAAGTAGCAGAAAAACCAGAATTTGTATTTGGTTGGTGGAATCTAATCTCATATCTTTTAGTAAAGTTTTGTGCTTGGATTTCACTAAATTCTCCGTTGAGTTTATCAAAATTTGTTTTTTCATCAAAGAAATTTAACATTTTTGATTGCCAAGCATCATCTTGTCTTAAATCAATCAATACTTCTTTATCTTTATATTTTTGACTTACAACATGTTCTAAATTTACTTTTATTTCTCTATAGCTTCTAAGAGAATTCTTATCTTGAATTTTTTCTTGATTAGAATCTAACTCAAATATATTTCTAGTATTTAAAAAATCAAAATAAAAATAACTAGCCTGTGCAAGTTCTGCATAATCTTTTAAATTATTAATTTGAGTTTTCATTTAGTCACCTAAAAACTTGAACGAACAATTATTAAAAAAATAATAAAAGCTACAGGATAATATAACAATAATAGAAAAAACCTTATCAAATATTTTTTAATTCTTGTTATTCCAAAAAGCCATAGATTGGCTATCATTGGTGGAAAGACTATCCAACCTAGCATTACAAAAAATTCATACACTCTATCTGGATTATGTCCAACAATAGGAGATATAAACCAACCTACAACACATAATATAATCCAACAAATATAAAGTATTTTTAATATTTTCATTGTATCCCCCAAATGATATAAATTTTCTTTAATAAACCCATTTATCTTCCTTTTTAATATTTTTAATAAAATCATTATACCTTTTTAAAAATTAAAATTAAAATAACTAGCTTGGGCTAGTTCAGCGTAGTCTTTGAGATTGTTAATTTGTTGTTTCAAATTAAGCCCTTTTTATCCAATAAATTATGCTAAATGTTACAGTATGTATAATGATAGCTAGAATAAAATAGATGATATTTATATCATCGGCTATTAACATAATAATAAATAGCAACAAATAGCAACAAATAGCAACAAGTATATTTTTGCTTTTTGTTTTCCCAAAAATTAAATAGTAAAAATAAGGTAATAATGGAAAAAGGCATAAAAACAAATATAAATACAATGCGGTAAGAATTACATTATCATTATAGCCATGATGTCCAAAAGCAACACCAAAAATAGTAAAAAAACCCCAAAATACCATCCAAACAATATATAAAAATTTTAGTGTTCTCACTCTGTCCCCCTAAACCCTATTATAAATTTATCTTTTTCTTTATCGTAAAACAAAGTAGCAGAAAAACCTGAATCTGTATTAGGGCAATGTTTTAATAAATCATAGCGAGAAAAGAATTGTTTGGCTTGGAATGGGGAGAAATCGCCATTGAGTTTGCCAATTTTTTCGTATTGATTTGTTCGTGGATTTAGCTCCACTGCGATATATTTATTGTAAGTATTATCTAATATGTCAGTGTAAGTGATGATAGGGGTTGATTGTCTGCTTGTATTTTCAACCTTTTTTGTTTCAAACCTCTTATCTATTAAGTCAAAATATCCATAAACCGCCATACAAAACAATATTAAAGAAGATAAGATTCTTTTTGAGAATCTTACCCTAAAAGCATTGGAAAAGTATATTAAAGATTTTGAGTGATTCTTCACTCTTTTATATTATGCTCTTTAGCATAGGCTTGTATCTTAGCTCTAAGCTCTTCAGGAAAGTTAGCTCTATAAATAGCTGGGATTCTTGGATCAAGTTTAGCATCTAAGTCTCCTTTTTTATAAATCCATTCTAGTCTTTCAGGTGTGAAATAATAAGGGGCATTAGGATAACCTTGAGGAGGAGTTAGGGCTGCGAGTTTGGCTTGTAAATAAAGCTCTTCTAAATAAATTTCTACATCTGCTTCACTCCAGTGATTGGGTATATCATAACTATAAGCTCTTACAAAGCCGGTCTTGTTGCCAGTTAAATATTTATCGAATTCCCATCTACTTTCAGGAGTAGAATCCACATCTCTTGGATCTTTTATTTTGCCTTCATCGATTTCATTTAAGAATGTTCTCATTACACCATTATCGACATCACTAATAAAATCATATTCATTTGAATCTATAATCCATTCTGTAGAGATTAACTCATCTAAGAAAGGAAGCATTCCGTATTTATCATAAGGAGGATTTTTAGCAAAGTCTTTGATGAGTTGTTGTTTTAAAGGATTTTTATGTATTCCATATAAAGGATGATACAATCTTTCTAAACATTTTTTATCTCCTAATTGCACTCCAAGCCAAAGAGCTTGAAAGCCTCTTGATTTTAAACCAGAATCACTAAGCCCTATGGCTGCATCATAAAAAGCCTTTTTATTACCCAAGATACCTAAGCAAAGTTGATATTCTCCTGCAATTAGATCAGAATATATAGTATTTGCCTTAGCACCAAAAGCTCCATAAGCTCCATGTTCAAAAGCATTTTTATAAAGCTCTTCACTGCTATCTTCAAGCTGAACAAAATAAAATCTATCATCAAATACTGTATCTTCTATCTTACGCGAATAAACATACAAACCCCAATAAGCATCCCCTAAGTCATACTTTTCTATAAGTTCTTCATAAATCCTTATACTTCTATAATTAGCCTTTAAAAATTCATTAATCAATTTATCCAATAAAGCTTCATTATTTTCATCTTGATCTAATTTACCTATAATAGCTCTAAAATAATCTTTTGAATATCCAAGTTCTGCTAAAGCAAGTCCTGCTTTATAATCTTTACCCTCTTCATAAGCATAGCTTAAATTCTTAATGGCTTTTTGAAAAAGATCATATCCTTTATAATCTAATCTCTTAGCTTCTTTATAATCTTTCATACCTTGCTCATAAGCATTTATAAATCTTTTTTCTTTAGGTCTTTTAGGTCTTGTTAAAGTGCTATCTTTTAAATCTACAGGAGTGCATACTAAGCCACTTCTTTTTACTAAATAATTATACCTTCCTTCTCCATCTAAAGAATGAAAATAAGCTTTTTCTGCTTTAGTCCAAGGAGCAATCGCTCCTTTTATAGGATCTTTTAAATAAATCTTTTGCCAATCTTTAAATTCCACTAGAGTGGATTTTTGTCCTGTATGAAATTCTGGATCTAAATACTTAGGCTCATAAGATTTTTTATAAGGAGAATTATCGACTATATGAACAGCTTCTAAAAGAGCTTTGGTGTATTCTTGGGTGTATTTGCCAGTGGGTTTTTTTCGCTGATTGAATAAAAATTCATTGGTTTTTGTATTGAGTTTTATACCTCCTCCATTAGGTGTATGGACCATTTTAATATCTTTATCGTTCATATCCTCTCCTTTGCAAGCATTTAGGGTAAAAATAAGTAAGGTGGCTAAAAATAATTTATTCATTAATAAGTCCTTTCTGCTATGATAGTGGTGGCTAGTCTGCCTATGAATTTATTAGAATAATCTTGGGCTTTACTAATATCATTCAAATATTCTTTATCTTTTATTCTATTTTTTTCACTATCAACATCTTTATTATTTATCCCCTTATACATCACTTCTAAATTATGTTGTCCTATAGCTTCTAAATTTTCCATCAATCTTCTTGCCTTTTGTCTATCTTCTATGAGATTAGCTCTTTCAATTTGAAGTATTTTTTGCATTGTTTTTTCTTTCTTTTATTCTTCATTCTTTTATATTATGCTCTTTAGCATAGGCTCTTATCTTAGCTCTTAAATCCTCTGGGAAATTATATCTATATATAGCAGGAATTCTTGGATCAAGAAGTCTGTCAAGCTTATGTCTTTTATAATACCATTCTAGGTTTTCAGGGGTAAAATAATAAGGGGCATTAGGATAACCTTGAGGAGGAGTTAGGGCTGCGAGTTTGGCATGAAGTATTAAGGTATCATTAAAGAGTTGTGCTCTTTCCTCACTCCAATCATTAGGTGTATCGGTTCCATAGCCTTGTAGCATGCCATTTTTATACCCTCCCCTATGACGATCAAATTCCCTTCTGCTTTCATAAGTAGAATCTACATCCCTTGGATCTTTTATTTTACCCTCAACCACATCACTTCTTAAGGCTCTATACATACTTCCAAATTGATCACTAGCTATATCATATTTGTTATAATCAATCACCCAATCCACTCCCATAATTTCATCTATAAAAGGAAGCATACCAAATTCATCAGGCTTTAAAGTCTTAGCTAAAGTTTTAATCTCTTGTTCTCTTAAAGGATTTTTATGCACTCCTACTAAACCACTTCCTACTGCAATATCTGCATAACCATAAATAGCACCTAATAAATTAGGTTTGTCTAGTATACTACTTCCTCCACTGAGTTGTATATAAAGTATAGTCGCTTGGATAAATCTTGCATTAAAACCATTTTGAGACATATCATTAGCCAGATATTTATAATCACCCAATATTCCTGCTGCCATACCCCATTCATTATGAAATAAACTTGATCTTAGACTGTTTTTATTATCATCTACTTCTCTATATAATTCTTCATATTGAGAATCTACATTTCCTTTTTCATCTACAGCTCCTATAGCATCATAAGGTATATCTATAACAACACTTCTTATGCCACTTCTAATAACTAAATATTTATATCTTTCTTTTTTAGTTTTTAAAGATTTATAATAAGCTTTTTCTGCTTTAGTCCAAGGAGCAATCGCTCCTTTTATAGGATCTTTTAAATAAATCTTTTGCCAATCTTTAAATTCAAGCAAAGTAGATCTTTGCCCTGTATTGAGGTTAGGATCTAGGTATTGGGGTTGATAATTGATATAGGGGGAATTTCTTAATATACGATCAGCTTCAAAAAGGGCTTTAGAATATTCTTGGGTGTATTTGCCTACTTTGGCTCCTCTATCATCTAATAAAATTTTATTCGTTTCTTTTTCTACATCTAATATAATTCCATTAGGTGTATAAATTTCATAAGTTTCACTCATTTTTATCCTTTCATCCTATATATAAACCATCTTCCATGATTATAATCGTGGCTAGTCTGCCTATGAATTTATTAGAATAATCTTGGGCTTTACTAGCATCATCGCTTTCTTCCTCATTTTCTTTCATCTTACTTTTATCATTTGTCTTTTCGTCCCCTATCCCCTTATACATCACTTCTAAATTATGTTGTCCTATAGCTTCTAAATTTTCCATCAATCTTCTTGCCTTTTGTCTATCTTCTATGAGATGAGCTCTTTCATTTTTTATAGTATTATAAATCCCATTTGCATATTCACATAAAATTTGTATAGTATCATTATAGGCTAAGATAGGGTGTTGTTTAATCATGGGATTTTGTGTTTTATACTCTTCTTTTCTTTGAAAATGTTCTAGCTTATATATATTACAATTTTTAAGTTCTATATTGTTTTTTTCAAAAAATTCCCTATCATTTAAGATATATTTGCCCTCATTGATTTTATCTTCCATAAAAGCACTTCTTTTCTCATCTAAAATGATATAAGATAAAAGTCTTTTTAAGGCAAATTCTTTAGCCTCATCTGAAGTCGTAGTACAAGCAATACTAGGATAATAATTAAGCCCACCTGTGCATAATAAAGAACCAAAAATAAATCGCGATAAATCAAAACTCATAAATCTAGAATTTATCAATAAAGGATAGGTCATATATTCTTCTTTTTTTACAGCTAAAGGAAAATCATAATTATAAGTAAATTTTTCATACATTAGTTTTTCATATAAAATTTTCAATCTTTCGTAATTTGTAGGCAAAAGTGTATCGATAAAAGAACCTGCTAAATTTTTTAATACATCCCCACTTAAATTTTGACTCATTTTAATAGAAAAATCAAGGGCTAATTGTTTTCTTACTTTTGATATCAAATGAATTTGCTTAGCTTTATCCAATCTTGAAAAACCCTTTGACTTTTTTAACTTGCTTGCATATTCTGATTGATTAAAATAATAATAATTTGTTCCTATTTGATACAAAAAAAGCTTATTGAGTGGCTTTTTGCTTTTTGGATTAATTTTTATAAAACGCCCTTTAGGGCTAAGTGCATAAAATATTCCTAGTTCTTTAAAAAAATGTGCTTTAAAACTAGAAAATAATTTATTACCATAATGCTTTTTATCAAAGTTTGAATCTATAAAAAATAAAATCATTTTTTTAAAAAAATCAGGCTGACTCATAAAAAATTCTGTAAAAGGAAAAAGTTGCTTAATGATATTAAAAAAAGTAATATCTATAGATAATTTTGCAAGTTCATTATCAAGCATAATATCTTGAATGCTTTTATCTAAATCTTTTTTTGAAGGAAGAGTTTGGTCTGTTTGTATATTTTCTTCAAATTCAATTTCCTCATCAAAGCCTTCATTTAAGGTGTTTAAAAAATTTACATAAGTTTGATCTTCTTCTTCAAAATCATTTTCAAACATAGCTTTAGCTAATTCATCTAAATAAATGACTTCATCTTCTTTTTTGTTTTTATTTAATTCTTTGGATAAAAAGATGTAAATTTTTTTATCATTATCATAAAAATAAATATCATCAGGGATAAATAAGATATACTTCTTAAAATAATTCGGTATTTTAATCCTTTGGTAATTAAGGGAAATTACTTCATCGCCATAATCTAGATTTGGAATTACAATATTTTTAACACCAGGAGAATATTCTTGCGTAAAAGCTAAGTCTTTTTGTAAAACATACAAAGTTAAAGTCAATAAAACAACCGTTAAAGGCGAGTATTTCTTAAAGTCAAGATTGGATTGTATTTGATCATAGTAAGAATTGATATTATCCAAATAATCATTGAAAAGCCTGACATATTCTTCTGCTTTTGCTTTTTCTTTTTTGCTAATTTCTTCTAGTTCTTTAGGTGATTTAAAAAAGCTATCAATATAAGCAAAATCTTGCTTATATTCTTTGTATTTCAATGACTCATTTATACACTCTAATGAATAAAATTTTAACCAAGAATATGTTTGATTATAAAAATTAAAATATTCCTTATATTGTTGATAAATCTGTCCATCAAGTTTTACAAAAGGACAAAGTTGCAATACAAAATCATCTTCATTTTTAACATCTCTTTCTATAAAATAAGAGCCATAATCTCTTTTGCTAGGAAATTTTTCTTTTAATCCAAGTTTTTCATTTTTTGTAAGGGCTTTAGGACGATTTTTTATCTTTACTCCTAATTTTTTTTGATACAAGTCCTCACAAAGCCCTGCATTATTAAGTTGTGGTGGATTGGTAATAAATAAATAATTTTTACCCATTTTGCTTGTATTGATTTGATCAGCATTTTTTTTATCTAATATCATTTCTACTAGCATGGAAGAATTTAAATCAGGGTATTCTGCATAAAAAAAATGATGAAGTTCAAAAATATTTAAATTTATCGCTTTTTTTAATGTTGTATCAGAATTATTTAAACTAGAATTCACTAAAAGCGTATCATCTGATTTTTCATTTTCAAATTTTTGATTATTTTCTAAAAAATTATCAAAAATGCCTTGAAATTCTTCGTCTAAAATAATTTTATAAAAGCTATTTCTATAAAGACTGATAGAAGGTGCGTCAATATAAGATGAAAAATCTAATAATATTTTATCATCTATAATTAATACATCGGATAAAATCTCTTCATTGCATAAAGCAATAATAGGATAAAGTTTGCTAGTGATAAGCTCTAAAAGTGGATAAGCAAAATCATAATAATATTTTTTTTCCTTATACTCTTCATACTCAGAGTAAGAATTATAAGCTTCAAATAATGTATTTACAACAAAAACATAAGGATTTTTTTTGATTAAAGAAATGGGCTTTTTAAGGTTGGTTATAGAATCTAATATATTGATAAAAAATTTCGCTACAGCTCTAATAATTTGTTTATATTCATCATCATTAGATTGAGTAATATTTTTTAAAAGTGTATTAAAAAGCGTATCTAAAGCCACTTGTATCTTTGGTTTAATCTCTTGCTCAAAATAATTAGATTCTTTAATATTTTTTAATAAAGTATTTAATTCTTTTTGAATTTCTTTTAAAAAATTTTCAATATTTTTTTCATTGTTTTCATCAATAATTTTATTGAGTGTTTTATTTTCATTTTGATTGATTGCATTATTTAAAAGTTTTAAATTATTATAGATAATTTTTTTAATGCTGGATAAATTTTTATCAGAAGTAAAATTTTGTTCTTTTGTGATTTCATCTTTATTAGCTTGATTTAAATGTATAATTTTAAAAGCTTTTGTATTGTCGCTTTTAAAATCATCCTCAATAGTATGCAATGTTTGATACAAAGAATTCTTAGCTTCTTTATATCCATCAAAATCACCACATATAAAAATAATTTTATTGGCATTTTTGGTAAGATTTTTTAATGCGATTTCTAAGTTATGATTTGATGTAATTAAAGTAAAATTTTTTATTTTCATATTTTAATCCCATTGACCACCACAAATTTACAAACATAAAGCTCTTGCTTTCTATCTTCATCTTCTAAGATCTCATCGAGTCCTTTTGCGATTTGAAGTTTTAAATTTTTCATCTTAGCAGGGGCTAAAAAACTAAAATGATATGCGTTTAATTTTTTATTATCTTCTAAAGCATTTTTTATGATTTTATCATACTCATGTAATTGTGTAAAATACCCCGCTCCTAAATCTTTATTTTCAAATTCCTTATAAGCACTTTTATGAATTTTAGCAATGTTTTTGGGGATAATGAAATAAAGCTTGATTAAATTAGTATCCAAGCTAAGGTTTAATGCCTTAAATTCATAATCTTTACTAAAGTCTTGCTTGAATTGATTAAGAATATTAATGTCCTCTATATCTTTTAAATCTTTTAAATCTATATTTAATTCATTTAAAGCCTTATCTTGTTCTTTTCTTTCATTATTGATTAAAAGATTATAGATAGGTAAATTATCTTTTTGAAATCTATCGCTTTTATAATGAAGTCTTATTATAGGTTCTTTTAACTCTGTTTGGTTTTTGCTTTGTTTTACCAAGCCCTCCTTAGGATCAAAACTATGATCGAATTTAAACTGAGTAGGAGTAAAGCTTACTTTTAAAGGAAAGCCTTTGTCTGTGATACAAGCTGAGATTAGTTCTTGTAATATAGCATATTCATTATTGACTTTCTTTTGAGATAAGGCTCCTTTTACATTCGCAACTTTACTACAAGGAACACTTACACCTGCTATAGTATTAGGACAAGCACTTATACTAGAATTAAGCAAATCACTTTCTAGCATAATAGGGATGTTATTGTCTTTAAAAGATTTTCCTTTATTTGATTGAAGTATGACTTTACCTCCATGGATGCATTCTAGGTTTTGATTTTCTAAAAGGGCATGAAGTTTAGCTATACTTTGTTTTTTATCTACTTGTGTGGTTTTTTGTTCTTTTATAGTGTTTGAAATTAAATCTTTATATTCTAAGCTTTGCTTACTTAAGCATTCTAATTTGATATTTAAAGAATTTTCTATGATAGAATAATTAAGTAAGCAAAGTTCATCATTTTTATAAAAAATACTAAGTCTTCCTAAACCACTGCTTTCATCTTTAGGAGAAAAATAATAACTGGGTCTGTCTTGTTTTATAATATTATCTTTATCTAATTCTCCAAAATAAAAAGGATTATTAGGAAGTTCGGTTGAGCCTGTAAGTAATACACCTTTGAAATAAATTTTAGAATGAATTAAATCAATATTTTTAACCCTTAAGACTTCACAATCGATCACTTCTTTATCATAAGCAAAAATTGTTTCTTTTACTTTTTCAAGAGACATGAATTTTTCTTAAATTTTTAGTCATTTTATGATAGCTAGAACTCCAGTATTTATCACTTTTTTCTCCCGCTAAAACATTAAAATAAAATTCATTTCTATCTTTTTGGTATTCTTGTGAAATATTACCATAATCATACTTATGATAAAGCATTCTTGAAATCATTTCATCTTTAGGTATAAAAATAAAAGGATAAAACTTACTCACACTAAAATTATTATATTTTTGACTCAAATCTAAATCTTGTATAATGATAGCTTCATAATCATTGCTCGCTTTTAAAAGTTTAATTTGCCTATCTTTTCTATCGAAATAAATCAATTCAAAATCGCCTTTTAGATTTTTAGTGTTGGATTTTATAATCAAACGCTCTAAAAGATTTTCTAAGGTTTTATAAGCCCTTGTAATATTCCATAAAGCATACAAAACTTCTTTTTGCTCCAAACTAAGATTTTCATTATTGTATTGTTTTTTATATTCATCAAGATAAATTTCTTGCATTAAAGAATTATTTATAAGCATTCTAGCCCAATCTCTAAAAGCTTTTGCACCTTTTACACTTTGTAAATTATCATCAATATTTTGAAATTTTAAAAAGATAGAGTGGAGAGATTTAATTAAATCAAGATTTTCCTTTAAATCATCTACCATAGGAGCATCAGGAATCCATTCATCAATATTGATAACCTCTATTCCTATATCAGAAAGTTTTTGAATAACCCAAGTGACGCAGTTATTTTCAAGAAGTTTATAAGTAAATTCTTCATTGATTGGTTTTTGACTATTAGGCGTAATTTCTTTTGTAGTGTTAAAATCATCTTTAATATTTGTAAGTAAGGTTTCATATTGTTCTTGTGAGATTTCTAAGGTGCAACGATTAGAAGGGTAGAAAGTTTGTGAACTTCTTAGTTTTTTAATAATATAGCAATTTTTATTAACATTATTATCCAATACATATTGGTTATTGTTAAATACTTTGCCAGCTGTATCATTAACAGCACCTGTTCCAGTTCCAAAGCCCCAAAAACCATCATTAAATTCATTAGCTTCTTTAGCTTCATACCATTTCTTATCAAAATCTTTCCAATCAATATTTTTAAGTTTTTCTTGTCTTAATTCTTTATCTTGTTCATCTAACTCATTGGGACTTTTACCTTTAGTAAGTCCTAAAAAAGCGTGGGTGAGGTCGATTTGCTTAGAAATTTGAGAAAATTTTGCTTTAAATAGCAAAGAAAAATCAACATGCTTTAACATTTCATCTTCTAATAACTCATCTACATAAATTGTTGCATAATATTTTATTATCATTTCGAAATAGTTCCTTCTAAAAGTCCATAAGGTATTATTCCTATAAATATTGCAATTTCAAAACAAAAATACATCATTAAAAATAAAAATTTAAATTTTAAATGCAATTTAATAAAAAAAAGCCATATTATCATTAATAAAATATTCATTATTGCAAGATTTAAATAAAAATCATCAAAAATTATATTAAAGATATACATAAAAAAATAACAAAAAAGATGGACAAAAAAGAAGTTTTTATAAAAACTTAAAAAAATAAACCAAAATATAGCAATGTAAAATAGCAAGATGGGAAATAAAAAAATAACATAAAGCCTAATTTCTAAATTCTTAAGCTTATACAAAACAACAAACACAGCACACACCAAAGCAAGAACCAAACTACACACAAACCAAGCAATTTGTCCGCTTGATATATTGTCTATTCCTTTGCTTTCTAGTTTTGCTTTGAGTTTAGAATAAATAGGAATTTGCAAAATTACTCCTAATATAATAAGTTATTCTATTATAAGATAATTTATTTAAAATTTTGATTGTTTCAGTAAGAAAAAATTTCTTAAACTATCATAAATTTACTAAATTCTTTGGCTTCATACCATTTTTGATCTATTTTATCCCATTCTTTATTTTTAAGATATTCTTGTTTTAATGTTTCATCTATTTTATCTAACTCATCAGGACTTTTACCTTTAGTAAGTCCTAAAAAGGCATGGGGAATGTTCCAATCCATAGGGTGGATATAAATCGTTACATAATATTTCATTTATAAAATCCTCCATTTGATAACCAATAAGCTAAATACCACCAAAAACTATTTGCAAATGCAAATACTATCCAAAAACTTAATTTATGAATTTTATATTTTATAATATTTCTCTTTTCTAATAAAAACCAAATAGTAAAAATGCAATATGACACAATGTAAAAAACAAGGCATAGTTACCAAATCCATTTAAAATATCTATATTTATTATTATTAAATGAATAAATCTAATAAAATAAATAATAGGTAAGAAAAATATGAAATAAGATATTATAGTCAATCCACAACAAGCAAAACAATCTAATATGAATTTAGCAAAATTAAATTTGTTATTCATAGATATCCCTTGCTATACATTGATTATTTTTTAATACCTTATTAGTCGTAACATTAACAGAATTCATTCCAATTCCAAAGCCCCAAAAACCATCATTAAATTCATTAGCTTCTTTAGCTTCATACCATTTCTTATCAAAATCTTTCCAATCAATATTTTTAAGTTTTTCTTGTCTTAATGTTTCATCTATTTTATCTAACTCATCAGGACTTTTACCTTTAGTAAGTCCTAAAAAGGCGTGGGTGAGGTCTAAACCTTTCATATTTCACAAATCTTTTATTGTTTGAAATTCCAATAACTCGTCAATATAAATCGTTACATAATACTTCATTTATAAATCTCCCTAATGATAAGTTGCAATTGCATAAAGCAAAAAATATGAACAAATATAACCAATGGCAAATAATAAAACGCTAAATATAAATTTTCTTTTGAAAAAAGCCAACAAAAGCAATATGCTTACCCCACAACAATTAATAATAAAAAAATCTATGCCAGAATATATAACTATTAAAAACATAATTATACTAGACAAAACCAAAGGAATGGCATTGTAAATATATAATAGATTAAAAGGAATGCAAAAGTATATGATAAAAATAAATAGTTGCCATCGAAACAATTCAAATATTGCTAAAAATAAATTTTTATCTTCAACAATCCCTGTAAAATAGACAATAAGAAAAGTCACCAAAGCAAGAACCAAACTACACACAAACCAAGCAATTTGTCCGCTTGATATATTGTCTATTCCTTTACTTTCTAGTTTTGCTTTGAGTTTAGAATAAATAGGAATTTGCAAAATTACTCCTAATATAATAAGTTATTCTATTATAAGATAATTTATTTAAAATTTTGATTGTTTCAGTAAGAAAAAATTTCTTAAACTATCATAAATTCACTAAATTCTTTGGCTTCATACCATTTTTGATCTATTTTATCCCATTCTTTATTTTTAAGATATTCTTGTTTTAATGTTTCATCTATTTTATCTAACTCATCAGGACTTTTACCTTTAGTAAGTCCTAAAAAAGCGTGGGTGAGGTCGATTTGCTTAGAAATTTGAGAAAATTTTGCTTTAAATAGCAAAGAAAAATCAACATGCTTTAACATTTCATCTTCTAATAACTCATCTACATAAATTGTTGCATAATATTTTATTATTTCTTTCATTTCGAAATAGTTCCTTCTAAAAGTCCATAAGGTATTATTTCTATAAATATTGCAATTTCAAAACAAAAATACATCATTAAAAATAAAAATTTAAATTTTAAGTGCAATTTTAATTAAAAATTTAACACTATAAACAAACGGCTAAAATTTCATAAATAATCATAAAAATTTTTACCATAAAACAATATATCATTTTAATTTAAGGCTTTTTAATCAAATAACGAATTGTCGCTCCAAGTTGCTCGATTTTAAGCATCTCATAACCATAATTTTTTATATCAATAGGAATATTATTAATGCTTTGGGGACAATCACTTAAAACTTCTAAAATTTCACCCTTTTTTAATTCAGGCAACACTTCTAAAGTTCTAATGGCAGGATAGGGACAAGGCTCACCTTGTAAATCTAAACGATAATTTGGGATAATTTCTTGCATTTTATATCCTTTTAAAATGTTTATTTTTCAAAAAACAATGTCTTTGAATATATAAAACAAGGATTAAAAATAAAAACAATAATACATAATTTAATATCAAGCCGCCATAATTTCCAAAATTTTCAAGAAGATTAATACGTGCAAAATTTGTCGCTAAATTTTGAGAATAATAATCCCAAGTAGCTGCAAGCAAAGTCGCACCAATCACATTTCCAATCCCTACAATCCAATAATGCACTTGTCCTTCAACCGCACGATACATCCAGCCACACTCACAGCCTCCAGCAATCACAATTCCAAGACCAAATAAAAACCCGCCAATCATTGCATTAGGACCTGCCCACATGATTTTAGGTGCAACGCCTAACATAATATAGCTAAAAACTCCTATGGTTGAAACCATCATACCGATAATTACTGCTTTTGCCATATATCCGCGTCCTGTAATGAATAAATCTCTAAACGCTGAAGTGAAACAAATTTGTGCTCTTGAAATTACAAAACCAAAACCAACTCCAAAAAGCATTGCAATGGCAAGAATTTGAGATTTTTTGCCCTCTGAAATATTGCCAAAAAACATTAAATAAGCAATCCAAATTCCAACCACAATTAAAACTAAAATACCTAATTTAAATAAAAAATCCGCCTTAGTTTTTGAATTTTCAATTTCTTTGATGTTTGATACTTTAATGAGAGGAATATGAGAGCGAAATATAGGTAAAAATACAATTTTAGTCCCAACCCAAACTCCTGCCAAAGTCATTGAGGTAAAAAACCAAGCATGGAGAGAAAATTGTGGAATTCCGGTGAAAAAACTCGCTAAATTGCATCCCATACCAATCCTTGCCCCAAAACCAGCAATAATGCCTCCAATTAAAGCTTGAAAAATTCTAATATTACTTTGCGGTAAGCGGAATTTAACATTATTTGCCATTAAAGCTGCCGCTAAGGCTCCTGCAAACATTCCAATAATCATCATTCCATCGATTCTATCTAAAGGAGCTCCTTGCAAACCGATGATTTTGAAATATCCCCAAGTGTTTGTATCAATACCGATTAAATTAAGAATATGTCCGCCCCAACGGGTAAATTCTCCTGTAACTGCCCAGTAGGTTCCAGTTAAACCAAAATAATAAGCTGCCATAACACCCAGAGCAATGATAGCAGGCATAGGCGACCAAAATTTTATCAAAAAATTTTGTTTAAAGTCTTTTAACATTTAATTTCCTCTGTGGATTAAGATAGCCAGAAATGAAGAAAGAGTCTGACTGCTTTAAACTAAAGCCTTGTAATTTTTAGAGTGTAATTTTAATATAATTTTGCTTAAAAATAATTTTTGATTTTAAAATTCTTTGGTTTGGATTTAAACTAAAGAATATTTTAATTATTTTTAGTCTTTGTTTTTTAAATTTTTGAGATATTTTGATGAAATTTGCAAATTCTAGTTGTAAGCACGATTGTGTAAGGTTTATATGTAAAAATTTGTTGTTGGTTTTTTATATTTATTATAATTATAAAATAAATATAAAATATTGTTAAGATACAATTTTAACTTAACAATTAAAAATATAAATTTAATACAAATTTCGATTTAGAAATTATTTTTGAGCTATAATCTCTACTTCAATTTTTGCATTTTTTGGAAGAGCTTTAACAGCAAAAACTGACCTTGCAGGATAGGGTGGAGTGAAAAATTCAGCATAAATTTCATTAAAAACCGCGAAATTTTCAATTTCAGTTAAAAAACAAGTAGCTTTTAAAACTTTATCATAATTTAGTCCATTTTCTTTCAAAATTGCACCGATATTTTTTAAAACTTGTCGGGTTTGTTCTTTTATATCTGAACTCTCAATTTCTCCTGTGTTTGGATTGATAGGAATTTGTCCTGAAATAAAAAGCAAATCATTTGTTTGGCGAAAAACGGAATAAGGTCCTATAGCTTTAGGGTAATTTGACATTTTAAATCCTTTATGTAGTTTTTTGTTTGTTATTATATCAAAAGGATTTTAAAGAGATGGTAAAAATTAAGATATATTAATAATAAAAAATTTAAACTCATTGAATTTTAAAATATTTTTTTAGCTCAAATACGATTTTAATTTAAAGAATAAATTTTTTATTCTAATTGCATATAGTTGTGATATTAAGAAAATACTTAGTAGAGTTTTATTTAGAAATTATATTTAATTTAGATTTTTTTGGTAAAATGAGAAAGTAGAAATAATAATTTTTGAAATTTAAATGTTTTTCTGGGGTTTATTTGTGAGTTTATGAAGTATAAAAATCAAAAATTAACCCATTATGTTAAAGCCGCAGGTTGTGCAGCAAAGTTAAGCCCGGGTGGTCTTAAAACAATTTTAAACTTTATGCAAAAATCTCCAGCTTTGCTTAGTGGTATCGGCAACAATGAAGATGCAAGTGTGTATCAGCTTAATGAAAATTTAGCTTTGGTTCAAACCCTTGATTTTATTACTCCTATCGTTGATAGTGCTTATCATTTTGGAGCTATTGCTGCAGCAAATTCTTTGAGCGATGTTTTTGCTATGGGTGCAGAAGTAATCAATGCTTTAAATATCGTAGGTTTTGATAAATGCAATCATGATTTAGAAATATTGCAAGAGCTTTTAGAGGGTGCAAACGATAAAGTGAATGAATGTGGAGCTTTGATTGTGGGAGGACATACGATTGAAAGTTCTGAGTTGTTTTTTGGTTTGAGTGCAACAGGTCTTGTTAATCCTCAAGAATTTATCGCTAATAATACAGCAAAAATAGGAGATTTTATCGTGCTTACTAAGCCTTTGGGCGTAGGAATTTTAAGCACAGCTTTAAAAGGCGATTTATTACAAGAAAGGCATTTAAATCTTATGTTAGAAAGTATGCAGACTTTAAATTTAAAAGCAAGCAAAATTGCTAAAAAATTTAAGGCAAATGCTATGAGCGATGTTACGGGCTTTGGACTTTTGGGACATTTGAGTGAAATGCTTAATGGTTTCATTTCAATTGAAATTTTTAAAGATGAAGTTCCTATTTTGGATGGAGTTGAGGAGTATTTAGAGAGTGGTTTGATTCCGGGCGGAGCCTATAGAAATTTTGAATTCGTTAAGGCATTCTGCCCTAAAATTAAAGATGAAAATTTAATTCTTTGCGACCCTCAAACTTCGGGAGGTCTTTTAATGGCTCTGTCAGAAGATAAAGTTAAAGATTGCTTAAAAGCCCTGCACGATGAGGGAATTAAAGCAAAAATAATAGGACAATGCATTTCAAAACAAGAAATAAATTTGATTTTATCATAATTTTAAAAGCGAATCAATTAAAATATTTTGCTTTATTTTAATGATAGCTTTTTCTAAATTTCTCAAAATATTTTTCAATTTTTGAAAAAATAAATTCTAAAATCATACATAAAATCCAATACATAATCGCAGCCATTAAATAAACTTCTAAAAATTTTGAGCTTCTTCCTGCTTCAATATCTGCTAAACCCATAAGATCAGGAACGGTTATAATAGAAGCAAGGGCGGTATTTTTAATTTGTAGGATAAAAAAATTGAGCAAATTAGGCAAAGTAATCATAAAAGCTTGAGGTAAAATAATGCGTCTTAGGGTTTGAAAATTATTCATTCCTACAGAATAAGCCGCTTCGATTTGTCCCTTATCTACGGCTAAAAGAGCCGATCTAAAAATTTCAGTTAAATAGGCACTCGCATATAAAGAAAAAACGACTAAGGCGTAATAAATCGCATCGATTAAGGCAAAATTAAAATTAAAATTTAAAGATTTTAGAAAAATAGGAATTCCATAAAAAAACATAAAGAGTTGAACGAGCAGGGGTGTGCCTCTAAAAAAAGACACATATAAAATGACAATTTGATTCAAAAAAGGAAATTTATAGACGCGTATGAGAGCGAAAATAAGCCCCAATAAGCCTCCTGTGCAAAAAGAAAATGAAGCAATCAAAAAGCTTATGGGAAGTCCGGGCAGTAAGCTTTGTGCTGTATGGTAAAAATACGCAAAATCAAACATTTATTGACTTTGATCCACTCCAAAATATTTGAGTGAAAGCTCTGAAATTTTTCCTTCTTTGATGGCTTTTTCTAAGGCTTCATCAACTAAATTTGCGAGTTTTTTAGAGTCCTTTCTGAATACAAAATACACAGGCACTTTTTCAAAAACAAATGCACTCGGTTTCACTTTGATATTTTGTGCCTTTGCATAATCAACAATCGCAATAGGGTC
Source organism: Campylobacter cuniculorum DSM 23162 = LMG 24588 (assembly GCF_002104335.1). NCBI lineage: Bacteria > Pseudomonadati > Campylobacterota > Epsilonproteobacteria > Campylobacterales > Campylobacteraceae > Campylobacter > Campylobacter cuniculorum. The sequence continues at coordinate 1,072,291 of NZ_CP020867.1, read as the reverse complement.
ATTTACAATAGCATCTAAACGTTTATTTTTAAGGTCAGCCACTAAGGTTGGGCTTGTTTTATAATATACAATTTGTGCTTTAAAATTTGGGTTATTTTTGAGATAATTTTCTAAGAGATAGGCGTGATTTGAACCTACTGTAACTCCTATTTTTGGATTGTTTAATTCTTTTATATCTGTAATATTTTTATCTTCAAGCGTAATCAAAGTGCTTACACCATAAAAATAAGGAAATTTAGAAAAGATGTATTTTTCCTCTCTTTCTTTAGTTTTTACGATTTGATTTGCAATTATGTCAAATTTAGCAGAATCTAAACCGCTAAAAATTGCATTCCAAGGCACAGATACAAAGTCAAGCTTTGCATCTTTGATGTAACTTGCTACAATTTTAACAACTTCATTGTCATAACCTGTGGCATTATTTTTTTCGTCTAAATAAGCAAAAGGCTTATAGGCATTTTCACTTCCTACTTTAAGATCTACACTAAAAAGTGTGCTTAAACTTAAAAAAATAGCAATTAAAATTTTCATTTTATCTCCTTTATTTTAGGTGTAATCTTTGTTGAAATATTTAAGAGACAGATTTTTAAGTTTTCCATCTTCTCTCGCCCTTTGCAAGGCTTTTGAAACTCTGTTTTTTAGGTCTTCATCTTTTTTATTGAAAACAAAATACACAGAGGTTTTTTGCAGGGTTAAATCTGTGATTTTAATCTCAACTCCGGCAGATTGAGCGTAATCCAAAGCCACAATAGGATTGTCTAAGATTGCATCAATTTGGTGATTGGCTAGAGCAAGAAGCTGTGTACCATAATTTTTAAAATATACAATTTTGATTTTTAAATCGGGATTTTTCTTTGCATATTCTTCAATTTTTAGGGCTTGATTTGAGCCAACAACCGCTCCAAAACTTTTATTTTGAAGTCCTTTTATAGAATCAATTTTTGTATCGGCAGCTGTGATGATATTTAATATAACATTAAAATAGGGCGTATCTGAAAAGATGTATTTTTCCTCTCTTTCTTTGGTTTTAGCAATTTGATGGGCTAACATGTCGAATTTATTGCTATCAAGCCCAGCAAATAAGGCATTGAAAGGAACCGGGCGAAAATGAAATTCAAGTTTTTCATCATAATTTTGTAAGATTTTTAAAAGTTCCACATCAAATCCCGCCGCTTGACCTTTTTCATCAACATAGGTAAAAGGTTTATAGGTATTTCCTGTGCCAACTTCAGTGGCTTGTAAATGCACGATTATTCCAAAAAGAGCAAATAATAAAATTTTTTTCATTGAATTCCTTTTGCTTATAATAATATTAGATAGAACATAGTTTAAACTTAAAATTTAAACCAAGAGTTAAATATGATAAATAAATATGATAAAATTTATATAAATTTTTTTAAAATTCAAAATTGTTTGAAAATTGTTTAAAAAAGTTTTATGATTTAAATTTTTGTTAATTTTTAAAAATTTATAAAAAATTTATCAAGCAATTTTTAACATTATTTTTATTAGAATTTACTTTTATCTTAAAATTTAAAAAGGTTATTCATGCGTGGTTATAAAATTTTTTCAGGTTCAGCAAATATAGAACTTGCAAAGAAAATTTCTAAATATCTCTCTTTGCCCTTGAGCAATGCAGATATAAAACGTTTTAGTGATGGAGAAATTAGCGTTCAAATCAGCGAAAGTGTGCGAGGGAAAGATGTTTTTATCATACAAAGTACTTGTATGCCGACAAATGATAATTTAATGGAGCTTCTCATCTTAACCGATGCCCTTAAACGCTCTAGCACAAATTCTATCACAGCCATTATGCCTTATTTTGGTTATTCAAGACAAGATAGAAAGGCAAGTCCTAGAGTTCCTATCACCGCTAAACTTGTAGCAAATTTGATTGAAACTTCTGGAATTGATAGAGTTGCAACGATAGATTTGCACGCGGGACAAATTCAAGGTTTTTTTGATATTCCTGTGGATAATCTTTATGGAAGCATTGTTTTTAATGAATTCATCAAAAATAAACATTTTAAAAATCCCATAATTGCAAGTCCGGACATAGGAGGCATTGCTAGAGCCAGAAGTGTGGCTAAGGATTTAGGGCTTGATATTGTTATCGTGGATAAACGTAGGGAAAGAGCAAATGAGAGTGAAGTGATGAATATCATCGGTGATGTTAAGGATAAAGAAGTGATTTTGGTTGATGATATTATCGATACAGCCGGGACTATAGTTAAAGCCGCAAAATCTTTAAAAGATAAAGGGGCAAAATCCATCACAGCATGTTGCACTCATGCTGTTTTAAGCGGAGAAGCTTATGAGAGAATTGCAAGTGGAATTTTAGATGAACTTGTCGTAACCGATACTATTCCTTTAAAAAAAGAGCTTCCTAATATCAAAATTTTGAGCGTCGCACCCATTTTTGCTGAAGTGATTCGTCGCATTTATCATAATGAAAGCATTAATTCTTTGTTTATTTGAGTCAAGAGCTTGGATTAATGTTACATTTTGTAAAAATTTAAGGCATTTAAATTAAGTTTCGTTTTATTTTTAGTTTGTTTTTATTAAAAATTGACTATATTTTTAAAATATTTACAACACAAAGGAGATTTATGAGTGGCTTTGGAGCTAAAATTTTATGGCTTTTGGTAGCGATTTTAGGTGCTTTTTGCTTTTGTTATTTAGCTTTGCAAAATGGTGAATCTGTTTCAGCGATTTATTTAATTGTCGCTGCGGTATGTATCTATGCAATTGGTTACAGATTTTATGGACGTTTCGTAGCTTATAAGGTTTTAGAATTGGATAAAAATCGAGCTACTCCTGCTGTGGTCAATGGAGATGGGCATGATTTTGTTCCTACAAATAAAATTGTTTTATTTGGACATCATTTTGCAGCCATTGCGGGTGCAGGTCCTTTGGTAGGTCCTATTTTAGCAGCTCAATTGGGCTATTTGCCTTCTATGCTTTGGATTTTAGTCGGTGGTGTTTTTGCCGGTGCGGTCCATGATTTTGTCGTGCTTTTTATCTCTACGCGTCGCAATGGTCGCTCTTTAGGAGAGATGATTAAAGATGAAATGGGAAATTTTACCGGCGGAGTCGCTATGCTTGCAATTTTTGGGATTATGATTATTATCATTGCGATTTTAGCTATGGTGGTTGTGAAGGCTTTAGCAGATTCTCCTTGGGGTTTATTTACCATTGCTATGACAATTCCTATTGCGGTTTTTATGGGAATTTATATGCGATTTTTAAGACCCGGAAAAGTTGGAGAAGCTTCAATTATAGGCTTTATTCTCTTAATTTTAGCCATACATTATGGAAGTGTTGTAGCAAGTGATCCAGCTTTGGCTCAATTATTCACTTTTGATGCCCCAACTCTAGCTTTAATCATAATGGCTTATGGTTTTATTGCGGCGGTTTTACCTGTTTGGTTTTTGCTTGCTCCACGAGATTATCTTTCAACTTTTTTAAAAATTGGTGTTATTGTTATAATGGCAATTGCTATTGTGATTGTTGCACCAGATATGTATATGCCAAAAACTAATCCTCAATACTTTGATGGCACAGGTCCCGTATTTGCAGGTGAAATTTTTCCATTTTTATTTATAACCATAGCTTGCGGGGCAATCAGTGGTTTTCACGCTTTAATTTCAAGTGGAACAAGTCCTAAAATGTTAGAAAATGAAACTCATGCTCTAGCTGTTGGATATGGTTCAATGCTTTGTGAAAGTGCGGTTGCAGTTATGGCTCTCATTTGTGCTTGTATTTTACATCCGGGGCTTTATTTTGCAATCAATTCTTCAAGTGCGATTATAGGCACAGATTTAGCAGGTGTTGCAGCAACTATATCTCATTGGGGCTTTTCTATCACTCCTGAAGAAATTTCTGTTTTAACTTCTAATATAGGAGAAAATACTATACTTTCAAGGACAGGAGGGGCTCCAACCTTTGCAATCGGTGTCGCTCTTATTTTACATGAGCTTTTTGGAGGAGTTGAATTGATGGCATTTTGGTATCATTTTGCTATACTTTTTGAGGCTCTATTCATTTTAACAGCAGTTGATGCGGGAACGAGAGCATGTCGTTTTATGGTGCAAGATATTTTGGGTAATGTTTATAAACCTTTAGGCGATATTCATAGCTATGGTGCGGGAATTTTTGCCACAGCTTTAAGTGTTGCAGGTTGGGGATATTTTCTTTATCAAGGAGCGATTGATCCTAAAGGCGGAATTTACACGCTTTGGCCTCTCTTTGGTGTGAGCAATCAAATGTTAGCGGGTATGGCTTTGCTTTTGGTGACCTCGATTTTAGTTAAAATGGGCAAAGCTAAATACACTTGGGTGACCTTAATCCCTGCAATTTTTGTTTTGGTTGCAACTTTATATGGCGGAATTCAAAAAGTTTTACCTTATGAAGAGGGCAATAAAGTCGCAAATGCCGTTTCTCATATTGCAGCAGTTAAAATCAATAGTGATAAAATCAAAGCTTTAGAAGAACAACTCATACAAACAAGCGATGAAGCGGAAAAAGCTAAGATACAAAAGGACATTTCAGCTGCTTCGCAGGCTAAATTTGCGAATTTACTCGACGCCATTCTTTGTATATTCTTTATGCTAACAACTTTATTAGTGGTTGCTTCTTGTATAGGAATTTGTTTGGGTAAGATTAAAATTCCGCTTAAGGAAAGTCCTTATGTCAAACTTAATGCTTAGAAAAATTTATTTTTATTATGAAAAAGCCGAAAGGTTTTTTCACCCCTTAGTGGGCGTTGCGAGTTATGATAAATATTTAGAACATATGAAAGAAAAACATCCCGAAAAAACTCCTAAGAGCAGAGAGGAATTTTTTAAGGATTATTTAGAAAGAAAATATAATAGCGGAGGTTTAAACCGCTGTTGCTAGGTCTTAAAGCTTTTTTGCTTTAAGACTCTAAAAAGCCGTGAATTCTTTTTAATTCATTGCTGATAGGTTTTTTTCTGCCTCTTTTATCCACACTGACATAAGTGACTATGGCTGAAGTTACATTAATGCAAGAGGTGCAACCTAGCTCATCAACTCTTTGAGCACTCACTTCAACTTCAACGGCGATTGAAGTATTTCCTGCTTTGATAATTTTTGCATAACAAGATACTATATCACCGACAAAAACAGGCTCTTTAAACACAACTTTATCCATAGAAATTGTTACAACTCTTTCAGGCGAAAGCTCCCTCGCGGCAATGGCTCCCGCAAGGTCAATTTGAGATAAAATCCAACCTCCAAAGATATTTCCAGCTGGATTTGTATCATTTGGCATTGCAACAATTTTTAATTTAGGTTCTCCCATATCTCTCATTTTTACTCCTTATTTTAAAAAATTAATTATAATTAAAAAAGTTAAAAAAGGGGAAAAATATGAATCATTTTAAAGAATTATCTCAACTTGTAAAACATCGCAAAGCAAAAATCAATGCTCTCTATGAAATTTTAGACAGCAATGAAAGTCATCAAAGCATAGAAAATTTAATCAAACTTAGTGGTTTAGAAAAAGAGCCAAGTGTTATTTTAGCGGCTCTTAGGAGACTTGTTGATTTAAAAGAGGAAAATTTTGTTAAAGAATTTCAAAAGCATCATTTTAAAGATGAAAAGATTACAGAAATCAAACATCTTTTATATGATGAGGTTAGGAAATTTTATGAAGAAGAACACCAAAATCTTATCCTTGAAATTAAACAAAAAAAGCTTTTAAATGATTTTTATCAAGCTTTAATCGAAGGAGTGCATCGTATAGGGCTTGTTATGAATGCTTTTGAAGTGGTTTGGACCAAAGAAATTTTAGAAAAAAATAATAAAATTTTAGCACAGCTCTTTCCAAATTTAGATGATGCTTTGAAATTTTTGCGTCAAAATAAGCTTTATCAGCTCAACCCTCAAGGACAAATTTGCGAAAGAAGTTATGGCGTTTTGGTTAAAATCGGCAATCTTTGGAAATTTGTTCCTTATGCAAGATTTTTTGAAAATGAAATTCTAAAACTTGAATTTGCCTTTGATACTATGCTCACTGAACTTAAAAATTTTGCACAAAATGAAGAAGAATTTGCTTATATAGAATATTTTAACAAGCTTAAAGAAGCATTTTGTGAAAAAGAAGATGAAAAGATTATCAGTGCTTGGCAAGAGGCTGAATTTGCTTGGTTAAAAGTCAAATCACCTTTGCAAGTGGGACATCCTTTGGAGTATTATGAGGATAATTACACTCATGCTGTGGCTTTAGAATGGGATTTGCGTTTAGAAGATGAAAGCACTTTTGATGCTTTAAATTTTAGCAAAGAAATTAAGGAAAGCTTTACCAGAGTTTATGAAAATATCGGCATTATTGATGAGAATTTAAAAAATGAGGTGTATCATAATATAGCTAAAACACAGCTTTATATTTGTTCTCCTATGGTATTTTATGGGGCTGAACTTAAGGGTTTGTTTTCTGCTCAAGTCGTGCCAAATGATGAATTTGTAAGTAAAAAAGCGGGTAAGAAAATTTTTGCTTTTTTAAATTTTGTGTATGAAAATACGAAAAGCAAACCCTTTATGAGAATTTCGAGTGAAATTTTTGATAAAAAATTTTTAGATTTTTCAAGAGAAATTTTATTTTTTGAAGAAGAAATTTGGAAAAGAGTTTATGAAATTTCAACTATAGGACACGAATTTGGGCATATTTTTTTTATTGCTGAAGAGACTGAAAAACAAATGAATCAAAGTGGATTTTTTAAAAATATTGAAGAATACAAAGCCACAGCAGGAGGACTTGTTAATTTCTTTTATCATGAGCAAGAAGAACTTAAAATGCCCGTGTTTAATGAGCTTATTAAAAGGGCTGTGGGATTGATAGCGTGGCAAAGGGTTGATGAGCTTAAGCCTTATTATACAGAAGCTTTGATACATCTTAGTTTGCTATTTGAAAGCGGAACTTTGGAATTTAAAAACAATGAATTTAAAGTTAATTTTACTTTGGATTTTTATGAAAAATTTAAAGAATTATGCTTAAAAAATTATCATGATTTAGCGAAACATTATGTGTTAAGACTTGATGCAAGAGAATTTTTAAATCGTTTTTGTGTTTTAGAAGAGGGAGTTTTTTTGCCTCAATCAGAAGAATGTCGCGATTTTGTCAAATTTTATTATGAGTTGTATGAAAAAATTGGAAATGACACAGACACAAGTGGAGAATTTGAAAAATATAAGATGCAAAGCTGAATTTTACATATATCTTAAGTAAGGTAAATAAAGCGTTATGGGTTAAAATGAATGCAAAAAAATACAAAAAAAAAAAAAAACGATAATTTAAACTTGTTTTTTAATTAAAATGTGCTATAATTCCACATTCTTAAATTTTAGAAGGAGTTTTTATGACTAGAGCAGATTTCATTTCCCAAGTGGCTCAAAGTGCTGGGATAACAAAAAAAGACGCTGCAACAGCTACTGATGCGGTTATTTCTACAATCGCTAACGCATTAGCTAAAGGGGATAGTGTGAGTTTCATAGGTTTTGGAACTTTTTCAATAGCAGAAAGAAAAGCAAGAGAAGCGAGAGTGCCAAGTACAGGTAAAATTATCAAGGTTCCTGCTACCAAAGTTGCTAAATTCAAAGTTGGTAAAAATCTTAAAGAAGCAGTTGCTAAAGCTAAAAAGAAAAAATAACAATTAGGCTAGATTTTCTAGCCTATCGCTTTCAATTTTAATCATTCTTTTTTTACTCCTTATTTACTTTTTTTCTTTATTATAATAAACAAAAAAAGGTTAATCATGAGAATTTATCACAAAGTGAGTGAGCTTATAGGCAATACTCCTATAATCAGTTTAGAAAAATTTGGCAAAAATATTTTTGGAAAATGTGAATTTTTCAATCCAAGTCATTCTATCAAAGACAGAGCGGCTTTTGAGATGCTCAAAACTGCTTTGGACGAAGGTAAGATTAACAAAGATACTTTGATTATCGAAGCAACAAGCGGAAATACAGGAATTTCTTTAGCGATGATTTGTGCGGATTTAGGGCTTAAACTCGTGATTGCTATGCCCGAATCTATGAGCTTAGAAAGAAGAAGAATGATGGAGCTTTTTGGAGCAAAACTCGAGCTTACTCCTGCGAGTTTAGGAATGAAAGGTGCGGTTGATAAAGCTAATGAGCTTTTAAAAACTCATGCCAATTCTTTCATACCTTCTCAATTTACAAATTTAGCCAATAAAAATGCCCATAGAAGAACCACAGCTATGGAAATTCTCAATGACTTAGACTCTCAACTTGATATTTTTGTTGCGGGTTTTGGAACAGGTGGGACCATCAGTGGAGTGGGTGAAATTTTAAAAGAAAAACTGCAAAACATTCAAATTATAGCCGTTGAACCGCTTGATTCTCCGCTTCTTAGTGAGGGTAAAGCTGGACCTCATAAAATTCAAGGCATAGGAGCAAATTTCATCCCAGAAATTTTAAACAAAGAAGTGATTGATGAGATAATGGTCGTAAGCAATGAAGATGCCATCCTTACAGCAAGAGAACTTGCAAAGAGTGGGTTAATGGTGGGAATTTCAAGCGGAGCAAATGTTTATGCAGCGAAACTTTTAGCACAAAAATTTCCCGAAAAAAGAATACTCACTATGCTCAATGATACAGCTGAAAGGTATCTCTCAACTGATCTTTTTGCTTTTTAATCTTGCAAAAAAGTCTTTAAATCTTTAAATAATTCTTCGGGATTTAAATCTTTTAATGCTTTTTGAAATTTACCTTGCTCATCGATAAGGTAAATTTCATTGCTGTGTGCGATAGAATATTGCATAACAGAATCTTTTAAATCAATTTTTTCATAAATCACACCATAATTTTTAGCGAGTTTTTCAAGCTCTTTTTCATTTTTTGCAATCAAACTTGTAGCATGAGGATAAAAATATCTTAGCCATTCATTAGTTTTTTCTATGTCTTTATCTCTTTGCGGATCAAGTGAAATAAAGAGTAAATAGGCTTTGTCATTTTTGATTTTATTAAGCGTTTGTGAAAGTAGGGCAAGGGTCGCTGGGCAAACATCAGGACAAAAAGTATAGCCAAAATATACAATGAGTTTTTTGCCCCTAAAATTTTTTAATGTTGTTTGCTCACCAAATTCAGACCTTAAAGAAAAGTCATAGGGATTGTTTTTGGGAATAAAATAAAAGCTCGTAAGGATTAAAACAAGCACTAAAATCGCAAAAATAAAATTTCTTTTCATCTTCTTAACTCAAAATCAAAATAAAATCCTATGGGTTTGTCATTTTGTGTAAATTCAGCCCTAAAACGCATCGCATCAAGAGTGCAAGAGCTTAAAACAATTTTACTTTCATAATTTCCATTTCCAAGCTTGATAAGTTTAGGTTTAATTTCGCCTAAAAACATATTCAAACCATAGATTTTAAGCTTTAAATTGTCATAATCACCTAAATTTTCTACTTTTAGATGCGTAATATCTAAGGCTTGTAGGGGTTTTGGATTTAAAGATATGAGAATTGTTTTATCTTTGAATTTGTAGGTGCAATCCTTGATATTTAAATCGCAACTTAAGGGTTCATCGAAGGATTTTTTTTCGTCTTTGCAAGAGCTAAAAAATATCATAATACAAACAAAATTTAGGGTAAAAAAAACTTTTTTTATCAATGTTTTACAATCGCTTTACTTGGGATATTCTTAAGTTCAATGCTTTGATTGTTATCAAAATATAGGGTTAAATCGGCTCGAGTATTTTCATCAATTTGATTTTTAATATCAAAAACCATAATATGCAAACCTCCCGGTTTAAGTTCTGTGCTTGAATGAGCTTTTATAGGGATACTTGGCACTTCTTTCATAACCATTTTGCCGTTTTCATTTTTATGCGTGTGAAGCTCTGTTTCTTTGCTTAAATTAGTTTGAGCCTTGAGCAAGGAAAGATCTTTGTCGCTGTCATTTTTAATGGTTAAAAAAATCGCAGTTGCCTTTGCATGGGGTGGAGTTTGTTTGATATAGGCATTTTCTATACTCACTTTATCCATGCCCCATAAACTCATGCTTAGTAACAATAAAATCAATGTTTTTTTCATTTTTCATTCTCCTTTAAAAATTTAATCTAATAGTTTTACTATGTAAATCATAACAAAATGTTTCTAAAATTCATATAAAAAATGATATTTTTTATCATAAAATATATTCTTAGAAAATTATTAGAAAAAGATAAGCTTTGAATTTTAAGATTTTATTAAAAGTGTTTAAAATTTTCATTTTAATTGCTATTTTTTAAGGAAAAAATTCTATAATTACAAAATTAATAAATGAAATATTGTGATGAAAATGTTGTATCTTAAAGATAAAATAGAATGTTAATAAAGGATAAGTCTTGTTTAAATTTACGCTTAAAATCATTGCTGTTGTTTTGATTTTTGTTTCAAGTGTTAATGCCGTTGATTTGGTTAAAATTTATCTTAATGATGGTTTGAATGCGGTAGGTGTTGCTATAGAAAAGGAGCTTACGAGCAAGGATTTTTGGCTTAAAGAACTTGGTGAGCAAAATGTCTCTCTTGGATATTATGACCAAGAAAGTTATATCGTTGTAACGAATAAAACGAGCAAAATTCTTAGAATTTATTCTTACAATGATGGAGTTATAAAAAAAGAATTCGAGCAAAAAGATGTGATTACAGGTTTAATGGGCAATAAAGAAAAAGAAGGGGATTTAAAAACTCCGATAGGTTTTTATGAGCTTGGGACTAAATTTAAGGCAGACCAGTATTATGGACCCTTTGCTTTTGCGACAAGTTATCCTAATTTGCTTGATAAAGTTCAAGGAAAAACCGGCGGAGGAATTTGGATACACGGCTATCCGCTTGATGGAACAAGACTTGATGAGTTTAAAACCAGAGGTTGTATCGCTTTACTCAATGATAAATTAGAGCTTTTTGCTAAAGTTGTAGAAGGTAAAAAAGTTTATGTTTTGACTGAAGAAAAAAACGAAGTTTTGGCAAAAAAAGATGAAGTGGCTTCTTTGTTTGCGGATTTGTTTGCTTGGAAACAGGCTTGGACTATAAGTGATGTGAATGCTTATTTAAGTTTTTATGATGAAAAAGGATTCAGACGCTTTGATAAAAGTGATTTTAGTCAATTTGCTTCAATGAAAAAGACAATTTTCTCAAGAAAAGAGCAAAAGAGTATTAAATTTTCAAATATTATTATCAGCCCCTATCCAAATCTAGACGATGAAAGAATGTATAGAATTTCTTTTTATGAGGATTATTATACTAAAAATTATCAATTCAAGGGCAATAAAATTCTATATGTTAAACTTGATAATAGGGGCAAGATGAAGATTATTGCAGAACAATAATGTCTTTAATTAAACTCGATAAAAAATCTTATGAATTCAATCTCAATCAAATCGCCATCAAAGCCGGTGGTTTTGAAAAACTCATCTGTGTTTTTAAAGACAATGCCTATGGACATGGAGCAAAGATTTTAGCACCCATTGCTAAGGCTTGTGGTGTTAAATTCATCGCTGTAAAAAGCGAAAAAGAAGCCTTTGAATTAAAAAATTTCTTTGAAAATATACTCATACTTTCTCATCGTCCCCATGGTGATGAAAATGCTTGTTTTATTTATGCACTCAATGATTCTTCTTTGATAACGCGGTTTAAAAAACATACAAGAATTCATCTTAAAATTGATACAAATATGCATCGCAATGGTGTTTGCTTGGAAGATTTAGATTTTGTTTTAAAAGAATTAAAAAAACATCCTTTAAAACTAGAAGGAGCTTTCACGCATTTTGCTCGTGCAGATGAAATGGATGCGAGTTTTTTTATACAAAGAAAAAAATTTCAAAGAGCTAAAGAATTATTACAAAAACAGAGTGATTTAAAATTCATCTTTCATTCTTTTAATTCTCCTGCACTTTTTAGGGTTGCGAAATTACCTGATGATGAGCTTTGTAGGGTAGGGCTTGCTCAATTTGGTTATACAAATGAAAATTTAAAAAAAGTTTTAAGTCTTTATGCCCATAGATTGAGTTCAAGGATGTTAAAAAACTCGCAAAGTGTAGGATATGGTGGTGCTTATACGGCTGAAAATGATTTAAAAATCGCAACTTATGATTTGGGCTATGCGGATGGTTTGTTACGTTTTAATGGCAAGGGTGAATTAAGATTAGCAAATGGCAAGGCTATACTCGGTAAAATGTCTATGGATAGTTTTTCTTGTGAGGATTTAGGAGAAGAAATTTGCGTGTTTGATGATGCTGAACTTTGGGCACGATTTTTTGATACTATAGTCTATGAAATTTTAGTCAAACTTCATCCAAATATTCCAAGAATTGTGATTTAAAATGTTTAACATCATCTTAGTCAATCCACGAATTCCTCAAAATACCGGTAGTATAGGCAGAATGTGTTATAATGCGGGTTTTAAACTTCATATTATAAAACCTACGATTTTTGAGCTTTCTCAAAAGGCTGTGCGTCGAGCGGGTCTTGATTATTGGAGCAAGTTAGAACCTCAAATCTGGGAGAATTTAGAGGAATTTTTGAAAGAAAATTTGATTCAAAAAAATCGTTTTTTCTTTGCTACAACTAAGAGTAAAAGACCTTATTTTGAAGCAGAATTTCAAAGTGGAGATTTTTTGTTTTTTGGCAGTGAAAGTTTTGGTCTGCCAAAAGAACTTATGGAGTTAAATCCTAACAATGCCATTACCATACCGATGAAATCTTATGGAAGAAGTTTAAATTTAGCCACAAGTGTAGGAATTATTGCCTATGAGGCTTTAAGGCAAAATTTTTGCAATTTTAAAGTTTAAATGTTTCATATTTTCTCATTTTTTTAAAATTTATATTTTTTATTTGACAAAAATAGACTTTTTATAGAAAAATACACTAGAATAAGTGTAAAAGTGTAAAGGAGCTATTTATGGATTCTTCAAACAATGCGATTTTAAATTTAATCAATCATAAAATTCCAGATTTTATCTCTAATGATATTATCCCTTATACCGATACAATGATGATTATTTTGCTGATAATTTGCGGTTTTTATTATAGTTTTTTAACGCGTTTTGTGCAATTTAGAATGCTGTTTTTAAGTTTTAAGATTTTTAGAGAAAATGTTACTTTTAGTAAAGAACAACTTTCTCCTTTTCAAGCTTTGATGGTATCAACCGCTTCAAGAGTGGGTATAGGAAATATTGCAGGAATTTCCTTTGCTTTATCTTCAGGTGGAGCAGGGGCTTTGTTTTGGATGTGGGCAATGGCTTTTTTTGGTGGTGCTTCAGCCTTTGCAGAAAGCACTTTAGCTCAAGTTTATAAATCAAAAGATGGGGGGGGGTATAAGGGTGGTCCCGCTTTTTACATTAAAAAAGCTTTGGGCTTTGATAAATTAGCAATGTTTTTTGCCTTTGCCCTTATCTTAACCTATGCTTATGGTTTTAATGGTCTTCAAAGCTATACTCTGACTTCATCTTTTGAAATTTATTATAAAATGTTTAATCCAAACTCCGCTTTGCCTTATAATGAAAGCTCTTATCCTATTGTGATTGGAGTGATTTTAAGTCTGTTTGGAATTTGGATGTTTTTCTCTCATCATACTAAAATCGGTAAAGTGAGTTCTTTGATAGTTCCATTTATGGCGATTGCTTATATCTTTCTTGCTTTGATTGCGATTTTAATGAATTTTGAAAAATTTCCTCTTGTTTTCAAAGTAGTTTTTGAAAACGCCTTTGATTTTAAAGCCATTTTTGGTGGTTTTGCGGGTTCAGTTTTGGTTATTGGCATTAAAAGAGGACTTTTTTCTAATGAAGCAGGAATGGGTTCAGCTCCTAATGCAGCCGCAGCAGCCTTTACCACTCATCCGGCTAAACAAGGCGTGATTCAAGCTTTTTCTGTTCTGATTGATGTCATCATTTGCACGAGTTCCGGATTTTTGGTTCTTTTTTCTGCAGCGTATTTTGACCTTGGAGAAAATGGAAAGCCTTTGCTCACAGCAATGCCTTTGATGCAAGAAGCGATGAGGGGATATTATGGTTCTTTTGGGCTTCATTTTGTAACTATAGCCATCGTGCTTTTTGCTATCACTTCTTTGATAGGAAATTATTATTACGCACAGGCTAATGTGAAGTATTTAAGCGAGTCAAAATTGGCTATGAATTTCTTTAGAATCACAGCAGTAGCAATGATTTTTATCGGCACTCAAATCAACCTCAATCTGGCTTGGAGTTTAGCAGATTTAACTATGGCATTTATGGCAACGACAAATATCATTTCTTTGCTCCTTTTAGGAAAAATTGTGCTTAAGGTTCTTGATGATTTTAACATTCAAGTAAAATCTGGGATTAATCCGCAATTTAGTGCAACAAAACTTGGTATTAAAAATGCGGAATGCTGGGATTAGAGATAAGAAAAATTTAAATTTTTTAGTTTTAATAATATTTCTATAAGTGATTTTTAATTATAATATTTGCATTTTTTTAAAAAACAAAGAGAGTTTAAGGAAAGAGTCATGCAGGATTTAGAAATTTTTAATAAAAATTTAGAATTAAACAATCAGCTCATTTATAATCTTTTAATGTCAAATATCATTATAAATTCAGATATAAATTCTAAAGATAAGCAGCTTTTACTTTTGCTTCTTCAAAGCAGAGATAGAAATTTCATTCGTATCAATCCTAATGAACAAGTTTTTGAAAACATTCGCAATTATCTCACGCTTTTAAAACCTCTTAAACTCGATACAGACAAGCTTATACGCGTTGGCGGTGCTAATGATGGAGGCTATGTTATGTATAAATGGGGGGGGGGATTAGAAAATTCTCCTAAGGCTTTATCTTTGGGCGTGAGTGAGTATTCGCCTTGGGATTTAGAGATGGCAGAATTTGGATTTGAAGTTATAGAATATGATGCAAGTATAGAAAAATCTCCCTATATCCACAAAAACATTCATTTTTATAAAAAATTTATCGGTGCAAAAAATGATGAGCATACCATTACAATCACTCAAGCGTTAATGGACAACGCTTTTGACACAACTCAAGCAAATATTTTGCAATGCGATATAGAAAATTCTGAATGGCAAATGTTAGAAGACATTGATATAAAGCTTTTAAGTGCATATTTTACTCAAGTTATCTTCGAATTTCATGGTTGTAATGTTGAAGAAATTGAAGGGTTTAAAAGACGCAAAAAGGTGCTTGAAAGGCTTAATGAGTATTTTGTTCCTATCCATACGCATTTAAACAATCATGGTAAAATTTTTTATTCTAGAGGTTTGTTTTGGAGCACAACGATTGAGGTGAGTTATTTAAGAAAAGATTTAGCTGAAAAATTTTTGCAAAATGGCTTTAGAAAAGAGGGAAATTTAAAAGATTTTGACACGCCAACTTATCTTGCAAATGTTGAAATTCCTTTAAAATTTGATTTAGAAGATTAATTTTTAATCAAACATAAAATTTTTGAATTAAAATTTTTAAACTTTGATTTTTTATCGTTGTGTAAAATTGATTTGTTAAAAAATATTTGTTGTTTTAAATTATTTTTGTATTTTTAGCCATGTTTTAATCACAGCATTTTGCATTTTTAATTTTAAAAATAAAACTAATAAAAAATGCAAAATAAAATTGATTTTTCTTAAAGATTTATATTTTTGTGCTACAATGAAAATTAAAAGGTTAAGATAATGGAAATTTTAAGAGATATGTTATATTTATTTTTTATATTGTTTATTGCTTTTTTGGTTGTAGGATTTAATCGGCAAATGAATCAAAGAGCCAAAGAAAGAGAAGAAAAATGGAGTCAATTAAATAAAAAGGAGAAAAAATGAGTAAGAAAATTTTAATTCCACTTGCACAAGGCTTTGAAGAAGCTGAATTTATAGGTATTGCAGATGTTTTAAAACGTGCAACGCAAATGGATAAAAATTTGGAGGTTTTTATCGCTTCTTTAGATAAAGAACTTTTGGTGAAAGGAGCAAATGGGATAAGCATAAGGGCTGAATTCAATTTAGGGCAAATTGACAGCCAGAATTTAGACGCAATTGCTTTACCCGGCGGTTTTGAAGGAATGAATAATCTTAAAAACAATCAAGAAATTTTGCAGATTATTAAGAATTTATATGCTCAAGGTAAAATCGTTGCTGCCATTTGTGCTTCTCCTATCGTTTTAGATGCTGCGGGTGTTTTGGATGGTGCATTCACTTGCTATCCGGGTTGTGAAGTTGGACTTAAGGGACAAAGAGTGCAAAAAGCAGTCAATGTGAATAAAAACGTCATCACTTCAGCAGGTCCTGCAACAGCGATTTTATTTGGTTTAGAGCTTGTTAAAGTACTTTGTGGTGATGCAATTTATCAAGCTTTGTATGAAGGCTTGCAAGTTCCATTAACGCGGTAAATTTTTTGGATTATTCTTTGCAATAATCCAAATTTTTATGAGATTTTCAGAAAAATTTTCTTTCAAATTCAGCTTATAAATTTTATAATATCTCTCAAAATTATAGAGTGTAAATTTTTGAAGGATTAATGATGAGTCAATTCACCCATTTGCATTTACATACAGAATATTCTTTACTTGATGGAGCTAATAAGCTCGAGGAATTAGCTCAAACCCTTAAACAGCAAGGTGCAACAAGTGTTGCAATGACCGACCATGGCAATATGTTTGGAGCCATTGATTTTTATCAAAAAATGAAAAAACATGGTCTAAAACCTATTATAGGAATGGAAGCTTATTTGCATAATCATGAAGAACTTGGTGATAAAAGTTCAAGGCAGAGATTTCACCTTTGTTTGTATGCTAAAAATGAAATAGGGTATCAAAATTTAATGTATCTTAGCTCTCAAAGTTATATTAAAGGTTTGTATTATTATCCTAGAATCAATAAAAAGCTTTTAGAAGAGCGTAGCGAAGGTTTGATTTGTTCTTCAGCTTGTTTGCAAGGGGAGGTGAATTGGCATTTAAATACTCACAATGAAAAAAACATTCGCTTTGGTGCAAAGGGTTATGAAGCCGCAAAAGAAGCAGCTCTTTGGTATAAAAAGGTTTTTGGCGAGGATTTTTATCTTGAGCTTATGAGGCATGGTATTTTAGACCAAAGGTTTATTGATGATGAGATTATAAGACTTTCAAAAGAACTTGATATAAAGATCATTGCTACAAATGATACACATTATACCTTTAAAGAAAGAGCTCCAGCACACGAAGTTTTTATGTGTATTTCTATGGGAAAAAAACTCAACGACCCTGATAGAATGCGTCATAATGTGCATGAATTTTATCTTAAAACTCCTGCTCAAATGAGTGAGCTTTTTGCAGATATACCAGAAGCCATTTCAAACACACAAGAGATTGTTGATAAATGCAATTTAGAATTAAAATTAGGCAATCCCACTCCCCCAAATTTTAAATTTACCCTTGAATACGCTAAAAAATATAATATAAATATACCAGAACCAAACAATGATATAAGTTTTGCTAATGATGATGAAGTTTTTGAGTATCTTTGTAAAATAGGACTTGAAGAAAGACTTAAATTTGTTGATGAAAAACAACATCAAGAATACAAGCAAAGACTTGATACAGAAATACAAATCATTAAAAATATGAAATTTTCAGGTTATATGCTCATAGTCCATGATTTCATTAAAATGGCGAAAGATAAAGGAATTCCTGTGGGACCGGGTAGGGGTTCAGCGGCAGGAAGTTTGGTGTCGTATTGTTTGAAAATTACGGATTTAGACCCTATCCCGTATCATTTGCTTTTTGAGAGATTTTTAAATCCGGAACGTGTATCTATGCCCGATATTGACGTGGATTTTTGTCAATACAGACGTGCTGAGGTGATTGATTATGTGATTGATAAATATGGAGCGGATAAAGTTGCACAAGTGATTACTTTTGGTAAGCTTTTGGCTAAGGGTGTGATAAGAGATGTTGCAAGGGTTTGTGATATGAGTATTGCCGATGCAGATGAGCTGACTAAACTCATACCTGAAGAGCTTAAAACGCTTGATAGTGCCTATGAAAGAGAACCTAAAATTAAAGAATTTATTGAAAAACATCCTAAAGGTAGGCAGGTTTGGGAATATGCTAGGGCTTTAGAAGGACTCAATCGTAACGCAGGTATGCATGCGGCTGGAGTGGTGATTTCAAACGATTCTTTATGGAAAAAAACCCCGCTTTTTAGACAGAGTAAAAATGATGAAAAACATTTGGTTACGCAGTATTCTAAGGACCATTTAGAAGATATTGATTTGATTAAATTTGATTTTTTGGGTCTTAAAACCTTGACTTTGATTGATAATGCGATTAAATTGATTAAAAAAAGACACAATCGCGATATTGTTTGGCAAAGTGTTGATGTGAATGATCCTAAGGTCTATAAAACCATACAAAGTGGCAATACTTTAGGGATATTTCAAATTGAATCAAGCGGTATGCAAAGTTTGAATGCCAGATTAAAACCCGAATGTTTTGAAGATCTCATAGCGGTTTTAGCACTTTATCGCCCAGGACCTATGGAATCAGGAATGCTTGATGATTTTATCGACAGAAAACATGGCGTAAAATCCATACAATATCCTTTTGATTCTTTAAAAAATATTTTAGAGCCTACTTATGGGATTATTGTGTATCAAGAACAAGTGATGCAAATTGTCCAAATTATCGGCGGATTCTCTTTAGGTGGTGCCGATGTGGTGCGCCGTGCTATGGGTAAAAAAGATCCAGAAAAGATGAAAAAACTTAAAAGTGAATTTGCAGACGGAGCTGAAAAACAAGGGTATGATAGAACTAAGGCTGAAGAACTTTGGGAGCTTATTGTCAAATTTGCAGGATATGGTTTTAATAAATCTCATTCTGCAGCCTATGCTCTCATCACTTTCCAAACAGCGTTTTTAAAGACTTATTATCCTAGTGAATTTATGGCAGCTCTTTTAACGAGCGAAGAAAATAATGTTGAAAAAATTGCTGTTTATATTGATGAGATGAAAAAAATGAATATCAAACTTTCCCCACCAAGTATCAACAAAGCTATCGGAGAATTCAGTGCTATCAACGAAAATGGACAAGAAAAAATAATCTATGGTTTAAATGCGATTAAGAGTGTGGGTGTTCCAGCGGTAGAGAATTTGCTTGAGATTAGAAAAAATGGGGAATTTAAAGATCTTAGTGAATTTTTAAGTAAAATTGAACCCGCTAAAATCACTCGTAGGACTTTAGAGAGCTTAGCCAAATCAGGAGCTTTTGATGAATTTGGTTATACAAGAAAGTGTTTGTGCGATAATTTAGAGCTTTTGGCTGAAACTTCAAGAAATATGGCAAAGATTCGTAAAGAATCTGCAAATTCTTTATTTGGTGAAGAAGAATTAAATGCGGATTTGAAAGTTAATATTGTGAAAAATGATGAAGAATTTAAGCCTTTAGAGAAATTAGCTTATGAAAAAGAAATTCTAGGGATTTATGTTTCTGGACATCCTTTGGATGGTTTTTTTGATAAAATAGATAAAATAGAATATGTTAAAAGCATTGATTTTTCGGAACTTAAGGGCAAGGGTGAAATTTTAAATATAGGAAAGATAGAAGATTTTAAAACAATGATGAGTAAGAGCAATAAACGTTATGGTTCGCTTACAATTTTAGATTTGTACTCATCTTTTGAAGTTGTTGTTTTTCAAGCAAATGTTGAGGAAATAGAACAAATTTTTAAGGACCCTCAAAAGAATAATTTGGCTTATGGTTTTTTACTTTCTTATAGGACCGATGAGGGTAAAATAAGTTTTTCTTTAAAGGATATAAAAAATTTAGAGGAATTAGAAGATTTAAAAATTAAATCAATAAAGAAAAGCAACACAAAGACTACAGACAAAGAATTCATTCAAGAACCAAATGAATTTGAAGATAAGGTGATAGAGCTTGATTTGAGTACTTTAAACAAAGAAATCATTTATGAAATTTATGAGCTCGCTAGAAATGCACACAATCCAAAAGAAAAAGGCAATAAAAAACTTGTTTTAAAGGTTATAAGGTCTGGTTCTTGTTTGCTTCATTATACAGACTTTATTATTTCTGATAATGCAAGTGAGGAAATTCTTAGTAAATGTGCTGTTTGATGGTGTTTGGAATTGAAATATAACATTAAAAATTATAATGAATTCCAAAGACATTTCAAATCAGTTTTTGTATAAAAATTTAATAAGGAAAGAAGCGAAAAATATTTAAAATCACTTGATTATTTTAAATATTGTGAAAATGAGCTAAGAGATGTTATTTTTTAGGCATAAGTTAAAATGAAAAATTGAAGAAAAATGTTTTAAAACATAGATACAAATAAAATAAAAACTTAGTTTTTAATATAGAAATGAGCTAAATTTTTTGATTGATAAAATGAAAATTTAAATAAAGAATTAAAATTGCTTGAGTATTTTTTAACTCGAGTGTTTTTTAATAAATAAGGAAAAAAGTGTGGAATGCTTTATATTGAAAACAAATGAGAATTAAATTTATATTTAGAAAAAAATGTTTGATTTAAAAAAAGAATGTGAAGAACTATCAAGCGTTTTTATTCTTTAAATGTAAAAAATGATAAAAAAGAAGCAGAAATTTTTCAAATTTTTAGCAAATGCTAAGAAATAAGTCATTGAATTAAGAAAAACAAAGCAAATGGGGCTAAGATACTAAAAAATAACCGCGACTGAATTCTAAATTTTCACTGACTGAAAATATTGAGTAAAATCCACCAAAAAACTATTTGTAACTTAAGATTAAAGCTTAGGTGTTTAAATTTATTTTTGTTTTTCGATGATTTGATTGTGCGCCTCTAAATTCGTTGTAAAAACATGCAAACCTGTATTTTTATCTCTAACAAAATACAAATATTCTGTTTTTGCTGGAAAAATTGCTGCTCTAATCGCATTTAAAGAAACATTACAAACCGCCTCTTTTGGTAAGCCTTCAAATTTATAGGTATTATAAAAGCTTTCATCCTCTCTAATTCTTTGCGGAGTAATCTTAATATGAGAATAAATTCCATAATTAAGTGTCCCGTCCATTTGCAATTTCATATTTTTTTTCAGTCTATTATAAATCACACTTGCAACAATGGGCATTTCTTCTTCATTTGCGGCTTCTTTTTGAATCACTGAAGCAGTGATGACATATTGATGCCATTTTTTAGCGTTGTATTCACCAAAAATTTTTTTCGCACTCTGCCTGTAAATATTTTCAGAATGTTTAAGCAAAAAATAAATCAATAAATTTTCAGTGATTCCCTTAGGAATTTTATAGGTTTCGGGTATGAAAACCCCTTCTTCAAAAGGGGCTTGTTTTTTAAATTCAGTCCAAAGTGTATCTTTGTTGAGATTAAGAATTTTTGCAACTTGTTCTAAAAAAATCAAACTTGTTTCGCCCGGAATTAAGGTGATATTTACAAGAGCAGCCTTAGCTCTTGTGAGTTTGTGTAAAAATTCAGCACGATTAAGAGGTTTTGTGCCTATATTAATCCAACCTGATTGAGGTTTTCCGAGTAAAAATAAAATATATTTATCCATTTCGCTCATTTCATAATTATTTTGGTTTAAATGTGTTATAATTTTAGAGATTGAGCCTTGAGGGATATAGACCACAGAATTGCTTTGTAGAGGCTGATTGAGGTAATTTAAAAGGGCTATCATAAAAAATAAAAAGAAGTTTCTGATGAAAAAAAAGATTCTGTATATTTTGGGCGTGTTTGGTGTGCTTATATTTGTTTCATTTTTGGTTTTGAAAAACGGAATTTCCATATCTAGCGTCCATTCTAATTTTTTAACATTAGAGCAATTATATATTAAATTAGATAAAAAACTCATTTTACGAGCAAAAAATATCACTTTAAATTTACAAAATAATAAAAATTCCCAAAACATAGACGACACCTCAAAAGAGCTTTTAGAAGTTGTAAAAAATATCAATTATCTTTATATGCTTGTGCAAGAAATTGATATTGCAAATTTCGATTTTAAAGATGACCATATAAGAATTCTTTTTAAAAATGATGATTTTCTTGTTGATAACAAGCTTTTTCTCCTTAGAATCAACCTGCAAAAGCCAAACGAACATCTTATTAATGCAGATATTAAGAAATTATGGATTAAGGATTATAACTTAAGTATAGAAGGAAATTTAGACATTGATACAAAAAGTCAATTCTATTATTTTAATGCTAAAGCTTATTCACATTTGATAGATTTTAATACAAGCATTTCTTATAAAAAGGGACAAATGTCTTATGAAATTACAAATGCTAATACAAAACATCTTTCACAAATTTTAAAACAAATCCTAGAACAAAGTCAAAACAAGATAGCCTTGTCTCAACATCTTACTGATTTATTGACAAAGGGCATTAAGGCTGAATTTTATCATATAGAATACCTTAAAGGTTTTGCGGATTTAAAAAAACAAAATTATTATTTAGATGAAATTCAAAGCTCTTCTTTTATGCAAAATGCTGAAATTAAATTAAATCATAATATGAATGCGATTAAAATTCCTCATCTTGCTTTAAAGCTTGAAGCACAAAGACTTGATTTTAATTTTGATAAAGCAACTTACAACGGAGCAGATTTAGATAAAAGCAAGATTTATTTGTATGATATATTTAATAAAAACATAGGAATGTCTTTACATATTCTATCTCATAATTTAAAACTAGATGAAAAACTCTTTCAACTCTTAAAATCTTATGGTTTAACCTTGCCTTTTTATCAAAAAAGCGGAGCAGTCAAAACAGATTTTAATTTAAAAATAGCTTTTTTAAAAGCTGATAGAAAAAATATACAATACAACGGGGAATTTGAGCTTAAAAATGCAAATTTGTCTTTGCTTGATTTTAATGTGACTCAAGCCTTTGTTTATCTTAAGCAAGATGATTTAAAGATTGAAAATGCTGATGTGAAAAATGATTTTTTAGAAGCTCATTTTGATGCAAATATTGATTTGCTAGAAAAAAAGGGCACATTTTTAACTGATATTTTGAGTTTGCATAATGAATTTATAGATATGAAAAATCAAAAAATAAATCTTAATTTAGATTTTTCTCAAGCCGTTAAAATGTCTGTTCCTCAATGGGGGCTTGATATGAATTTTCAACAAGGTTTAGAGGCAAGTTTGAGTAAAATTTCAGCCCTTGTTCCCTATTCGTCTTTGCTTCAAAAATTTAATTTAAAAAATGCCTCAAATGTATATTATAAGAGTGAAAATTTTAAAGATTTTACGTTAAAAATTGATGAAGCACAATTTAAAAGCGATTTTTTAATCGCGGGTAAAACTCCTTATGAAAGGGATAGTTTTGACATCAGCAATCAAAACGACAGAATACAGATTCATTCTAAAAGCAATCTTGTCAATGCAAATTTAAACAAACAAAACAAAGAAATTCATTTAAATAATCTCACTTATATTTACAAAAAGAGCGAGGGGGGAAATTTTAACATTGATCAAGAAAATATTGTTTTTGGCGGAGCAAATTTTGGCATTATTTTAGCAGATATGAATAAGACTTTGCAATTTGATAAGATTGAAGCTTCTTTAGATAAGGGGATTATAAACGCAAAGGCAAATAAAAATCAAGCCGATTTTAAGCTTTATTATTCTCCTGATGATTTAAAACTTGAAGTAAAAAATATGAACGATGAATTTATCAATACCTTTTTACAAAAACAAGCGGTGCAAGATGGTGTGTTTAATTTAAATGTAAAGGGGAGTGGATTAGAATTTTTTTCAGGGCAATTTGAATTGAAAAATACTTTTTTAAAAGACTTAAAAGGGATTAACGCGTTGATTTCTTTTATCGACACTGTGCCGAGTTTGCTTTTGTTTAAATCTCCAACTTTTAATCAAAAAGGACTCAGTTTGATTGAAGGTAAAGTAGTATTTAATCGTAAGAAAGATTTATTGAGTATTGAAGCAATTAATTTAAACGGAGAGAGTGTGGATATTTTTGGCTTAGGAAATGCGAATTTGCGTTTAAGCACTATAGATTTGGATTTAGAGCTTAAGACTTTAAAATCTGCTTCTACAGCAATTTCAAAAGTTCCATTTCTTAATTATGTGGTTTTAGGTAAAGACCAAGAAATCAGCACGAATTTAAAAATTGATGGCACCTTTGAAGATCCTAAATTTCACACTCAAATTTTAACTGACACTTTGAAAACGCCTTTTAATTTGATTAAGAACATCATTCAACTTCCGGTGAATTTATTTCAATGATAAAATTAAACATTTTTTTGCTAAATATAAAACGAAGTTTAAATTTACCCTTGAAAAATTTTTTAATTGTATTATACTTTCATAGTTAGAATTAAAATTTTTATAGAAAGGATAAAAATGCATATTACTTATACTTTAACTGATGAGTCCCCAGCTCTTGCGACTTATTCGTTTCTTCCAATCGTCCAAGCTTTTTTAAGCAGAGCAAATATAGCTGTTAAGACCTCTGATATTTCTTTATCCGGAAGGATTATAGCTCATTTTGGCGATTACCTTACAAATGAACAAAAATGCGAAGATGCCTTAAAAGATTTAGGGGAGCTTGTTAAAAAAGCAGATGCAAATTTGATTAAAACCCCAAATATTTCAGCCTCTATTCCACAGCTTAAAGCAGCGATTAAAGAGCTTCAAGATAAGGGCTATATGTTACCAAATTACCCAGATGAACCAAAAAATGACGAAGAAATTCAAATTAAAGAAAAATATCAAAAAATTTTAGGTTCAGCTGTCAATCCCGTTTTGCGTCAAGGTAATTCGGACCGCCGTTGCACTAAAGCTGTAAAAGAATATGCGAAAAACAATCCCTACCGCGTTATACCTTTTGATAAAAAGTCTAAAACCAAAGTTTCTTATATGAAAGAAGGAGATTTTTTTTCAAATGAAAAAGCGGTTTTAATCGAAAAAGATTGCACTGCAAATATAGAATTTGTTTCAGATAGCGGAAAAAGTGAAATTTTAAAAGAAGGTTTAAAACTTGAAAAAAATGAAATTTTAGACGCGACTTTTATGGATGTTGAAAAACTTAAAGCCTTTTATGAAAAGGAAATTGAATTTTGTAAAAAAGAAGATTTGCTTTTTTCTTTGCACCTTAAAGCAACGATGATGAAGGTCAGCGACCCTATAATTTTTGGCTACGCTCTTGAAGTATTTTTTAAAGAACTCTTTGCTGAATTTAAAGATGAATTTGGGAGATTAGGCATTAATGCAAACAATGGTTTATCCGAGCTTTTAAATAAAATCGAAAATTCAAAGAAAAAAGAAGAAATACTTAAAAAATACAAAGAAATTTTAGACACAAGAGCTGAAATTTCTATGGTTAATTCCGATAAAGGCATCACAAATTTGCATGTCCCAAGTGATGTGATTGTTGATGCTTCAATGCCTGCTATGCTTAAAAATGGAGCAAAACTTTGGGATAAAAATGGCAAAGAAAAGGATACAAATGCTCTCATTCCAGACCAAACTTACGCGACAATCTATGAAGCGGTTATTGAAGATTTACACGAAAATGGTACGCTTAATCCTAGAATTTTAGGAACGGTTTCAAATGTGGGTTTAATGGCTAGAAAAGCTCAAGAATACGGCTCTCACGACAAAACTTTTGTGGCAAAAGAAGAGGGAATTTTTAAAATCGTAGCAGAGGGCAAGACCTTACTTGAACATAGGGTTAAAAAAGGCGATATTTATAGAGCCAATCAAGCGAAATTTGATGCGATTATTAATTGGATTGATTTAGGTATTGAGAGGGCAAATTTAACGGGGAGTGAAGCAATTTTTTGGCTTGATGAGAAAAGAGAAAGCAATAAAATTATGGCTTCTTTGGTTAAAGAAAGACTTAAAGAAAAAGGTCAAGATATAAAAATTTTAGCCCCAAAAGAAGCTTGCTTAAAAAGTTTAGAGCTTATTCGTGCGGGAAAAGATGCGATTTCAATCACTGGAAATGTTTTAAGGGATTATCTTACAGATTTATTTCCTATTTTAGAACTTGGAACAAGTGCAAAAATGCTTTCAGTTGTGCCTATGTTAAATGGAGGAGCCATGTTTGAAACCGGAGCGGGAGGTTCTGCTCCTAAACAAGTTGAACAGCTTATCGAGGAAAATCATTTGCGTTGGGATAGTTTAGGCGAATTTTTAGCTTTGCAAGCGAGTTTGGAATTTTATGCGAACAAATGCTCCAATAACAAAGCAAGAGTTTTAGCGGCTTGCCTTGATGAGGCTATAGGCGAATGGTTAGAAAATAATAAGGCTCCATCGAGAAAGGTCAATGAAGATGACAACCGCACAAGCCATTTTTATCTTGCAATGTATTTGGCTCATCATCTTTCCAGACAGGCTAATGATATAGAACTTCAAACTTTCTTTAAGGACATTGCTTTAGAACTTAGCTCAAATGAAGAAAAAATCAGACAAGAATTTATAGACGCACAAGGGGTTAAAGTTGATCTTGGTGGGTATTATAAATTTGATGATAAAAAAGCTAAAAGCATTATGTGTCCTAGCAAGACTTTTAATGCTATCATTGCAAAGATAGAGCAAAAAAGATGAAAATTTCTATTATCGGTGCAGGAAATGTAGGTTTAAGCATTGCTTATGCTTTGATTTTAAGGGAATTTGCACAAGAACTTGTTTTAATCGATCGGAGTGAGGAGGTGCTTATAGCTAGAGAATTAGAGCTTTCTCAAAGCATCACAGCACTCAATTTAGCTATAAATCTTATTTGCACTAAGGATTATTCTCATACGAGCAATTCTGATATTGTCATTTTTGCTGCAGGTGTACCAAGAAAAGATGGACAAAGTAGGGATGAGCTTTACCAAACCAATGCAAAGATTATGCTCGATTGTGCTAAAAATATAAAGCAATTTGTTGAAAATCCTCTTTTTATTATCATCACAAATCCGGTGGATTTCTTGCTCAATACCCTCTATGAAAGCAATCTTTTTTCGCCTAAAAAGATTATTGCGATGGCAGGAATTTTAGACAATGCAAGATTTAAATACGAAGCAGCTAAGAAGCTTGGAGTTCCAACTTCAAGTGTTGATACCAGACTCATAGGTTTTCATAATGATGATATGGTCTTACTTTTTTCTTATGCAAAAGTTAAAAACAGAAGCATTGAAGAATTTTTAGACGAAGAAGAACTTGAGGACTTAGAAAATGAAGTTAAAACAGGAGGTGCGAAGGTGATTAAACACCTTAAAACTTCCGCTTTCTTAGCACCTGCAAGTGCTTGTATAAGAATGCTTGAGTCCATAAGAAGTGGCGAGTTTTTGCCTATGAGTGTGATTTTACATGGTGAATTTGGAGTGGAAAATAAGGCTTTAGGTGTGATGGCAAGATTAGGTTTAGAAGGCGTTATTGAGGTGATGAAACTCACTCTTAGTGCTGAGGAAGAAAAAAAGTTAAAAAAATCTTTAATTAAATATCAATACAAGGGAGAATGAATGAATATACACGAGTATCAAGCAAAAGAAATTTTTGCAAGTTATAATATACCTACCCTTAAGGGCAAGGTAGCATTTAGCGTTGATGAAGCTGTGCAAAATGCTAAAGATTTAGGTGGCAACGTTTGGGCGGTGAAGGCTCAAATTCACGCAGGAGGTAGAGGACTTGGGGGCGGTGTTAAAATCGCTAAAAATTTAGATGAAGTTAAAAACTACGCAAACCAAATTTTAGGTATGAATTTAGTCACACATCAAACAGGACCCGAAGGTAAGCTTGTGCAAAAGCTTTATATAGAGAGTGGAGCAAATATTGTTAAAGAATATTATTTGGCTATACTTTTTAACAGAATGGCAGAACAAATCACTATCATTGCTTCAAGTGAAGGAGGAATGGATATAGAAAAAGTGGCTAAGGAAAGTCCGGATAAAATTGCAAAAGTAGGTATTGATCCACAAATAGGCTTTAAACTCTTTCATGGACTTGAGGTTGCTAAGGTGCTTGGACTTGACAAAGATGAAGCGAAAAAATTAATTTCAATGATAGAAAAACTCTATAAACTTTACATGGATAAAGATATGAATATGTTAGAAATCAATCCTTTAATCAAAACTGCTGAAGGTGATTTTTATGCCTTAGATGCAAAATGCAGTTTTGACGATAGTGCTCTTTACCGCCACGAAGAGATTGCAAAATTGAGAGATATTACAGAAGAAAATCCTGCTGAAAGAGAAGCGGGTGAATATGGATTAAGCTATGTTAAACTCGATGGAGATGTTGCTTGCATGGTTAATGGAGCCGGACTTGCAATGGCAACTATGGATATCATCAATTATAGCGGTTGCAAACCAGCAAATTTCTTAGATGTGGGTGGTGGGGCAAATCCACAAACCGTGGCAAAAGCCTTTGAAATCATTTTAAGAGATAAAAATGTTAAGGTTATTTTTATTAATATCTTCGGTGGTATTGTTCGTTGTGATAGAATTGCAAATGGAATTTTAGAAGCAACAAAAAATGTTGAAGTGAATGTTCCTGTTGTTGTGCGTCTTGATGGGACAAATGCTAAAGAAGCAAAAGAAATTTTAGAAAAATCAAATCTTAAAAATATTAAAGCAGCGACTGACCTTAAAAATGGTGCAGAGCTTGTAAAAAGTTTAGTATAAGGAAAAAATAATGAGTATTTTAGTCAATAAAAGCACAAAGGTAATTGTTCAAGGTTTTACAGGTAAAGAAGCAACTTTTCATGCTGAACAATGCATAGCTTATGGCACTGATATAGTTGGTGGGGTTACACCTTTTAAAGGCGGACAAACTCATTTAAATAAACCTGTTTTTGATACTGTTGCAGAAGCTGTTAAGGCAACGGGTGCAGAAGTGAGCTTGATTTTTGTCCCTGCTTTTGCTGTGGGAGATAGCGTTATAGAAGCAGCTGATGCGGGTATAAAACTCGCCGTTGTTATCACAGAGCATACTCCTGTTAAAGATATGATGTTTGCTAAAAATTACGCAAATAAAAAAGGAATGAAAATCATAGGTCCAAATTGTCCGGGTATTATCACTTCTGAAGAGTGTAAATTAGGCATTATGCCCGGATTTATCTTTAAAAAAGGTTGCGTAGGATTAATCTCTAAATCCGGAACCCTTACCTATGAAGCAACAAATCAAGTCGTAAAAAGTGGCTATGGAATTTCAACTGCTGTTGGAATAGGTGGAGACCCTATTATAGGACTTTCTTATAAGGAATTATTGAGTGAATTTGAAAAAGATGATGAAACCAAGGCTATGGTTATGATTGGTGAGATAGGCGGAAGTTTAGAGGTAGAAGCAGCCCGATTCATTAAAGAAAATATTAAAAAACCTGTTGTAGCCTTTATCGCAGGTGCTACTGCACCGAAAGGAAAAAGAATGGGACACGCAGGTGCTATTGTAGGCAGTGCAGATGAAAGTGCAACAGCAAAGAAAGAAGCACTTAAATCTTATGGAATTCATGTGGTTGATTCTCCTGCTTTGATTGGTGAAGAGATTAAAAAAATACTAGGTTAAAGGAAAAATTATGAGTATAACAGCTCCAAAAGACACCCCGGTTTGGGTTGATGAGCACAGATGTAAGGCTTGCAATATTTGCGTTAGCTATTGCCCCGCTGGGGTTTTAGCTATGCGTGATGAGTTGAGTGCAGTTTTGGGACAAATGATAGAAGTGGTGCATCCTGAATCCTGTATAGGTTGCTCTGAATGTGAATTGCATTGTCCTGATTTTGCTATTATGGTGGCAAAAAGAGATGAATTTAAATTTGCCAAACTTACTCCTGAATCTAAAGATAGAGCTAAGGCAGTAAAAGACAATAAATACAGAAAATTAAATGTTTAGGAAAAATCGATGAGAGAAGTTATAGCAACAGGAAATGTATTGATTGCTCAAGCAGCAATTGATTGTGGATGCAAATTTTTTGGAGGTTATCCTATCACTCCAAGTTCTGAAATTGCTCACGAATTAAGCCATTTATTGCCTGTAAATGATGGTACTTTTATCCAAATGGAAGATGAAATTTCAGGTGTGAGTGTAGCCATAGGAGCAGCAATGAGTGGAGTTAAATCAATGACAGCAAGTAGCGGTCCGGGAATTTCATTGAAAGCTGAACAAATTGGACTTGCTTTTATCGCTGAAATTCCCCTTGTAATCGTCAATGTTATGAGAGGCGGTCCATCAACAGGACTTCCAACACGAGTTGCACAAGGGGATTTATTTCAAGCTAAGGCACCAACTCATGGGGATTTTGCGAGCATAGCGATTGCTCCAGCATCTTTAGAAGAAGCTTATACTCAAACAATAAGAGCATTTAATTTAGCCGAAAAATTTATGACTCCGGTGTTTTTACTTATGGATGAAACCGTAGGACATATGAATGGCAAAGCAATTTTGCCTGATTTAAAGGATATTGAGATTATCAATCGTGCTAAATTTGAAGGAGATAAAAAAAGTTATAAACCTTATGCAGCCGGTGAAAATGAAGCTGCTACGCTTAATCCTTTCTTTACGGGTTATCGCTATCATATTACAGGACTTCATCACGGAGATATAGGCTTTCCAACAGAAGATGGAGCTATTGTTAAAAAAAATATAGAAAGATTGGTTGGAAAGATTAAGAATCGCAAAGATGAAATTTGTGCTTATGAAGAATATATGATAGATGATGCAGACCTTTTGATTATCGCTTATGGAAGTGTGAGTCGTTCGGCTAAAGAAGCGATTTTAAGATTAAGAGAAGAAGGGATTAAAGTGGGACTTTTCCGCCCTATTACTCTTTATCCGGTTGCAGAAGAAAAAATCGCAGAAGTGGTCAATCGTTTCAAAAAGGTCATAGTCAGCGAGCTTAATATGGGACAATATCTTGAGGAAATTCAAAGAGTGAGTGGAAGAAGGGATTTTATCAGCCTCCATAGAGCTAATGGTCGCCCTATCACTCCAAGTGAGCTTATTGCTAAAGTAAAGGAGAATATATAAAATGGCATTTGATTATGATGAATATCTAAGAGTGGATAAACTTCCTACACAATGGTGTTGGGGTTGTGGAGATGGCGTTGTTTTAAAATGTATCATTCGAGCCATACAAAAAATTGGTTGGAATATGGACGATGTGTGTTTGGTTTCAGGGATAGGATGTAGCGGTAGAATGAGTTCTTATGTTAATTGCAATACCGTGCATACCACTCACGGAAGAGCCATTGCTTATGCAACAGGCATTAAACTTGCAAATCCGAGTAAAAAGGTCATTGTCGTCAGCGGGGATGGCGATACTTTAGCTATTGGAGGTAATCATACCATTCATGGTTGCCGAAGAAATATAGACTTAACTCATATTGTGATTAATAATTTCATTTATGGTCTTACAAATTCTCAAACTTCTCCAACCACTCCAAAAGGTTTTTACACAGTAACAGCTCAATTTGGTAATATTGACCCAAATTTTGATGCTTGTAAGCTTACAAAGGCTGCAGGTGCGTCTTTTGTAGCCAGAGGAAATGTGATTGAGGCGAATAAACTTGAAAATTTAATTTATAAAGCATTAGAGCATAAGGGTTATAGTTTTATTGATGTATTTTCAAATTGCCATATTAATCTTGGACGCAAAAACAAGATGGGAGAAGCTGTAGCTATGCTTGATTGGATTAAAAATCTCATTGTTGATAAAGCAAAATTTGACCAATTAAGCCCTGAAGAGCAAAAGGGTAAATTCCCAACGGGAATTTTATATCAAGATGAAACTCAACCTGAATACTGCCACGCTTACGAAGAAGTGCGTCGTGCGGCTAAAGAAAAAAGAATGGTGGATTTAGGAGCGTTAAAATGAAATATCAATTAAGATTTGGCGGTGAAGGCGGACAAGGCGTTATAACTGCGGGTGAGATTTTAGCTGAAGCTGCTATTAAAGAAGGTCGTTCTGCTTTTAAGGCTTCAACTTATACCTCTCAAGTGCGTGGAGGTCCTACAAAAGTAGATATTATTATTGATGATAAAGAAATTCTTTTCCCTTATGCAGTTGAAGGTGAGGTTGATTTTATGCTTTCTACCGCAGATAAAGGTTACAAGGGTTTTAGAGGTGGAGTTAAAGAAGGTGGTGTGATTGTTGTTGAGCCTAATTTAGTTCATCCTGAAAGTGAGGATTATAAAAAATGGAAGGTGTTTGAAATTCCTATCATCACAATCGCTAAAGATGAAGTGGGCAATGTTGCAACTCAATCTGTTGTCGCTTTGGCTATCGCTGCTTATATGAGCAAGTGCATTGATTTGGATAAATTAAAAGACACCATGCTTCATATGGTTCCGCCAAAAACAAGAGATGCGAATGCAAAAGCTTTTGATTTAGGGATTAAATATGCAAGCGAGGCTAAACCTAAATGCGTCTAAATTTTAAGCAAGGCAAAAACCTTGCTTAAAATTCTTTTTAAAACTCGAAAATTCAGTGATTATTAATTTAATATCTATTTATTTTTTTGAATAATAAACATTTTAAGATATTGTAATGTCCTTGATAATTAAATATTTTTATTTAAGTCTTTTAAAATTTGTTTTGTGGTATTAGAATTAAAATTATTCAAATATTTTTTAATAAGTCAATATCCAAATGACTTAAGTTATTTTCAAATTTTTGCTTTATATTGTTTTTTGTAAAAAATTTATATTTGTAGATTTTTAATTACAACATTAAAAATAATTTGGTTAAGCATAAAGATTTATAGTGGATATAATCACTTAAAATAAACCAAGTGTTTTTAGAAGAAAGACTTTGCAAATTAAAAATTATTTTGGAGATAAATTTCCATTGATGAAAATATTATTATAAGGTTTAATTTATTTTTGAATATAGAGTTTTATATAGGCTTGATATAAAGAATTTAAAAAATTATATTAAAATCATAAAAAACAAAATTCGTTTTTAATTTTTTAGAAATTATAAAATATTTGTTGTAAGTATAATTTAAAAATAAATGCTATTTATTAAGTGAAGTTTTATGAATATTTTTCAAAACTTCACTTTTATTTTAAAAATCTTTAAGAATTTTCAAATTTAAAAATTTTTATCCTAATAATTTTCTAAAATCCTCCACAACATCGAGCTTTTCCCAAGGATAATCTTTTTGCCCAACCTGACCCCTTGCAGCCACATCAGCATAAAGAAAAGTTTCCTTGCTCGGTTTATCTAAAGCAAATTGTTTGCAAATCCAATTTGGAGTTAGGGCATAATTTTGCATAACAAAATCACTTAAAACCTCGTCACTCACTTTGGTATTAGTTCCCATGCAATCCACACTTACAGAAGTAGGTTTTGCAACCCCGATAGCATAGCTTAATTGAACAATACATTTTTTTGCAAGTTTTGCTGCGACAATATTCTTTGCAAGCCATCTTGCAGCATAGAGTCCACTTCTATCAACCTTTGTGTAATCTTTACTTGATTGTGCACCCCCTCCAATTGGAGCATAACCACCAAAACTATCGACAATGAGCTTACGACCTGTTAAACCGCTATCGTGTAAGGAGCTGTGATTGACATATTTTCCGGTCGGATTGATAAGAATTTTTGTTTTATCAGCATTAAACAGCTCCTTTGGTAATTTTGTATCATCAATGAGTTTTCTTATCAATGCCCTTAAATCTTCTATTTTCATACTTTCAACACAAGGAGCAGAAATCACTATGGTATGAATGCTTTGAGGTTTGCAATTTTCAAAATTTTCCTTTGTGCCATAATCAATCGTAACTTGAGTTTTAATATCCACACCAAGCTCATTGGGGTGGGATTTAGCATAAGCATAAACCTTATCACACAACATTCTTGCATAAGAAATTGCTGCAGGCATAAATTCTGCACTTTCATCACTTGCAAAACCAAACATAATGCCTTGATCTCCTGCTCCAATTTCTCCACTTTCTTGATCAACACCTTGATTTATATCCGGGCTTTGTTCATTTAAAAAAACCAAAACTTCAACCTCATCAGGATGCAAACATTGTTTTTTGGTAAAATATCCTGCTCCATCATAGCCTATGTTTTTTAAAACATTTTTAACTAAATTGTCATAATCAGCTTTAGATAATTTGTGTTTAGATTTTACTTCCCCTCCAATCACAACTTTATTTCCTGCGACAAAAACCTCACTCGCCACCCTTGAATTTTTGTCATTTTTCAAGAGTATATCCACTATTGTATCAGCGATTATATCAGCACACTTGTCAGGATGACCAGGGCTTACGACTTCTGAAGTGAATAGATACATAAAAGTCCTTTCTTAAAAAATTAAAAGGCTATAATTATAACTTAATTTCCTTAAATTTTAGACATCAAGCAAATTTATGAAAATTAAGCTTAACTTCGCTAAAATAATTAAACAAAAATTTATAAATGGAGTAAAATGCGGCATCTTATCACGACAAAAGATTTCAATAAAGATGAAATTTTAGAGCTGTTTAAGGATACAAAAGAATTCTTAGATGAAAAGCCTAGAACTTTGCTTGAAGGCAAGAGTGTTACAACTATATTTTTTGAAAACTCAACCCGCACTCTTTCATCTTTTGAAAGTGCAGCTCAAAGGCTTGGAGCAAAGGTTTTAAGACTTGATACTTCAAGAAGCAGTTTAAGAAAAGGTGAAACGCTTTATGATACAGCTATGATTTTAGATTCTATGAGCCCAAATGCTATCATTGTAAGACATGCTTACTCTGGTGTGCCACATATCCTAGCTAAACACATGCATTGTCCGGTCTTAAATGGAGGAGATGGAAAACACGCTCATCCCACTCAAGCTTTACTTGATCTTTTTACAATTTGGACGCATTTTAAAGGAAAAATTAAAGATAAAATAATTCTCATTGTTGGAGATATTAAAAATTCTCGTGTTGCGGCTTCAAATATAGAGCTTTTAAATCGCTTTGGATTGAAAATCATCTTAGTTGCCCCACCTCATTTTATGCCCCATTCAAATTTAGAAAAATCTTACAAACTCGATGATAAACTTATCGATAAAGCTGATATTATTATGAGTTTAAGAACGCAAACTGAAAGGCATAATAAAAGCATTTACGCTTCTTTGAAGGATTATGCGAACGATTTTTGCATTCAATCAAATTTGATTAAAAATAAAAAACTGATTTTACTCCACCCAGGACCTGTTAATCGCAATACAGACATCAGCGATGAAATGATGAGTGATAAAAGAACTCTGGTTTTGCAACAAGTTAAAAATGGTGTTGCCATTAGAATGGCTGTTTTAAAGAAACTTATCCTAGAAAATTAAGGAGAAAAATATGTTGGAATGGGATTTAAGTGTTTTATTTAAGGATGAAGAAGCTTTGCAAACTCATACAGAAAAATGCAAAAAAGACTCTTTATTGTTTAAACAAAAATTTGAAAATCAACTTTGCCGTTTAAATGCTGATAATTTTTTAAATGCTCTTAAAAAATTTGAACAAATCAATTTAGCACTCAATAAAATCCTAAGCTATGCGTATCTAATCTTCGCCAAAGATACAAGTTACGGAAGAATTTACGCTAAATATGAAGAAGAATGCAAAAAAATTGAAGAAAATTTACTCTTTTTTGAGCTTGAATTTTGTGCTTTAGATGAAGATAAGGCTTTGGAATTTAAAAATTTTTGTAAAGAATATGGACTTTTTTTAGAAAATTGGCTCAAACGCAAAACACATCAGCTTAGTAAAGCAGAAGAAAGAGTCATGCTTTATCTCTCAAATACAGGCTCTCATGCTTTTGCCAGACTTTTTGATGAAAATATGAGTGCTTTAAAAATTCCTTTTGAAGGGAAAAAACTTAGTGAAGAAGAGATTTTGAGCAAACTTTATGATAGCGATCGAAAAATTCGCAAAAAGGCGGCTAAAAATTTTACTAAAGTTTTAGAAAAGAATTCAAATCTTTTAACTTTTATTCTCAATATGATTAAAACAGAAAGAAAAAATATTTGCTTTTTAAGAAACTATGAAAATGCTGAAGCACCAAGACATCTTAGCAATCAAATTTCACAAAAAAGTGTCGATGCACTCATCAATACCACGCAAAAACATTTTGATTTAGTGGAAAAATTTTATAAAAGAAAAAAGCAAATTTTAGGCTTTAATAAACTCAAAGATTACGATAGATACGCTCCTATCGGTAAAGAAAAGAAATTTAGTTTTGAACAAAGTAAGGATATTATTCTCAAAAGTTTTAAAGCCTTTTCGCCTGAATTTGAAAAAATTGCAAAAGAAGCCTTTAAAAAAGGTTGGATTGATGTGTATCCTAAAGATAAAAAACAAGGGGGAGCCTTTTCTCATCCTGCCACACCCGATACTCATCCTTTTATTTTGCTTAATTTTACCGAGCAAAGACGCGATCTCTTTACTCTAGCACATGAATTAGGACATACCATACATCAAAAACTTTCTTATCAAGTGAGCTTTTTAAATCAGGATACACCCCTAACCACAGCTGAAATGGCTTCTGTATTTGCTGAAATGCTCGTGTTTGATTATATTAAAACCAAGCTTGAAAAAGACGAACTTATAGCCCTTTATGCGGCAAAAATTGAAGATATTTTTGCAACCCTTTACAGACAAATCAATTTTACTTGTTTTGAAAGACGCATTCACGCCCATAAAGACGAGCTTAGTAAAGAACAAATCAATCAAATTTGGATAGAAGAATCTCAAAAAATGTTTAAAGATAGCATTTGCTTAAGTAAGAATTATTCTTTATGGTGGTCTTATATCCCTCATTTTATCCATTCTCCTTTTTATTGTTATGCCTATGGCTTTGCACAGCTTTTAGTTTTAGCTCTCTATGGACTTTATAAAAGTAAAAAATGTGAAAATTTCAAAGAGCTTTATATTAAAATGCTTTCTTTAGGAGGAAGTGTGAGTCCTAAAGAATTGATTGCGATGTTTGGCTTTGATTATGAGGATAAAGATTTTTGGGAGATTGGAATTAAAGAAATTGCAAAACTTGTTGATGAATTTGTTCATAAAGAGGGAAAAAATGCTTAAATTTTTAGAAGATGAAAATTTTATCAAATTGATGCAAAAACATTGTTTTAATGTCCTTGAAATGTTAATGGATAAGAATATTTTTTTTTCTATTGCTGTTAAGACTGAATTTGTTGATTTTGATCCGGTTTTACCCGAAAATTTAGACATAAAAAAGAATCCCTATGCAGTCTTTGCTCTTGCAGGTTATACCTTTGAATCCATTAGGCTTGATAAAGAAAAAATCAATTTCCACGCAGGTTTTGGTCCTGAAGATTTTGCCACCTTTGTAAGCGTTGATCTTGGAGCTATCACACACATTCAAGTTGAAAATAATGTTTTATTTGTGAATTTTAGCCTTTATAAACGCGAAAAAAGTGAAAATCTCACTCAAAATTCTATCGATATTTTTCTTAATAATCCTAAAAATAAGAATTTATTTAAAAAATGAATCTTTTTAAAGGACTCAATGAAAGTCAAATCGAGGCTGTGCAACATATCGATGGAGCTATGCTGATTTTAGCAGGTGCTGGAAGTGGAAAGACTAAAACCATTACGACCCGTCTTGCATATCTTATCAGTGAAGTGGGAATTCCAGCCCTTAATACCCTAACCTTAACTTTTACAAATAAAGCCGCAAATGAAATGAAAACAAGGGCTTTAAATCTTATAGGAAATGATTCTTTTTATGGAAATCCCTTGCTTTGCACTTTTCATAAATTTGGGCTTTTATTTTTAAGATTGCATATAGAAAAACTAGGACGCAAAAACGATTTTAATATACTCGATACGAGCGATACAAAAAAAATTTTAAAAGAAATCATCGACGAAAAAGAAAATGCTTCAAATATTCTTCACTATATTTCACATTTTAAGAATCATTCTAAGGGTGTTGAAGAGGTTTTTGAGGATTTGAATTTTTTTAAAAATGAGCCAGAAAAATATAAAAAATTTGAAAAAATTGCTTTATATTATCAAAATTATCAAAACTATCTCTTAAAATATAATTTTGTGGATTTTGACGATCTTTTGATGTTGAGTAATACTTTGCTTGAGAGGGATGAAAATTTTGCAAAGGAACAAAGTGAATTTTATCATTATATTATGGTTGATGAATATCAAGATACTAATGATTTACAACATAAAATTCTTAAAAATCTTTGCACAGCACATGAAAACATTTGCGTTGTAGGAGATGATGATCAAAGCATTTATAGTTGGCGTGGAGCAAAGATTGATAATATCTTAAATTTTCAAAATGAATTTAAAAATGTCAAACTTGTCAAACTTGAAAAAAATTATCGCTCCACACAAACGATTATCCAAGCTGCAAATGAGCTTATAAAACACAATGAAAATAGACTCGGCAAGGAGCTTGTTTGCACGAAAGAGCAAGGCGATGCACTTGAAATTTTACAAGCTCTTGATGAAAAAGAAGAAGCCAAAGAACTTGTTTTAAGAATTAAAAGACTCATTCAAAAAGGAATTAAAGCCAATAAAATCGCTGTGCTTTTTCGAGTCAATGCTCTTTCGCGTTCTTTAGAAGAGGTCTTTAATAAAGAAAAAATTCCCTATAAGCTTTTAAGCGGAATGAAATTTTATGAGAGATTAGAAATTAAAAATATACTTTCTTATCTAAGATTT
The DNA here is from genome assembly GCF_002104335.1 of Campylobacter cuniculorum DSM 23162 = LMG 24588. Taxonomy (NCBI): domain Bacteria; kingdom Pseudomonadati; phylum Campylobacterota; class Epsilonproteobacteria; order Campylobacterales; family Campylobacteraceae; genus Campylobacter; species Campylobacter cuniculorum. The sequence continues at coordinate 1,033,675 of NZ_CP020867.1, read as the reverse complement.
TTAAGCAATTTCAATGACGATTTTTCTTTTAAAGCCATCATCAATTATCCCAAAAGAGGCTTTGGTGCAAGTACCTTAGAAAAATTAGAAAATTATGCCAATAAAGAAAAAATTTCTTTGTTTGAAGCCCTTTGCAATCTTGAAGGAAGCGGTTTTTTTGCAAAAAAACTCGATAAAGAAATTCATGGATTCATCGAGCATATTAAAAATTTAAAAGAATGTGAGACTTTAGAAAGATTATTTGATAAATTAGAAAGTGAGTTTAAATTCAAAGAATATTACAAGACTCAAGCAGATGGAGAGGATAGAATTCGCAATCTTGATGAATTTTATGCGGGAATGAAGGATAAAATTAAAAATGAACATTATGAAAATTTGAATGAAATTCTTAATGAACTTTCGCTTTTAAGTGAACAAGATGGAGTCAGTGGAGAGTGCGTTTATGTGATGAGCATACATGCGAGTAAGGGTTTGGAATTTGATTATGTTTTTATTGCCGGACTTGAAGAAGGATTTTTTCCCCTTCATTCTGAAACAAGTGATATAGAAGAAGAAAGAAGACTTGCTTATGTTGCTATAACACGTGCAAAAAAGGCTCTTTGTTTGAGTTATGCGGATTCAAGATTTTATAAAGGTGCAAGAACAAGACTTGAAAAAAGTAGATTTTTAAATGAAAGTCAGAAAATCACAGAGGAAAATGAAGAATATGAAAAAAAACAAAAATTTAACAAAGGAGATTTAATCAAGCATAAAATTTTCGGTATCGGTAGAATTGTAGATATACAGACAGAAAAAGAACAAATGCTTCATATCAATTTTGGCGGAATCAAACGCATTATTTTAGCTTCTTTTGTAGAAAAAGCCCTATGAATAGACTTTTTGTTGCTTATAAAAAAGTAGAAATGAGTTCAAATGCCTTTTTAAGCTCACTTAAAAAAAGATATAAGGTTAAAAAAGCTGGATATTCAGGCACACTTGATCCTTTTGCTCAAGGCGTTTTAATCATAGCTTTTGGACAATTTACCAAACTTTTTCGTTTTCTTAAAAAAAGTCCAAAAATTTATCGTGCCACATTTTGGTTTGGGGTTCATTCTTTAAGTTTTGATAATAAAAACATACAAAGTGTTGTGAAACTTCCTATTTTTGATTTAGATAAACTTGAAAAAATCAAAGAAGAGCTCTTAGGTGAAATCACTTTCACACCTCCGCAATTTAGTGCTAAGAGAATTCAAGGTAAAAGAGCTTATGAATTTGCTAAAAAAGGCGAAATAATTTCTTTAAAAAAATGCAAAATGCAAATTTTTTATTGTAAAATTTTGCATTATATGCATCCTTTCCTCAGTCTTGAACTTTGTGTGAGTGAAGGAGCTTATATACGCTCTTATTGTGAAATTTTTGCTCAAAAACTTGGCATTGATGCAACTTTGAGTGCCTTAGAACGTGTTCAAGAAGGAAATTTTAGCTACGAAGATGAAAAAGATTTAAATGTGTTAGAATATTTGGATCTAAAGGAAAATTTTCTTAAAGATGTAAGCAAACTTGAAAATGGCGATAAAATAGAGCTTGAAGAGCTTGAATTTCAAGAAGAGGGAAGTTATTATATACAAAATAAGAATTTTTTTTGTATCATTGATATTAAAGATAATAAAGTAAAATATATTCTTAATAAGGTTAAAAAATGTTAATACTATCAAGAAAAGAAAATGAAAGCATACAAATCGGTGATAATATAGAGATTAAAATCATACAAACCACCAAAGGTTGTGCTAAAATCGGTATAGAAGCACCAAAATCTTTGATGATTTTAAGAAAAGAGCTTATCACTCAAATCAAAGATGAAAATTTGCATTCTGCAACTCAAAATGATGTTAAACTCGAAATTCTAAGTAAAAAGCTTAAAAAATGAAAGCTCGGGCTAAAGCTAATATTTTTCTTAAACTCATAGGTCGGGATAAACGTTCTTATCATCTCATAAAATCGCGTTTTATCTTGCTTGATGAGCCTTATGATGAGCTGATTTTACAAGATGAAAAATTCAAAGAGGGTTTTGAACTCATCAGTGATTTTGAATGTGAAAACAATATCATAAAAAAAGCCTATGATTTGCTTTGCAATCAAGGTTACGAAAATGAGCTAAAAGAATTTTTTAAAAATAAGAGTTTAAAACTGGTTAAAAATATCCCCGTTTGTGCAGGACTTGGGGGTGGAAGCTCTGATGCAGCTTGTTTTTTGATGATGATGAATGAGGAATTAAATCTTAGAATTTCTAAAGAAAAACTCGTTCAATTAAGCATGAAATTGGGCTCTGATATAGCGTTTTTTTTAAGCGGTTTTAAAAGTGCAAATGTGGGTGGATGTGGAGAAATGATACAAGAATTTGAAGATGAAATTCCAAAACTTGAATGGAATTTTCCTCAAATTGCTTGTCAAACTTCAGCTGTTTATCAAAAATTTGATGAAAGTGTGTTTGATTTTAAACAAAATGAAAAAAACGCAAAACTCTTTGAAAAGCTTAAAACTACGCAACTTTTAGAATATGAAAATTTACAACTTAACGATTTATTTACTTCTTGTGTAGCTTTATATCCTAAAATGCAAAAGTTTTTAGAGGCAAATTTTTTTCTTAGTGGAAGTGGAAGCAGTGTTTTTAAGGTTTGCAAATGAAAAAAATTATCGCAAGAAATAAAAAAGCTTTGTTTGATTATAGTATTATTGAAACTTTTGAAGCGGGACTTGTTTTAAAAGGCAGTGAGGTTGTTGCTCTTAGACAAGCAAGAGCGAATTTAAAAGATTCTTTTGTCCGCATTATTAAAGGAGAGCTTTTTTTACTCAATGCACACATTTCATATCTTAGCACAACACATTCTTATTATAAACACGAAGAACGAGGTGCTAGAAAACTTCTAATGCATAGAAAACAAATCGACAAGCTTTTAGGAAAAGTGAGCATTGAAGGTTATACTTTGGTGATTTTAGATTTGTATTTTAATGCTAAAAATAAAGCAAAGGCGACTTTGGCTCTAGCTAAGGGTAAAAATTTGCATGATAAACGTCAAACCTTGAAAAGAAAGCAAGCTGATTTAGATGCTAAGATGGCAATGAAAAATTTATAAGGATTTAAGATGAAAAAATTTTTAAAATTAAGTATAATTATGCTTATAGGATTTTTTACCATAGCCTGTAATGATGAAGAGGTTAAAAATGACCTAATGTTTGAAAAATTCAAGCTTGGTGAAAAAATCACTTTACATAGTGTCAATGGTGGTTCTAAGACACTCATTCGCACAGATAAAGGTTTTATGATAGAGGGCGAAGAGAATAAAATTCTTATGTTTGATTTTTTTGGAACTTTTTGTGCTCCTTGCAAAGAAGAAGCTTTAGACCTTAGCAAACTTTGGAGAGATAATGCTCAATATTTTGTTATCATAGGTTTGAGTCATTTTGAAGATGTGAGCGATGAGGCTGTAAAGAAATTCGCTGATGATTATGGAGCGTATTATTTTCTAAGCAATGATAAGCAAAATGATAGAATCATTGCTCAAATTTTAGAGGATATAGACTATCATAATATGGAGCAATTGCCATTTAAGGTGGTTCTAAAAGAAGGACAATATCAAAATTTAAGTGATTATTGGGGTGGAAAAGAAAAGGTGAATTTTTATCTTGGAAAGGTGCCTACAATGGTTATACAAAAAGATTTAGAACGAATTTATAAGGGCTAATGATGCCAACGAAAACAAAAATTTTAGAACAAAACAAACTTAAAGAACCAAAGATGTTTAAAGTCTTACTTTTAAATGATGAAGTTACAACTATGGATTTTGTTATCGAAGTTTTAATCAGTGTTTTTCATCATGATTTTAACAACGCCAGCAAAATTATGCTTGAAGTGCATTCTAAGGGAAGTGGAGTCTGTGGAATTTACACACAAGAAATCGCTCTTTCAAAACAAAAAAAGGTTAATGATATGGCAAAAATGGCGAATTTTCCATTACAAACCAGAGTGGAGGAAGAATGAAATATCAAGAAGAGCTTAAAATATATCTTGTCGGTGCTAAAAATTTAAGTCTTGTCAATCACCATGAATTTATAACCTGCGAACATTTGCTCTTTGCTTTACTCAAATCTAGCGGGGATTTTAAGGCAATTTTTAAGGAATTTGGCGATGGGGATTTTGAACTTTTGGAAAATGAGTTAAGGGATTATCTTTCTCAAAAAAATGAAAGTTTAACGAAAAGAATTGAACCTGTTAATTCTATAGTTTTAGATGAAATTCTCAATACAATCAAAAAAGAAAATCCTAATAAAAGCATAAAAACCATCGATTTTTTAGATAAAATCTTGCAAGATGGAAGAAGTTATTCAAATTATTTACTTCAAAAACATGAACTTAATTTTCAAAAACTCAAAGAAATAAAAGATTTAAACAATTTAGAACATTTAAATCTTTACACAAGTGAGCTCACTCTTTTAGCAAGTGAAGGTAAGATTGATCCTTTAGTTGGCAGAAATTTTGAACTTGAAAGAATGATGCAAATTTTAGCACGTCGTAAAAAAAACAATCCTGTTTTAATCGGAGAAGCAGGAGTTGGAAAAACGGCTATCGTTGAAGGTTTAGCTTTGGCTATCTTTGAAAAAAGAGTCCCAAAACAATTGCTTAATGCAAAAATTTATAGCCTTGACATCACGGGACTTCTTTCAGGTACAAAATATCGCGGGGATTTTGAAAAACGTATCAAAGAAGTGTTAAGCGAACTTTCTCTTATCCCAAATGCTATACTTTTTATCGATGAAATTCACACCATAGTAGGAGCAGGAGCAGCGGGTGAAAGCCATACGGATTTTTCAAATCTCTTAAAACCTGCTTTGAGTAAAGGAACATTAAAATGCATTGGTGCAACAACCTTTTTAGAATACAAAAATACCTTTGATAAAAACAAAGCTTTAAGTCGTCGTTTTGCTAAAATTAATGTTGATGAACCGAGTAAAGAAGAATGTTTGCTTATCTTAAAAGGCTTAAAAAGCAAATATGAAAATTTCCATCATATTAAACTCAGCGATGAAATTTTAGAAGCAAGTGTAGAATGGGGTAAAAAATTTTTCAATGACAAATTCCTGCCCGATTCTGCTATTGATTTAATTGACGAGCTCGGAGCTTCATTTGCTTTGCGTCAAAAGGCTAAAAAAACAGCGACTTTAAAGGATTTAGAACTGACCTTAGCCAAAATGACTCATTCTCATCAAATTTTTGAATTTGACCAAAATAAGGCTTTGATGAGTCTTAATGCAAAATTAAAAAGTAGAATTTTTGGACAAGATGAAGTGATTAATAGTCTTTGTGCAACCTTAAAACAAAGTTACGCAGGGTTTAAGAATCAAAATTCTCCTCGAGGAATTTTTCTTTTTACAGGTTCAAGTGGAGTTGGAAAAACAGAACTTTGTAAAAATTTAGCCAAATTCTTAGGTTTGAATTTGGAAAGATTTGATATGAGTGAGTATGCTGAAAAACACGCTCTTAGTAAGCTCATCGGCTCTCCTGCTGGTTATATTGGCTATGAAGATGGCGGACTTTTAAGTAATGCTATACGCAAAAATCCTTTCAGTGTGGTGCTTTTTGATGAGATAGAAAAGGCTCATCCGGACCTTAGTAATACTTTTTTACAAATCTTTGATAATGCTATGCTTACCGACAATAGTGGTTTAAAGGTTGATTTTAAGAACACTATCATTGTTATGACTTCAAATTTAGGACTTAAAGAAAGCAATGAACTTGGATTTTTAAGTAAAAATGAGGAAAAAAGCAATCGTGCCATTAAGGAATTTTTCGCCCCTGAATTCATCAATAGACTTGACAAAATTCTACATTTTAACGACCTTAATGACAATATTTTAATCAAAATTGTTCAAAAAGAACTTGATGAAATTTCAAAAAATTTAAAAAATGTCAGCTTAATTGCAGATGAAAAGGTTAAAATTCACTTAGCAAAAAAAGCTTATCAGAAGGAATTTGGAGTGCGTCTTTTAAAACGTATTATTGCCGAAGAAATTGGTGAAAAAGTCAGCGATGAAATTCTTTTTGGAAAACTCAAAAAAGGTGGAACTGCTAAAATCAAGCTTGGAAAAAATGGACAAATCGAAATTGTATTCTAAACTTTTAACCGCTCCTAAAGACTCTCCTGTTTTTTTAAGTCCGGAGCTTGAGAGTGATTTTATTTTAGAGCTTTATCCCTTTGGACTTTTTCCTTGGACAAATCACCCTGTAACTTGGTGGTGTCCGGATCCTCGATGTGTGCTTTTTCCCGATGAAATTCACATTCAAAAAAATATGAGAAAATTTTTAAAAACTTATGAGATAAAATTAGATTATGATTTTTTAAAATTAATCACACTTTGCAAACAAATGCGTGTTCAAAGCTGGATTGATGAAGATTTTATACGAGTTTATAATGAGCTTTTTAAGCAAGGTTTTGCACATAGCTTAGAGCTTTATGAGCAAGATGAGCTTATAGGTGGAATTTATGGCTTGATTTTAGGGAAGGTGTTTTTTGGTGAAAGTATGGTGAGTGCGAGAAAAAATGCTTCTAAAATTGCTTTGATTAAACTCTGCGAACTTTTAAAACCCTATGATTTTATCATTGATTGTCAAGTTTATAATATGCATTTAGAATTTATGGGAGCTAAAAACATTGCACGTAAAGATTTTCTTGCAATCTTAGAAAAAAAATGCGAACAAGAAAGTGGTTTTGAAAATTTTAAAGATTTACAAAAATTACTTTAATTGCTTTGATGAATCGATGATTTTTGCTTGATTGAGAAAATTTTTAACTGAAAGCACCTTTGTAAAAAGACAAAAAAATCATGCAAATTTTGCTCTCAAAAGATTAAAAACTAAGGCGAAATGATTTAAAAATCATATTTTAAAATATAAATTTTTGTCATTTTTTTTGATTTTAAAGAAGAAAATTCATTTTAAGATTAACATAATTAAGATTAATACAAAAAATTAGAAAAATTAAAAATTGCTTAAAAATTCTAATATTTACCTAAGTAAAATAAATGCTCTTTTTTAATCTTGCCACTTTATTTTTTTATTATTTTGTTTTTAGATGCATTAAAAAAGATGTATTAAAAAAAATGGTGAAATAAAAATTTAATTTTTTTATCTTAGAAAAATTAATTTTTATTACAAAATTTTAAAAATATCATTATAATTAATCCTTGTGTGAGAATTTTTGATAGAGAAAAAGTGATGAAAATTCTTGATTTGCTCTGGTTTAGATATTTGTTTTTATGACATTTTTTTAAACTTATAGAAAATAAATTTAATTTTTAGTCATAATGGGTCAAAAATATTTATGTGTTTTTAGGATAATTTTAATATTTGTATTCTTAGCATGGATGCACAATTTATACCAAAGGCAAGGACAGATAAAAATTCTTTGGTTCCTTTTCAAAGCCCAATTCCCCGTTGTGTGCTTTAATGATTTCTTTTGAAAGCGAAAGCCCTAAGCCATTTCCTTTGAGTTTAGTGGTTTTAAAAGCTTCAAAAACCAAATTTTCATCTTTAATTTCACAACCATTATCATACACCCTTATGATTAAGCTGTTTTTTTCGATGCTTGCAATGATTTTTATTTTTGGTTTTGGATTTTCATTTTCTTCTATTGCATCGATTCCGTTATAGATAAGATTTTGCAAGACAAGACTTAAAAGAGCTTTGTCAGCCTTGATTTTAAGATCTAAAAAAATGATTTCAAATTCAATAGCACTTGAAAAATTATAAGAATTGATAGCCTGTTCGCATTCGTCTTTAAGTTCCAAAAGATTAAATTCACTCGCATTAATATGCACTCCTTTGGTAAAAAGTAAGGTTGAATTAACGATACGTTCAACTCTTGAAATTGCTTTTTGAATTTCTAAAACAATGTGCTTATTTTTAAGTTCACTGCGAGAAAAAAGAGTTGAAGTAAGCAAAGAGATTGAGCCTATAGGATTGCGAATTTCATGGGCAAGATGAGCCGCAACACTTCCCATACTTGCGAGTCTTTCATTGCGTTTTTCATCACTAATGTCTGTGGCACTGATGATGGTTTTTTGATTTTGAGTGATGATTTTTACGATATAAAATTGACCCTCAAATTCAAGCTCATAATGTTTTTTTTCAAGTTTAATTTGTTTGAGTAAATTAGAATGATTGAGAGCTTCGCGATTTTGCAAGATAATATTTTTTTGAGTGTCAAGTATCCAAAGAGCCGTAGGTAAAACCTCGATAATTTCACTGACCATAGCCTTTAAAGAATTGTAGTTTTCATTAAGAATTTTGTATTCATGTTCTATCACATAAGTTTGCTCGATGAGGTTTTCAAGCCCTTTTTGTAGAGTTTGTTTGTCTTTAGAATCTAAACTTTGCAAAATATTTTTGTCCATTTTTAATCCCTATAATAAAATTTTAAAATCACTTAAATCAAATAAAAGCAAATTGCGTTCATGAATTTTCTCAAATTCTTTACTGAAACCATTTTTTGAAAAAAGTATATAATAATTTGGTATTAAATTAAGGCTTTTTGCCTTATTTTGGAGTTGATTTAAAATATTTTTACAAATTTTTTTATTTTTAAATTTAACCTCACCAAGCAAACAAAAATTTTCATCTTTATAATACAAATCAAGTTCCAAATTTTTATCCCAATAGCTTTGCACAGGACTGATATTAAATTTTTTTTCTAAAAATTCTCGGCAAAGTTGTTCAAAACAAAAGCTTTGATAATGTTCAAAATTTTCTTTAATTTCAGTTAAAATTTTGTCAAATTGTCCTTCTAAAATGAAATTTTCATTAGGTTTGAGAAAACGAAAGAAAAAACGCGTGAAATGGTCTTTAAATATAATTTTATCTTGTATGGTATAGGTTCTTAATTCTTTTTTAAGTTTTTGTTTTTTATTTTTTATGATTTTAAGTTCTTTGCTTTTTTCTAATTTTAAAATTCCTAAGTCAAGGAGTTTATGAATGATATTTAAGGCTTTAAAACGATGAATTTTACGATGAATGGAATATCTTTTACGACTATTTTTAGCTAAAAGTGTCAGTGCGTAAGAGCTTAAGGGGTCAAGATTAAATTTATTTTTAAACTCAAAATAATTTTTCAAAAGCAAATTTTCAATACTTTCAAAAAGAGAAGGGTAGAAATTTTCAACCCCGCTTCCATCAAAAACACTATAAAAATTCACTAATTCATCGAGCTTGAGTTCAGTGTGCAAAGATGCAAATTCGTTAAAATTAATATTTCTCTCCTTTTTTAAAACTTATTTATTGTATAATTTTAGCAAATTTTTAAAGGATTTTTATTTGCAAATTGAGGATTTGAAAAAAGATTTAATTTTAAAAAAGAAAACACTTTATTTTGATTTTGCTGCAAGTGCTTTGGCTTTAAAGAGTGTGGAAAAAGAAATTTTAAAAATTCTTCCAAGTTATGCAAATACGCATTCGGACAGCTCCTTAAATTCTTTTAAGACTCAAATGCTTTATGAGAGTGCAAGAGAGGATATTAAAAAAAGCTTAAAATTAAACGATGATTTTGCTGTGATTGCTTGCGGTACGGGTTCTAGTGGGGCGATTAAAAAATTTCAAGAGCTTTTAGGAATTTATATTCCGCCTGTGGTTAAACAAAGGTATTTTGGTACTTTAGATAAAAAAACTCTACCCTTAGTGCTTGTAGGACCTTATGAACATCATTCTAACGAGCTTTCTTTTAGAGAAGGATTGTGCGAATGTGTCCGCATTCCTTTAAATTCTAAAGGTGAGATTGATTTTGAATTTTTGCAAAGCACACTAGAAAAAAATAAAAAACGGCAAATCATCGCGAGTTTTTCTTTGGCTTCTAATGTCACAGGAATTTTGAGTGATTTTAAAAAAATTTCAAAACTTATACGTGCATATAAAGGTATTGTGGCTTTTGATGCGTCAAGTTTTATGCCCTATAAAAACATAGCGTGTAATTTTTATGATGCCTTGTTTATCAGCTCACATAAATTTGTAGGCGGAATAGGAGGTTGTGGGCTTTTAGTCATTAAGAAGAATCTTTGTGGAAATAAACCAAGTTTTGCAGCCGGTGGAACAGTGGGTTATGTTTCAAGGACTTCACAAAATTATCTTTGCAATGAAGAGGCTCTAGAAGAGGGCGGGACACCGGGAATTTTACAGCTGATTCGAGCTTCTTTGGCTTTTAAAATCAAAGATGCAATTGGTGAAACAGAGATTGCTCAAAATGAGAAAATCTTAAAAGAATATATTTTTGAAAGATTTGAAGCAATTCCAAATTTAGAGCTTTATGCAAAAAATTTGAAAAAAAGATTGGCGATTTTTTCTTTCAATATCAAAGGAATTTCCCCTTTTGATCTTGCCCATCAATTGAGTGAAAAATTTCACATAGAAACGAGGGCAGGTTGTGCTTGTGCTGGACCTTATGGACATGATTTATTAGGGCTTAGGGACAATGAAAAACTTAATTTCAAGCCCGGTTGGCTTAGAATCAGCCCCCATTATACACATGAAAAAAAAGATGTGGATTATTTTTTTGAATCTTTGCAAAAAAGCATCGCGAAGCTTAGCAGATGAGTTGATTTTATATGAATTTTTGTCTTGGAATAAAGTCTATTTTATTTGATTATATCTTTAAAAAATTTTTAAATTATTCATCATTGATATTAAGAAGTCTAGTTTTCATAAAAGTATAACTTGTAAATTTATTTTTTATATCTAAATTTTTGTAATAAAAATTTTCAATCATATTTTCTTTTAAAAGAGCATTTATCTAAAAACTCATTTTGAAAAGTATAACTTAATCATTATGAAAATCTTTTTTTATTTTAATTTCGCAAGGATATTTGAGATTTAAATTTTTTCAAGCTGATTTAATTTTTGTATGATCTGGTTTTTTATTTTATTTGTAAGTATATGAAAAATATAAGGTTTTTTCTCGTATTGTTTGGCATTTGTTTTATTAAGATATATGCATCATTACAGCTGTAAATTTAATATAATTCTCATCCGCACAAAAACAAATATGATACATAAATTTCCTTAGTCAAACAAAGTGATTTCTTTATCTCTTTCGGTTTCAAAAGAATTGAGAAAATTTTCTTCATCTTCTATTAAAACAAGGCAATAAGTATAGGCTTTAAAATTTTTTAAATCTTTGATTTCATTATAAGAAAAATCGCAAAAAAGTGAGTTTTTTCGAGAAGTTTTAAAGCCCTTTATATGCTGACAATTTTCTTGAAAAAAATCAAAATCTTCTTCGTTAAAAACCAAAATAAAAGCCTGAAATCCCTCTCCAAATTTTGTAATTTGCATGTTTTGATTGATAAAATAACTTTTGAAAAAATCTAATTTTTTTAAATCAAAATCAATCTTCATTCCCTTTTCCTTTAAAAAGGCAATGAATTGTGCAAAAATTTCTGCATAAATAAAGGGAAAACGAAGATTTTTAAAATACAAATCTTCACAAATCAAACTCGTCCAAAACAAGCTTGAATGGCTTAAAATCGTATAAGAACTTGGCTTTAAAAATTCACAATTTGCACAAAATTTTAATAAATAGTTCTCATCACAAAAACAAAAAAAATCCTCTTTTTTAGCCTCAATTAAATTTTGAAAATCTAAAAAAACATTCCCACTTAAATTTTTAAAACGAAAAGCCTTTGAAAAATTAAATTGATGTCTGTTTGTCAATAGAAAATGAAGTTCTTTATTTTCACATAAAAAACGCAAGAGCCTAAAGAGTGCATTTTCTAGGTTTTCAACCTTAAGATAAAAAACTTCTAAATCTGTCATTTTAATGTCTTTATCAAACACTATAACAAAGGCTCCTTTTTTTATCGCTTCATTAATCTCATTTTGTATATTAGAAAAAAAGGCAAAACCGGACTTGATTTGATTTAAATTCAAAGCAAAACCATCAACACTTAAGGTGCTTCCTTCATTAATCATCGAAGCATTTAAAAGCTCACTAAGATTACTAATATTCATTAACTTATCAATGAACCATTTAAAACAAGCTCTTTAGGACCTATTAAAACACAATCATCTCCACTTTGAGCTGTGAGTATCATGCCATCGCTTTCATAGCCAAAGATTTTAGCCTTTTTAAGATTTGTAATGACACAAACCTGTTTGCCAATAAGCTCATCTGCTTTATAATACTCTGCTATACCCGAAAGCACCTGTCTTAATTCTCCATTGTCAAGTTCAAGCTGAAATTTAAGGAGTTTTTTACTTCCTTGTATGTTTTCACAAGCTTTTACCATAGCGACTTTGATTTCAATCTTAGCAAAATCATCAATTTTAATTTTCTGCTCTTGTTGCAAGGGAGCTTCTTGAGCTAAAAGCGGTTTTTCAATCTTAGTAAATAAAGCTTCTTGTGCATTGACCTTGAAATTTAAAAGCTGTTTTTCTAAAATTAAAGCTTGATAATTTTTTGTGTCAATTTTAAAATTTAAAGACTCGGCGACTTTAGCCGTGCTTTTTGGTAGGGTAGGGCTTAATAAAAGGCTCACTTTAGCCAAAATATTTGCACAAAGTCCGATTAAGGCATTGGCTTTTTTGACTTCACCTTTTTTGATTAAATTCCAAGGTTCGTATTTAGTAATACTCAAATTCGCAACAGCTAAAGCTTTAAAAAGCTCTTCTAAGTAGCGATTGGGTTGAAGATTTTCTAAAAAAATAATCGAGTCTTCAAGATGTTTTTGCACCACATCAAATTCTGTTTTAAAATTTTCTAAAATTCCCTCGTTTAAGATGATACCATTTGAGTATTTTAAACTCATTCCTACAATGCGACTGAGTAAATTGCCAAATTCATTGTTTAATTCAGAATTGATGCGATTAATCAACATGGTTTCACTAAAATCTCCATCATTTCCAAAGGGAACTTCGCGAAGTAAAAAATACCTAAAAGCATCCAAACCATAAGCATCAGCAATGTCCTTAGGTTTAATCACATTGCCTTTGGATTTACTCATCTTCTCACCCTCTTTAGTCCACCAGCCATGAGCACCTATAAATCGCGGTAAAGCAAGATTGGCACTCATTAAAAAAGCCGGAAAATAAACGGCGTGAAAACGCAAAATATCTTTACCCACTAAGAGCAAATGAGCAGGCCAAAATTTAGCATTTTTACCTTGATTTAAAAAATCCAAAGAGCTAACATAGATAAAAAGGGCATCAAGCCACACATAAATGATGTGTTTATTGTCTTTGATTTCATCGGGCAGTTTAATCCCCCAATCAAAACTTGTCCTTGTAATAGAAAGGTCTTTTAAGCCACTTTGGACAAAATTCACAAGTTCAGTTTTTTTGTTTTTAGGTAAAATCGGATCAGCTTCTTCGTACCATTTTAAAATAGCATCTTGATATTTTGAAAGTTTAAAAAAATAGCTTTCTTCTTCTAAAAGTTCAGTTTTTTTACCACAATCAGGACAAGCGTTTTCATCTTTAAGCTGGATTTTAGTGAAAAAGCTTTCACAAGAAATGCAATAATACCCCTCGTATTTATCCTTATAAATATCTCCTTTTTTCCACATTTTTAAGAATAAATCTTTAACAAATTCTATATGTCTTGAATCTGTTGTTCTTGCATAAATATCATAGCTGATTTCAAATTCATCCCAAAGTTTTTTAAATTCAGAGCTGATTTTATCGGCATATTCTTTAGGAGTAAAATTTCTTGCTTTTGCAGCTTGTTCTATTTTTTGTCCGTGCTCATCTGTTCCGGTTAAAAGCAGGGTTTCATGCCCTTGCAAACGATAAAATCTTGCCAGAGTGTCCGCAATGATTGTCGTATAAGCGTGTCCTAAATGGGGCACATCATTAACATAATAAATCGGTGTGGTGATATAACGCATATTTTTTCCTTAAAACTCAAATCCGCCTTCGGTTTTACCCTTAGACATGCTATTATAAACTGCATCAACATATTCTTTACGTGTGAGGCAACTCAAAAGCTCTGTGCAATTATAGCAAGAATTTAAGTTTTTTGAGTTTTGACATTGCATTAAAAGCTCTTTTTTTGTATCCATTGCTTTTTCAAATTCATCTCTTTCATTCATGTATAAGCCTTTAAGAGTTTTTCAATTTCATAATTTGAGCCAAAAAAACAAGGAGTGGTTGAGTGTATGTCATTAAATTCAAGTTCTAATAAAGAAAAATTTTCTCCATTGCTTGTCTTACCTCCTGCTTTTTCAATGATAAAAGCTAAAGGAAAAACCTCAAAAAAAGCCCTTAATTTACCTTTTGGTGCATCTTTTGTAGCAGGGTAGCTAAAAAGCCCTCCGCCTTTGAGTAAAATTTGATGCACATCACTTACCATAGCTCCAGAATACCTTAATCTATACCCCTCATCAAACAAAGCTTTGATAAAATCAATATGCTTTTTATCCCAATTTTTTTGTGTGCCACCTGTAGAATTAATCTTGCCTTTTTCAAGCATTTTTAGCTCTTTAATTAAAACAAATTCATCTTTTTGATTCAGACGATAAAGACATGCAACATCTTCGCAAACAACAAGTTCTATTCTTGGTCCATAAACGCTATACACGGCTGCTTTTAAATTTGAAGCCTTAGGACTTTTTTCATAGATTGCAAAGATAGAACCTATTGCAAAATTAACATCCATTAAAGATGAACCATCAAGAGGATCGTAAGCAACGATAAATTCTGCCTCATCATTAATGAGCAACATTTCTTCTTTTTCTTCGCTGATTAAAGCTTTAATTTTAGGACATTGACTTAGGGTTTTTTCTATGATTTTATCGCTTAAAATATCAAATTTAAGTTGAGTGTCTCCTGTGTGATTTTGACTCTTTTCATAGCTTGTATCCGGAAATTTAAGTTCATATGAAATTTGCAAAACGGCTTGTTTGATAAAAGAAATGAGTTCTTGCATTTTCTCTCCTTTATAAATTTTTAGCATTTTTAAGTATATAAGCACAAATGGATTCTAAATCATTTAAATCCAGCCATTGTAAATTTTTATATTCAATCTTTTCATAACTTGCAATTGCATTTGAAAAAGCAAAATAATCCTCATCGATTTTTTTACAAAAAACACTGATACGAGGCAAATCAAGATTTTTTAAGCCTTCAACCATACACAAATCAAAATCATCTATCATCTTAAGACTTTCTAAAATATTTCTTTGCTGATGAGAAAAAAAGGTTGTGCGAGTAGGGCTTAAAACCATAACTTCGGCTCCGGTTTGAAAAAATTTGAAGCTATCTTTGCCATTAAAATCAAATTGTGCTTTATCGCTAGGGTCGTGTTTGATGATAAGAATTTTCAATCCTTCTTGGATGAATTTATTTGCTATTTTTGTTATAAGCGTTGTTTTTCCAGAATTTGAAGGACCGCTAAAAGCTATAATTTTTCTTTTCATTGATTATTTGACACCATTTAAAAAAATTTTATAAAATTATATCTTTTTAAAGCAAAAAATAGGATTAATATAGCTACAATTAAATTAAAAAATTTGGAATTTAAAATATGAAAATTTATAATTTATTTTTAAGCCTTTTTTTATTGAGTGCTTGTTCTTTAAAAAATGAGCAAATCGTTGCAACAAATTTAAAGACTCAAACCCTAATGTTTTCTCAAAAACAAAAGATAAATATAGACGGAAAAAATGCTGTTTTTACGATGAGTTATTTAAATCCGGTTTTAGATTTAGATAGTAAAGATGATGTGTTTGCATTGATTGTTACTCCAAATACGCTTGATTTTAAAAATTTAGAAGTATTTATAAATAATAAGCTTGCAAATATTAAATTCTTAGACTCAAATGATGAGCTTTTAAAATATCTTATTGACAATCAATTTTCTCAATACTTTAAAATTTCTCTCCCGAGTGTTAAAAGCGAGGACAGACTTAAAACTATCGTTTGCTTTGAAGGGGTTAATTGCTTTGAATTGAATTTTGAAAAATACTCGAAATCTTTATATTATCGTTCAAAAGATGTCGATACACAATATAATTAGCCAAAACTTTTTTTCCATAGATACGACTTTCTTGATAAGGCACAAGTTCCATAGATAAAAAAGGTTCAAATTTTCCCGGTTTAAACATATCTTCTCTTGCTAACATTTTGTTCGTAAAACCTATACCACCATTATAAGCATAGGCGATAAAAAGAGGGGATTTTAAACGCGATTGTAAATAATCTAAATGATGATTGCCAAATTCATAAGCAATTTTAGGTTCAAACATAAAATCTTGGTCAAAATTTGGAATTTTAAGCTCCTTATTGTTGATATGATTGGCTAAAAATGGCATAAATTGCATAATGCCTAAGGCATAAGATGTTGAAATGGCTGTTGGGATAAAACGACTTTCTTGCCTTGCGATTGCTAAAATAAAAGCCTGTCTTGCTGTATCATAATCCTTGATATATTCATAATAAGGCATAATAAAATAATTCTTTTTAAATTTAGAAATTCTCTCCATAATAATAGTATAAACAGCAAGGGTTTCTTTGGTGTTAAATTCATCCGCGAGCTTTAAAAGTTTAGCCTCGTCTGCGTTTTTAATTTCTTTAAACAATTTTTGCCAAGCAAAAGGATCTTGCATATTAAAAGAATTTTTTTCTTTGCTAGGATTTGGGATGATAATATGCGGTAAAGCCTTGTTTAAAAGCTCTTTAGCATAAAGACTATAAATATTTATCGTTTCACTTTGGGCTAAATTTTCCAATAAAATAGGGTCTTTTTTGATGAGCCACATCCAAAATAAAGCATTATCTTTATTTTCTTGCATTTTAAAACTTTCGTAAGCTTTTTTAAAGAATTCATAAGCTAAAGCTTCATCTTGACAGACTAAGGCATTCACTCCAAGATAAAAGGCAGAGTCTTCGGTTACGGATTGGGGTTTGATTTGAAGTAAAGAATGTCTAAATTTTGGATTTTCTTTCTTAATGATAATGCCTTGAGCAAAATTTTTAAAAGAAGGATGTGCCGCAATTTTATTGATAAAACTTGCATTTAAATCGGTGTCCATTTTTTTTGAGTAATTATAGAGCCTAAAAAAACCATTTGTATCTTCTTTTTGTGCGATATAAGCCATAGGATTTGGAGTATTAAAGGCAAGTAAGAGATTGCTTAAATCAGGTTTTGAAGAATTTAATCTTTGAGCTAAGCTGGTGCGAGTTTGCGGAGCTAAACTTGAAATGAAAGCAAGGGATTTTAATCTTTCATTTTGACAAGTTAAATTCGCATCGAGTATGGTTTGTTTGGTATAATTATAACATGCAGCAATTTGAGGGTCTATATAGGGTTTAAAGGCTATGATTTTATTCAATTCAGTTTTAATTTTTCCTGCATAACGAAAAATGTGAGTCTTAAGGGTTTGAACTTCTTTTGCGTTGAGAGATTTTTTTTCTAAAAGTCTATAAATATAATAATCTTTAGCCAAAGAATTTTCTTGTTTTTTTAAGGTTTCTAAGCTGTATTCATAGGCTAAAAGATTTAGGGTTAAAAGACTTAAAATTAAAATTTTTTTCATAATAAACTCCCCACAAGTCTCCCAAGAAAAATACTGATAAATTGCAAAATTAAAATGATAATTAAAGGAGCTAAGTCTATATTGCCTATACGCGTTGGAATTTTACGAACAAGCTCATAAGCGGGAGCACTAAGTTTATATAAAATTTGCACTATGGGATTATAAGGGTCCGGATTCACCCAACTTAAAAGAGCGGTGATGACAATAATCCAAGTGTAAATTGTAATAATGATTTGTATGATAGAAACAATTGAAAAAATTAAAGAATCAAGTAACATATTAAATCCTTGCTAAATCATTGATAAAAGGCTTTATAAGTGGATATAAATCACTCAGTTCGGGTCCATGTGTCCTGCCTGTTAAAATAAGCCTTAAAGGCATAAAGAAATTCTTACCCTTAAGCCCTGTTTTTTGCATTAAATTTTTTTTAAAATTTTCATAGTTTTCCTCTGCATTATAGTCCTTAAGTATCGCCTTTAAAAGCTCACATTCATTTTTAAATTCTTTAAAATCTTTTGGAGTAAAAATTTGTTTTAATTTTTCTTTGATTTCATTCAGAGTGCTTGCTTCTTGAGTATAAAATTTGGCTAAAGCACTCAAATCTTTTTCGAAACCTAAAAGCGAATTTAATCTTTCATCACTCAATTTTTTGATGTGTTCTCTATTGATTTGCAAGAGTTTTTTTAAATCAAATTTCGCAGGAGCCTTAGAAATTTTTTTAAGCTCAAACCACGATAAAGCTTCTTCTAAAGTAAAAATTTCACAAGGAGTTTTATTTCCTAACATAATAAGATAATTTATAATCGCTTCAGGTAAAATTCCATTTTCTAAAAGCCATTTCACACTCGAATGAGCTTCTCTTTTACTCATCTTTACCCCAGATTCATTAAGAATGATGGGTAAATGGGCATAGCTCATTTTTTGTTCATATCCTAAACTTTGGCGAATGTGTTCTTGTTTTGGAGTGTTTGAAGTATGATCCTCTCCGCGTATGATGCAAGTAATATTTTCAAGCATATCATCAATAGCACAAGCAAAATTATAAGTTGGGGTTTTATCCGCTCTCATAATCACAAAAGAATCTAAATTTTGAGGTTCAAAAGAAAGCTCACCTTTAATAAAATCACTAAATCGAATGGTTTTTTGCGGTCTTTTAATACGAATGACAAAGGGTTTTTCATTATTTAAAACTGCCGCATCGCTTAAATTTTCACAAGTCCCATCATAGCTATAAGCTACACCTTTTTTCTTAGCCTCTTCTTTTTTTCTTGCTAATTCTTCTTCAGTGCAAAAACACGCAAAAGCCTTTTTTTCACTCAAAAGTTTTAACGCCATTTGACGATGAAATTTTAAATTTTCACTTTGTATATAAAAATGTTGCCATTCTATACCAAAAAGCCTTAAAAGCTCTTTGATTTCCTCTTCTTTTCCTTCAATATTTCTTGCTTTGTCTGTATCTTCTATACGCAAGATAAAGTCTGTATTTTCTTGTTTAGAACAAATATAATTAAACAAAGCCGCCCTTAAATTTCCTATGTGCATATCTCCTGTTGGAGAGGGTGCAAAACGATACATTAAAAAACCTTTTAAATTTTAAAAACACAATTATAACAAAAAAAAATATACGAACATTTAATTTTACTTGCTATAATTATCTTATGGTATTTTTATTGTTTTCCCTTATCAGTTCATTGATTTTTATCTTGGCTAATGTTTATATTTATAAAAGATTGATTAAAAAACTTATCATTTTTAAATACTTCCATAAATTTTTTATATTTGTTTTATTTTTACTTTCTGTCATTCAAGCATCTTTTTTACTCATTCGTGGCAATACCTTAGAGCTTTTAAATGATGAAATTTACTCTTTTTTATCTATGCTTTATGCACCGACTTATTGTTTATTTTTTATGACCTTAATCCTTGATATTATAAGACTCATTTTGCTTTTATTAGGTAAATATAAAAAACCTTACATATCTTTACAAATTGTTTCAAATTTATTTTTGGTTGCTTTAGGGGTCTTTTTCACTTATGTGAGCATCAATAATGCCATTAAAGTCCCTGAAATTAAAACTTTGGATATTAATATTTCCGGACTTGAGCAAGATTTAAAAATCGCTGTGCTAACTGACATTCATTTGGGTAAGAATTTACATGAAGGTTTTTTAGAAAAACTCATTGTTAAAGTCAATCAGCAAGATCCTGATATGATAATGATTGTAGGTGATTTGGTGGATACAAAATCATCAATTTTTGAAAATTATATTTCAAAAATTGATGATTTTAAGTCTAAATATGGAGTTTTCTATGTTCCCGGAAATCATGAGTATTATCATGGTATCAATGAAATTTTACAAACATTAAAAAATAATACCAAAATGCACATCTTGCTCAATCAAAACATGGATTTAGGTTTTATAAATATTGCTGGTTTGGGTGATTTAGCGGGTTTGCAAAAAGGGATTTTAGCTCCCGATTTAGCAAGGGTTAAAGTGGATTTAAACACTTCTAAACCAAGTATTTTACTTGCTCATCAACCTAAAACAGCCTTGCTTTATGATTTGAGTGATTTTGATTTGATTTTAAGCGGACATACACATGGGGGACAGGTTTTTCCATTTATGTTTTTAGTTAAAATCAATCAAGGTTTTCTTAAAGGATTGTATGAATTAAATCATAAAACTAAGCTTTTTGTCAGCACTGGAGCTGGATTTTGGGGACCTAGCATACGCGTTTTTGCTCAAAGTGAAATTGCAATTTTAAATTTAAAAGCACAAAAATGAGTTTTTCAAATCAAAGCTCAAGACTTTTTGGACTCTTAGCTCGGTATAAATTTTTTAAACCCTTGCAAGATTTTATCAATCAAAATTATGTAAAATATTTTAAAATCGACATGGGTGAATTTAAAAATCCTAATGAATATGAAAGTCTCAATGCACTTTTTACACGAAGTTTGCAAAAAAATCGCAAACTTGATGATGGTTTTATAAGTCCAAGCGATGGCAAGATTTTACAAAGCGGACAAGCTTTTTTAGCTGAAAATGAACAATTTGCTTTTAGCATTAAAGGATATACTTATAGTTTAGAAGAGCTTTTAAGAGAAAATTTTGAAAAAAAAGAGCTTGAAAAAGGGCTTGATTATGTCAATATCTATCTTTCACCTAAAGATTATCACCGCTATCATGCTCCTTGTGATTTAGAGATTTTACGAGCTGTTTATACGAGGGGAGCTCTTTATAGTGTGAGTGAAAAGTATTTGAAAAAAATTCCTAATCTTTACACAAAAAATGAAAGAGTGAGTTTAAAATGTAAAAGTGCAAAAGGTTTTATCTTTTGGCTTGTTTTTGTTGGAGCACAAAATGTGGGCAAAATGCGTTTTCATTTTGATGAAAGCATTCAAACTAATGCTAAAACTTCCCATGATTTTAGTCGTGTTTATGAAAATTTAAAACTCAAAAAGGGTGAGGAATTAGGATATTTTGAATTAGGCTCAACCATAGTTTTAATCGCACAAAAAGCTTGTTTAAATTTTAAGATAAAAAACGGGCAAAATCTCAAATTTGGTTCTAAAATTGCGGATTTTATTTAAATTTTGATATTGTAGATAAAATATATTTTTTATTAAGAATTACTGATAGAATATGAGTTTTATATTAATTTTTTATTTTAAATTAAGAAAATTAAATACTTTATAGGACTCATCAGTAGAAAGCCCGAAAGCTTTCTAAATTTATAATGCACCTTTTGGAGATTTAAAAGCAGTAACTAAAGGCAAATCTCCTTTATATTTTTCTATATTAACAAGTCCTGTATGAGCAATATTGCCATTAGCAAGTTTCGAGGTAGGCATATCTAAGGTTAAAACATTAGCACTGCCATATTTGCAAAGTCCTTTTTCATCGGGGTCATACCAACCGCCTTCACAAAGTCTTACGACACCTTCTAAGATATCATCACTCACAACAGCTCCTGCTAAGACTTCGCCTCTTTTGTTAAACACACGAACAATATCACCATTTTTGATGCCTAATTTACTAGCATCTTTTTTATTTATGAGTATAGGTTCTCTGCCCTTTACGGCATATTTTTCCCTTAATGAAGTGTGGCACATTTGAGAATGAAGTCTATTAGCAGGATGATTTGTTAGAAGATGAAAAGGTGCCTCTTTACTTGCATTTCCAAGCCATTCGATAGGTTCAAACCAAGTTGGATGTGCTTTACAATCATCATAATTATATTTTGCTATAGATTGAGAATAAATTTCTATAAGTCCAGAATCTGTGCCAAGAGTGTTAAGTATAGGGTCTTCAATAAAATCTGCAAAACGTATATATTCTACATTTTCATTAGGAGCTTGAAAAGTTATAGGTTCATTTTTTGCCCAAAATTCTTCAAAACTTGGCATAGGAGTTGCAAAAACTTCTCCAAATGATTTTGTTTGATTGAGAGCATTTTCATAATATTCTTTGATAAAATCTTTTGCTTTAAGTCCGTTTTGTGTGTAGGCATTAAAAACATTTTCACCATAGACTTTACAAATATCAGCAAAAATTTCATAATCATCTTTACTTTCGCCCTCTGGTAAAACAGCTTGTTTCATCGGCACAATATGCATATTGGCATAGTCTCCACTCATTGTAATATCATCTCTTTCATAAGAAGAAGTTGCAGGCATAACAATATCTGCCATTTTTGCACTTGGTGTCCAATAAATTTCATTGACAACAATAGTTCGTGGTTTTCGCCAAGCTTTGAGCAAGGTGTTAGTATCTTGATGATGCACCAAAGGATTACCACCCACCCAATAAATAAAATCTATATTTGGATAAGTGATTTTTTCACCATTATGGTCGATTGTTTTTCCGGGGTGGAGCAGGGCATCAGAAATTCTCGCTAAAGGAAAGGAATAGCTTGCTGCATTTTGCAACCATTCAGCTCCCTCGCTTGCGTTATTTGATTGTGCCAAGCCCTTAAATTTGCCATTCTTCCAAATTCCCACACTTAAAGCGGTGATACCACCTATTACTCCGCCTTTGCAAGTAGGCACACCTCCGTTGCTATAATGATAACTAAGTCCAAAACCACCGCCTTTTGTTCCGATTTGTCCTAACATAGAGCAAAGTGTTACAAGCATCCAGTGAGGTTGCTCGCCGTGTTGAGCCCTTTGCATAGCCCAACCGCTCATAATCATTGTAGGATTATCATAAAAATTTTCTGCTAATTCTCGTATGGTTTTCTCCTCTATACCGCAAATTTGACTCGCCCATTTAACATCTTTTTTAATGCCATCTTCTTTGCCTTCAAGATAAGATTTAAATTGTTCAAACCCTGTTGTATAGGTTTCTAAAAAATTATAATCAACTTTTTGCTTAGCAATTAAATGGCTTGCCATACCCATCATTAAAGCTACATCAGTATTTGGCTTAGGTGCTATCCATTTTGCATTAAGAAATTTACAAGTATCAGTTCTAATAGGATCGATGCAGATAACTTTGATTTTGCTTTTTTTAAGTTTTTCAAAATAAGCTAATCCCCTTTGGTCGCTAGCTGTCCAAGCAATCCTTAAAGTAGAAATTGGGTCAGCTCCCCAAATCACCACATATTTTGAATGCTTTAAAATATTATCCCAAGAAGTTTGCTGTTCATAAACTTCTATAGAGCCTACAACATAAGGCATTATAACCTGTGAAGCTCCCGTAGAATAATCCCCGCTAACACCTACAAAACCACCGGTTACATTTAAAAATCTATGCAACAAGATTCTTGCATTTTGCATATTTCCGCTAGATTTCCAACCATAACTTCCGCCAAATATGGCTTGCGTGCCTTTTTGTTCTCTTGTTTTTTTAAGTTCTTTAGCAATCAGTTTAATGGCTTCATCATAGCTTACGCGTACAAATTCGTCTTTGCCACGAAGTTCGGTTTTTGGGTTGTCAGGATTTTCTAAATAGGATTTGCGGACATAAGGATACTTAATGCGAGATTTATAGACCATATCAGCGGTATAATGCTGCAAAGGATTGTCCATATTTGTAACTTTTTCCCAAGGCTCACTTTTAACAATCTTTCCATCTTTTATACTTAATTTTAAAATTCCCCAGTGAGCCGCTGTTATGACTGAACCATTTTTTACAAGACCAGAATTTATCTTAGAAGCTTCAATACCTTTTGCGTGGATAATATTTGGCATTAAAGGTAAGGCAATACTTAAATTTGCACCGATTTTTAAAAATTTTCTTCTGTCTAAACCCATTTTATTTTCCTTTTTTAAAGTCTTTTGCATTTTTTTGTAAATATTCAATGACAAGCCATCTGTCTTTTTTTTCGATTCCTGTTCTGTCTGCCATTGATTTAAAAATAGCCGGCCAAGCATTAGCATTAAATTCTTTTTCTCTGTGTAAAGCATGGCAAATTCCACAATTATTTGTAAATTGCTCTTTAGCTTTTGCTAACATTGCTTGATTATCTTTTGCAAATTCCTTTTTATCCGCCCAAATTTCAAGGCTAACTTTATCCCATTTGCCACTTTTAGAAGCGGTTTTTTGAGAAAAATCCAACTTTGTATTTTTAGAAAATGCTGCAACGATAATCCTTTGATAATCATTATAATAAATTACCGATGGTGCCTTTGGATTAACATAGCCGGTTATTTTAATAAAAACCTTATCACCCTCTTCTTTTAAAACTTCAAAAGCATTTGTAGGAAGCAATCTTCCAGAAATCTTTTTGTCGTTTTGATGAGAGTAGAGAGATAAAACTTCATCACTATACACTAGATTTTCTTTTCCCCATAAAAAAGATACGAGAATAAAATAAAACAATGTTTTTTTCATCTATTCATCCTTTTTAAAATTTAAAAACTAAATAATATTATAACACAAAAATTTAAAATGTATCAAAGATAAATGAAAAATATCATTTTATATTAACTTAAAAATATTCATCTAAAAAAATCATTTTTAAAAATATAAAAATCTTATTTTATAGCTATTATAAAGTTTTTTATTTTGTATTTTTTAAATGAGTTTTAAAGGCAAATTGATAAAAATATATCTTTAAAATTAAAACATTTTTTAAGCTTTATTTATCCGATAAAGCTTAAAAAACAATTAAGAATTAAATTCACATAAACTTCACAAAATAAATTTAAACTTTTATTATTATTTTTAATGAAAGGTCAAAAATGAAATCAAAAATTTTTATGCTTTTAGCCTTAAGTTGCATTGCTTTTTCCGTTGAGTCAAATTTAACTCCACAAACAAATGTTATGCCAGCACCTGCTCCACAAACACCAGCAAATATGCCAAATCAAACTCCACCTGCTCCGTATCCTCAACATAATTATGGATTGCCCCCAAAAATTATGCAAACTATCAATCAAATGTATCCGGGTGTTTATGTTCGCGATATTGATTATGAAGCTTATGGTTATGAAGTTGAGCTTAGCAATAGAATGGAGCTTTTTTTCGATAGAGAAGGAAAACTTCTTGGACAAAAATACGATTATTAAATCCAAAATATAAGCTTATTTTTCATTTAAGAGATAAGCTTATAATTTTTTCAAAATTAACTCATTTAAAAATAAAAGCTTAAAAAAACCATTATAAAATATTTTAAAATTTAAGATTAAAAGATTTTTTAAGAAACAAGAAGAAATTTCAAATGATTTAAAAACAGAAAACCAAGAACTCAATGAAAACAAAATAAGATTAGAAAGTGAGATAAATTCTTTAGAAAAAGAAATGAAATCTTATAAGGATAAAGAAAATATCTTTGAAAACCAAAACAAGGAATTTTATAGACTTCAAGCAATAAATGAAATTTTTGAAGAAAAAGAAAAATCTTATAAAGAAATCATTGCAGAATTAAAACAAGAAAATAAAAATACAGAAAACAGAATTAATGCTTTATTAGAAAATCTGATACAAAATTCTCAACAAAACATTTTACAAGATAATGAAACAAAACCTAAAAAGAGAAGCAGAAATATTTTGGGATAAAAAAGAATAAATTTTTTAGTTTAAAACATAATGGAAATTTAGAGTAGCCTCTCACTGAAGAGTTCCCCGCAACTTTTGGCAGGTTAGCCCTCTAAATTAAAATAGTTATAATATAATAATCTTATAATTTTATTAAAAAAGGAATAAAATGAATTTTTCTTTAGAAAATAATGAATTATTAAAAATAGAATCCTTATTAAAAGATTATCCTCAACTTTTTACAAAAGATTTTAAAAACCGCATTAAAAAAGTATGAAAGTTTTACATTTTAAATATTTATGGGGAGCTTGCAGAGAAGCTGAAATTGTTTTAGAAAAATATCCACAAGACAATCTTTTTGAAAAAATAAAAAATGATTTTAGCGGTATAGTTTTTCTATTATTCAACTTTTTTAAGCTAAAAATTTGAAAAAAGAGCAGAAATTAAATGCAATTTAATAAAAAAAAGCCATATTATCATTAATAAAATATTCATTATTGCAAGATTTAAATAAAAATCATCAAAAATTATATTAAAGATATACATAAAAAAATAACAAAAAAGATGGACAAAAAAGAAGTTTTTATAAAAACTTAAAAAAATAAACCAAAATATAGCAATGTAAAATAGCAAGATGGGAAATAAAAAAATAACATAAAGCCTAATTTCTAAATTCTTAAGCTTATACAAAACAACAAACACAGCACACACCAAAGCAAGAACCAAACTACACACAAACCAAGCAATTTGTCCGCTTGATATATTGTCTATTCCTTTGCTTTCTAGTTTTGCTTTGAGTTTAGAATAAATAGGAATTTGCAAAATTACTCCTAATATAATAAGTTATTCTATTATAAGATAATTTATTTAAAATTTTGATTGTTTCAGTAAGAAAAAATTTCTTAAACTATCATAAATTTACTAAATTCTTTGACTTCATACCATTTTTGATCTATTTTATCCCATTCTTTATTTTTAAGATATTCTTGTCTTAATGTTTCATCTGTTTTATCTAACTCATCAGGAGTTTTACCTTTAGTAAGTCCTAAAAAGGCATGGGGAATGTTCCAATCCATAGGGTGGATATAAATCGTTACATAATATTTCATTTATAAAATCCTCCATTTGATAACCAATAAGCTAAATACCACCAAAAACTATTTGCAAATGCAAATACTATCCAAAAACTTAATTTATGAATTTTATATTTTATAATATTTCTCTTTTCTAATAAAAACCAAATAGTAAAAATGCAATATGACACAATGTAAAAAACAAGGCATAGTTACCAAATCCATTTAAAATATCTATATTTATTATTATTAAATGAATAAATCTAATAAAATAAATAATAGGTAAGAAAAATATGAAATAAGATATTATAGTCAATCCACAACAAGCAAAACAATCTAATATGAATTTAGCAAAATTAAATTTGTTATTCATAGATATCCCTTGCTATACATTGATTATTTTTTAATACCTTATTAGTCGTAACATTAACAGAATTCATTCCAATTCCAAAGCCCCAAAAACCATCATTAAATTCATTAGCTTCATTTTTCATTTTTGTAAAAATATCATTACCTTTTTTAAGATTTACCAATGCTTTGTGGTTATAATATTTTTGATTCACTATATGTTCTAAAGTGATTTTTATTTCTTTATATCCTCTAGGATAATTTTCATCTTTGATTCTTTTTTTTATTGAAATCTAATTCATAAATCTTTCTAGGGATATTGTTGGAGTCTTTAAGGAAATCAAAGTAAAAATAAGAAGCTTGTGCAAGTTCGGCATAGTCTTTGAGATTATTGATTTGAATTCTCGTTCTTTCCATATTATCTCCAAAGTTTTTCTATATAAAACATAAGAATCTTTTTTATCCCGACAAGATATAGCCATATAAATGGCAAACTCAATAAGTAGCAATATTGATACCATTCAGGGAATATCACAAATAAAACAAATGCTATTATAGGAATAAGCAAATATAGCACATATCTTTTAAAAAATAATTTAAAATCATTGATATGAGAATTATTTTCATTGCACCAAATTTCAAAATCAACAGGAATTTTAAAAATACATAGAAAATATAAATAAGGCATAATGGCTAATGCTAAAGCAAAAAAAAGCTTCCAAAAAAGTCGGGTTGATACGCCATTCCTAATGACATAATAAATATCAAAACGCAAAATCCTAACCAACCAATATATAAAATTTTAAAAAATGTTTCCATTCTTATCCCCTAAACCCCATAAGGAACTTCCCTATCAGAGAATACTCCAGAGCTTACTAAATCTTGCATTATAGCATAATCCTCATTATGTTTTTTAAATCCTCTTGCACTAGGAAGTATGCTTGCAACTTGTGTGCAAGGTTCTCCACTTGTAGGAGGATTAGGACAACCTATGATAGAGCTATACAATAAATCAGTTTCTAAAATAAAAGGAATATTCTTATCTTGAATACTTTTACCTAGATTAGATTTCAATTGCACAATTCCTCCATGAATGCATTTAATTTCGTTATCTTCTAGTATAGGGTGAAGCATTGCAATGCTTAAAGGTTTTGATTGTTTTTGTTGTTTTGTTTTAAGTTCTGCTTGTTGTTGTTTTTCTTGAGATTCTTTGTTTGTTAATTTGAGTTTAATGTTTAAACTAGAATCTAAGAGGGAATAATTTAGAAGAGTAAGAGTAGAATAGTTTAAAAAGATAGTCAGTGTGCCAAGATTATATTCTTCATCTTTTTTTTGGGGGGGGGGAGAAGTAGTAGATAGGTTTTAATTCATCTAATCCTATGTTTCAATGAGGATTTGGAAATGATTTTGATTAGTAGTAGATAGGTTTTAATTCATCTAATCCTATGTTAGATTGAGAATCTAATGCACCGAAGAAGTATTGAGAGAGAGGATTAGAAGATTCTGTGCCTCCTGTGAGTTCTATGCCCATAAAATATAATTTAGAGTTTAGAATGTCTATGTTTTTGGATTCTAATTTCTCTATATCAATGATTTGATTATCATAAGCAAAGATTGTTTCTTTTGTTTTGGTTGTGTTTGTTGTTTCAGACATTTTCTATCTCTTTTACTACCTGATTGACAGATTTTCTTAATTTATGTAAAGCTTTGCTCCAATATACTAAGTTATCATTATCACTCAAGATTCCTAAATAGCTCTGATTAATAGCCTCTATATAAGAATCGCTAATTTTTCCATAATCGTATTTGTGATATAGAATCCTTGAAATTGTTTTGTCTTTGGGGATAAGGATATAAGGCGAGAGCTGATTAAGACTCCAATTGTTGGCAGGGATATTTGGGTCTAATTCGTTTTCATCATAAGATTCATAGTTGCTTTGTTTATTGCTTAGTTGTATCTTTTTTGTTTTCTTGTTGTAGCTTATAAAAGTAAAGCTTCCTTGTAAATCATTTGCCTTTTTGATTTGAGAGCTAAGAATCTTATCAAGCATTGTATAGACATATCTTAATCGCTCTCTTTTGTGTTGTAATTTCTCTTTCCACTCTGTGAGTGTAGCAATAAATCCCTCCTCTTGACTAGAACATTTGATGTTATATTTGGATAAACGATTATAGTTTGGCTCTAAGGTACACGCAAAGCGATTATCTATCATTCCTCTAGCCCACTTCCTAAAAGCTTTTGTTCCTTTAATAGATTCTAAATCTTTATCAATACTCTGAAATTTATTAAGGACAAGATGATAATAAGCTAAATCTTGCAAGGAATCTTTAAGGGTATTGATAAGATTAAATTCTATATCAAAAACTTGTTTTAAAAAGTATTTGCTTATTTGATAAGTAGGATTTGGATTAGGCATTATATCAGGCATCCATTCTTTTAAGTCTATTACTTCTATACCAATAGAATCTAGTTTGTGTAAAACCCAAGTGACGCAGTTGTGATATGAATATTTATTGATGGTGTTAGAATTATAATATAGATTCTGCTTTAGACTTTCAAGACTTACCATTTTGCTATCATCTTTTTGTAGATTGGGATTTCTATCCTTTGTTTTCTCTACTTCTTTTTTAATCTCATCAAGTAAGCTTTCATATTGCTCTTGTGAGACTTCAAAAATACAGCGATTGTATTCTCTAAAAGTGTCTTTATCTCTTAAAATATAGTCATAATGTTTAGCTTTTTCATTCCATTGTGGAGTATATTGATTATTCTCAAACACTTTACCCCAATGGCTAGGAGCAGATTCAACAGGAGCAAAGCCAAAAAATCCCTCATCTTTAAAATCATTGTCTAATATACTAGGATAAATTTGTTTATACCATTGAAAATCTATTTTATCCCATTCTTTGTTTTTAAGATATTCTTGTCTTAATGTTTCATCTATTTTATCTAACTCATCAGGACTTTTTTCTTTAGTAAGTCCTAGAAAGGCGTGAGGGATAGAAACAGGTATTTTATCTAATTTTGGTTTCATAGGTTCTATGTATAGGGTTATGAAGTATGGCATTAAAATCCTTATTTCGTAAAATGATAATATAAAATATAATAAAGATAAGTAGCAAATAAAACCCATATTATATAACTAAAAATCAAACTTATTTTATGTATTTTATAAAAAATATTTATTATAAGAAATGAAATAGCACTTAAAGAGAAAAAGCCAACAATAAATTCCGATATATCGATAATAGTATGAATGTCAATATTAAAGAGGCATTCTATAGGGTATAAGAACCATTGTATAGGGTATATGAGCCATTGTATAGGGTATAAGAACCATCTCAAATCATCACTTTTAATTAAATAAGAATATATAAATGGAGATATTATTAAAATTCCAAAACACAAAAAACAATCTGAAATAAACTTATCCCATTTGAATTTTTCTTTTTTTTGCATAACTCATTTTCCTCACAAAACTAAATCTTGCATTAGTGGATATAGATTGTTATGAAGTATGGCATTGAAATTTCTATCTTCCGTGACTAAAAAAATAACACGCAAATATACCATAGTATATCACAAAAATCAACGATAACAATAGACTCAACTTGTGTATTTTATAAAAGAAATTGATTATAGAAAGTGCAATTGTACTTTCCAAAGCAAACCAAAAAATAATCTCCGATTCAATCCAACCTATATCAAAAAACCATTGTATAGGATATAAGCCAAAAAACCATTGTATAGGATATGAATTAATAATCCATTGTATAGGATATGAATTAATAATCCATTGTATAGGATATAAGCCAAAAAACCATTGTATAGGATAAAAAAACACAAATGGAGATATTATTAAAATTCCAAAACACAAAAAACAATCTAAAATAAACTTAACCCATTCGAATTTTTCTTTTTTTTGCATAACTCATTCTCCTCACAAAACTAAATCTTGCATTAGTGGATAATCCTCATTATGTTTTTTTAATCCTCTTGCACTAGGAAGTATGCTTACAACTTATGTGCAAGGTCCTCCACTTATAGGAAGATTTTGTTGCCTTAATTATTTTTTTACGCAAGTTCGCATTCATTTTGCACCCTTTTGTTAATTGCGTGATAGCTTTCACTCCAATAGTCTTTTATCTCTTTACCTTCTAAAAATTCAAAATAAAATTCATTTCTATCTTTTTGGTATTCTTGTGAAATATTACCATAATCATACTTATGATAAAGCATTCTTGAAATCATTTCATCTTTAGGTATAAAAATAAAAGGATAAAACTCATTGGCACTAAAATTATTTGCTGGGATACTTAAGTCTAATTCATCAATTTGTTGAAGCTCATAGTTGTTTAATGGGTCTAATATAAAACCCTGATTATTGCTCACATAAATAAACAAGAATCGTCCTTTAAGACTTTTAGTTTTATCGTTTAGTGATTGCAAATATTCAGCCAATCTTTTATAAACCTTAATTGTTTTTTCTCTACGAGCCCAATATGTATAAAATCGTTCTTGTTCCTCTATGGTGCAAACTAATGGTGTTGTCAAAACATCGTTATTTCTCCTATCTTTTTTATCGCTTAAAATGCATTCCATATATTTATTGCCAATCATTTCATTAACCCATTTTATGAATGTTTTTGTTCCCAAAATTGATTCCAAATTAGAATCTATAGCTTGAAATTTGAGGAAAATATTATGTGTCTCTCTTATAGAATCAAAAATATCCATAAAAGAACCGGGTATATTAAATTGCTCAAATACATTTACACCAATCATTCTTAGCTGTTTTTGCAACCAATGAACACAGTTGTTGTTTTTAATGTGATAATTGAAATTTTGATTGATTGGTTTTTGACTATTGGGTGTAATTTCTTTTGTGGTGTTAAAATCATCTTTAATATTTGCAAGTAAGGTTTCATATTGTTCTTGTGAGATTTCTAAGGTGCAACGATTAGAAGGGTAGAAAGTTTGTGAACTTCTTAGTTTTTTAATAATATAGCAATTTTTATTAACATTGTTATCCAATACATATTGGTTATTATCAAATACTTTTCCTATAACACCAGAAAGCACACCAATCTCATACCATTGCCCACCTCCACCAAAACCCCAAAAACCATCATTAAATTCACTAAATTTTTTGGCTTCATACCATTTCTTATCAAAATCTTTCCAATCAATATTTTTAAGTTTTTCTTGTATTAATTCTTTATCTTGTTCATCTAACTCATCAGGACTTTTTCCTTTGGTAAGTCCTAAAAAGGCGTGAGTGAAGTCTTCTGTATCAATAAAATTTTCATTTTCACAATCTAAAAAGCATTCCACCAATGGTTCAATATAAATTGTTACATAATATTTCATTTATAAAATCCTCCACCAAGATAAAACAAAGTATAAGTCAATACCATATAAACAAAATAAAATAAAAAAGTATATAATAATCTTTTTTGTAAAAAATAAAATACAACGCAAAGGGCTATGCATAAAATCAAAATAAAATAAATATTAATTTCAAGAACAAAATAACAATAGCTTATTATCCAATTTAGTGTTATTGGAATTAAATTTTTTATATTAAAAAAATTTATTATAAAAATAATCCACATAAAAATAAATAAAAAAAAGTGATTTGTAAAAACACAAGTAAAAAATTTAAAAAAAACTTCAAAAGTAAGAAATCTAAAATCCTCAAAAGATATTGATCTGACATTTGCAATTAGAATTAACAAAAATAACATATAGGTAAAGACTACACTACACACAAACCAAGCAATTTGTCCGCTTGATATATTGTCTATTCCTTTGCTCTCTAGTTTTGCTTTGAGTTTAGAATAAATAGGAATTTGCAAAATCACTCCTAATATAGATAAATTGTTTTATTATAACTAATTTTCTTAATATTTTTAAATAATTTAAATTCTTTATTTTTAAGATATTCTTGTCTTAATGTTTCATCTGTTTTATCTAACTCATCGGGACTTTTACCTTTGGTAAGTCCTAGAAAAGCGTGAGTGAAGTCTGAACCTTTCATATTCCACAAATCTTTTATTGTTTGAAATTCCAATAACTCGTCAATATAAATCGTTACATAATACTTCATTTATAAATCTCCCTAATGATTAACTTCTAAATAGTACAATAAGAAGGAACAGTGTGCAAGTATAACCCATGGCAAATAACAAAACGCTAAATATAAATTTTCTTTTGAAAAAAGCCAACAAAAGCAATATGCTTACCCCACAACAAATAATAAAATATATGCTAAAATATTTAACTGTTATAATTGTTAAAAACATCATTATACCAGACAAAACCAAAGGAATGGCATTGTAAATATATAATAGATTAAAAGGAATGCAAAAGTATATGATAAAAATAAATAGTTGCCATCGAAACAATTCAAATATTGCTAAAAATAAATTTTTATCTTCAACAATCCCTGTAAAATAGACAATAAGAAAAGTCACCAAAGCAAGAACCAAACTACACACAAACCAAGCAATTTGTCCGCTTGATATATTGTCTATTCCTTTACTTTCTAGTTTTGCTTTGAGTTTAGAATAAATAGGAATTTGCAAAATTACTCCTAATATAATAAGTTATTCTATTATAAGATAATTTATTTAAAATTTTGATTGTTTCAGTAAGAAAAAATTTCTTAAACTATCATAAATTCACTAAATTCTTTGGCTTCATACCATTTTTGATCTATTTTATCCCATTCTTTATTTTTAAGATATTCTTGTTTTAATGTTTCATCTATTTTATCTAACTCATCAGGACTTTTACCTTTAGTAAGTCCTAAAAAAGCGTGGGTGAGGTCGATTTGCTTAGAAATTTGAGAAAATTTTGCTTTAAATAGCAAAGAAAAATCAACATGCTTTAACATTTCATCTTCTAATAACTCATCTACATAAATTGTTGCATAATATTTTATTATTTCTTTCATTTCGAAATAGTTCCTTCTAAAAGTCCATAAGGTATTATTTCTATAAATATTGCAATTTCAAAACAAAAATACATCATTAAAAATAAAAATTTAAATTTTAAGTGCAATTTATTTATGAAATCAAAGTGGAGTTTAAAAAAATAAAATGTAATTTGCCAAAAAAGCACTTTTGAGATGAACACTATAGTTTATAAAAAATTGTAAAAATGCAAAATGATTTTGTAATAATTTTTTTATTTTTGAATTTTTATTTAAATTTTTCAAAGCTTTTTATAAAAAAATCGCGTCTAAAATCATTGAAAATTATCCTATTGACACGATATTATAAAACAAATATTCATTTTAGAAAAACAAAAATTATATCATCATCGATTTATTATTAATTCATTTTGGTGTTTTATTTGCCATTTGATAAATAAAGGCAAAAACTTCAGCCACTGCTTTATACATATTAGGTGGAATTTCATCACCAAGGTCGAGTTTGCTTAAAATTTCAATCAAGTCTTCATCTTCTTTAATCGGCACCCCATGTTCTTTAGCCAAAGAGATAATCTTTGCCGCACTTTCACCTTTTCCACTTGCTAAAACCTTAGGAGCCTTATGTAATTCTTGATTGTATCCTAGTGCAACAGCTTTTTTTATAGCTTTTTTGATTTTACTCATACTTTTTTATCCATACCCATTTCAAGGTCGTAATTTTTTATATTTCTTAGGTCAAATTTAGAGCGAATAATATCGCCCACAAAGAAATTTGCACTTAAAAGTCCTGCTTTATTAATATTTCTTTTAAGTTCGTGAGCATTTTCATAAATAGTCTTTCTAAAATTTTGATTTTCTGCCATAATATTAATATCAATATATTTTTCATTATTTAAAGAAATCAATATTTCTAAATTTCCAAGTTTAACAAATTCAAGTTTAATTTGAGCAAAAAATTTGTCCTTTTTTCCTCTTCTAAACATCACCTTAGAATCATTTAAATCGTCCCAAAAAAATGGTAAATAGGTATTGATAGAATCGTTAGCTAAGGACATGAGCTGATTGACTTCAATTTGTGCTAATAAACGATTGGCTTGATTATATATGGCTTCATTGCCTTCATTTTTGGCTAAATTTGAAACTTGAAGCAGGGTGGATTTAACATCATGCCGAATTTCATTTGCTATGTCTTGTTCTGTTTTGATTTTAATGTTTTGAAGGTCTTTAGTGGATAGATTGAGCTTGTTTTCTAAATTTTTAAGTTCATTAAGATTGATTTTAGCATTTTGAGAATGTGGGTCAAGTTGTTTAAGACTTTCGTTAATTTTTCTTGATAAATTGGATAAATCTTTACTTAAATTTTCAAGCTCTTCCAAATTTCCATTTTCAGTGCTAAAAGCTAAATTCTTAAAGGAATTTTGTTTGATAGATTCTTTGATTGCATTTGAGGTGTTTTGGTTAGAATTATTTTCAAAGCCTTTGGAAAATCCCTCATTTTTCTCACTCGTTTTATTTAAAAATTCTTTATTTTCGCCCGTTTTACTTAAATTTTCTTTGTTTTCACTTGTTTTATTTAAATTCTCTTTATTATGTTCATTTATTTTATTTGAATTTTCTTTATTTTCATTTTTAAAATCTTTTAGCCCCTCATTGTCTTTTGCTGATTTTTCTGTGTGTTGTTCTTGTTTTAAAATTGCGTTGTTTTTATTATCTTTTAAATTTTCATTGCTTTGCAACTTTGAATCTTTTTCTAAATTTGGTTCTGTTTTCTCACTCGTTTTATTTAAAAATTCTTTATTTTCGCCCGTTTTACTTAAATTTTCTTTGTTTTCACTTGTTTTATTTAAATTCTCTTTATTATGTTCATTTATTTTATTTGAATTTTCTTTATTTTCATTTTTAAAATCTTTTAGCCCCTCATTGTCTTTTGCTGATTTTTCTGTGTGTTGTTCTTGTTTTAAAATTGCGTTGTTTTTATTATCTTTTAAATTTTCATTGCTTTGCAACTTTGAATCTTTTTCTAAATTTGGTTCTGTTTTATGATTATGCTGTGGAATTTTAGAGGAAGGAATTTTTTGATCTAAGCTTTGAAACTCATTTTGCTTTGGAGTATTTTTTGCTTCTAAGATATTTTTTAAGGTATTTTGAAGTTTTTCAAAACTTTGAGCACTTTGTTTGAGTGTATTAGGGTCTTTAATCATCAAATTTTCAGGCTTACTAAGAGCTTTAAAAAAACTATCCTTTATCAAATTAATTTCTTTTGCAAGTTTATTTGCAATTTGTATGATTTTATTTTGAGCAATATTTGGGTTTTTATTGATGTAGTTTTTGAAATTTTCTATTTTTGCTCCCAGCTCTAAAAGGACTTTAAAATTGCTATTTTTTAAAATTTCTTTATTCTCATAGCGGTTTTCATTGATGATATTTTTAAGCCCTTTTAAAGTTTCTTCGGGGCTTAAATTCATTATTGCAAGTTTGGCAATTTGATTAGAGATATTTTCACTGCTTAAAGATTTAATCGTATTTAAAAGATTGTGAAAGCTCTTCGGTAAAAATTCCTCATTTAAAGCATCTTTAAGTTTAGCTTCAAAAAATACACCCGAATTTTTAAGCAAGGGAGCAAGATTATTAGCTTTAATTTCACTTGCAGGTTTTAAAATTTGCTCAAGTTTATTTAAAACTTCGGTAAATATATCGTTTTTGCCAAGTTCCATGCTAAGAGTTTTAAGCTCGTTAGCAAAATTAGGAGCAAAATTAAGATTATGACCTTGTTTTAAAATAGGAGAATCGGGATTTTTATTTGCATTGATTTGTTCAAGAAGTTTATTGACAAGTTCTTTAAGTTTTTCGCCCACTTGATTTTGAGTGAATTTTTGTAAGATTTCTTCAGAACTTGCATTTTGACTTAAACCTAAATTTTGTTTTAAGGCTTGAGTTAAAGCCTCTTTAGAATTTAATTTTTCTTTGCTGTCTTTAAGATTTGAATCCGTTTTTAAATCGCTTTTTGGAGCATTTGCTGCTACTTGTCCTGCGTAAAGTTGATTAATCATTGATTGTTACCATTCCTAAATTCTTTTTGTAATTTTTATTCAAAATATTAGGTTTATTGAGAGCAAAAATGATTAAAAATCCTAAATTGATAAGATAAAACCAAATAAAACCTGAAAAATTAAAAAATTGCATTAATACCCCTAAAATCAAAGGTGAAATTAAGGAGCTTAAAGAATAGCAAAAAAGAACCCCGCGTCCGACTTCTACGGCTTTATTTTTATCCCTTAAAACATCATTTGCTCGGGCTAAAGCTAAGGAATAAAGGCAAAAAATTCCAACCCCCATAAAGAATGCTAAGAGATATTGAAAATAAATTTGTGGTTTTGAAATCATAAAAATTAATAGAGTGATAAAACCTACACTTGCACACGCGATGATTGCAAATTTGCGTCCAAGTTTATCCGAAATATTTCCTATAAACATTTGAGCAACTAAACCTCCTATCATTGCACAAAACATAAAATATGAAGCAATTTTAGCATCAAAACCCTGCAAAAGCATAAATAAAGATGCCATAGAAAAAAATCCATTCACAAGCATTCCAGCGATGAAACTCGTTACTATAGCCAAAGGGACTAAATCGAAAATTTTAGGAATAGAAATTTTACTTTCTTTTGGGGGTAAAGGTTCTTTGATTTTAATTAAATTTAAAGGAATGGATGAAAGCAAAATCAAAACCGCACTGCTTATAAAAATCGTAATTTTGTCTAAATTTAAAGAAAAGATTAAAATTCCAAGACCAAAAGAAAGATAAAAAATCACCTCATAAAAACTAAGTATTCTTGACCTGACTGAATTTTTAGCCTTTTCATTCAACCAAGATTCTGTGATAATGAGTAAACTATAATAACAAACTCCGATTAAAAATCGCAAAAAGGCCCAAAAAATTAAATTTTCACTCAAAATGTGCAAAATGGCTGAACTTCCAAAAATTGCAGCAAAAATTCCAAAAGAACGTATATATCCTATTTGAGTGATGATTTTTTGAGCAAAAATCGTTCCAAACATTGCCCCTATAAAAAAGAAAGAATTAATCGCACCTATAGTCAAAGAGTCCAAATTTTGCTGTTTTAAAATCACACCAGCTGAACTTACAATCAAACCATTTCCGATAAACATAAAGGATATTCCAGCAAAAAGGGCTGTCATTGAACGGATAATTCTTTTAGGACTCATATTTCACACGCAAAGTAAAAAATAATACACAGATTAATAAAGCTGAAATTCCGCTTAAGTATCCTAAAATCGAAAGATGATTTTGGTTTTTTAAAAACAAAAATCCAGCAACTAAAATTCCATAAGCTAAAAATTTCATCAAAGAAAAAAATAGGGCGAAATTTTGCAATTTTTCTTTAAAATTTGGTTTTAAATCGTCATTCATTTCTTTAAAATTTAGAATTTTTTGATTTTTTTTCATTTTTTTTAAGAAAATCATTAGGGGTTTTTTTTCAAAATGATATTCTTTTGTTTTTGCAAGAATATTTTTTTTATAATTTAAATAAGAAATGAAAATTATCAATAAAGCACTTAAAAAGGCAAATTCAAAGCTTAAAATCATACTTAAATCAAGAAGCTTAAAGCTTAAAAATACTAAGTAAAAACACAAATGACAAAGACAGATTAAAAGCAAAAAAATTTTTTTTCCTCTCACTCATTCACTCTTTTTTTGAGTTTTCTTAACCAAAAGATCTCTTTTTTCAAATTCTTCATAGGATTTAACTTGAGCCTTGTAAGCTTTATAGACATTTAAAATTGCTGCAGCAACGCCCCAAAACACTCCCACCCAAAAAAGCCAAGGGTAGGGTGTGAATTTTTTCATCAAAATTCCAAGAGCTATGCCGATTAAAACTGCAACAACAATAGAAATTCCAAGACTTAATCCATCGGCTGCTTCGAGGCTTTTGCGAATGATTTTGCGTCTTTTTTCACTCATAGACTTTTAAAACTCTTATTTACAGCTTCTAAGGTTAGAGCTAGTGTTTCTTGATTCATTTTTGAACAAATGAAAGAAGTTTCAAATTGAGATGGAGCAAGATAAATCCCATTTTCTAACATTTTAGCGTGAAATTTAGCAAAAAGGCTTAAATCTGATTTTAAAGCGTCTTGATAATTTCTTACTTTTTTATCTGTAAAAAAATATCCAAACATAGAGCCAACATAGCGAGTTTTTAAAGGAATTCCCCTTTCTTTTGCAAGTGATTTCATACCTTTGCTAAGTTTTTTAGCGAGTTTTTCAAGCCTTATAAAGAGTTTAGGGTCATTTTTTGCTTGAGTGATGCTTGCAATTCCAGCTGCCATTGCAAGAGGATTTCCGCTTAGGGTTCCTGCTTGATACACTCCACCTTTTGGGCTTAAAAGATTCATAATTTCATCTCTTGAAGCAAAAGCTGCTGCAGGTAAGCCCCCGCCGATAACTTTACCAAAAGTTACAATATCGGCTTTGATTTGATTAATCCCAAAAGAACCTAAAAATGAAGCTCTAAAACCACTCATTACTTCATCGAAAATTAAAAGGGTTTGATTTTCTTTGCAAAGTTTTGCTAATTCTTCTAAGAATTTTTGCTTTGCAGGCACTAAGCCCATATTTCCAGCTATAGGTTCTATGATAACACAAGCAATATCCTTATGATTTTCAAACAAAATCTTAACGCTTTCTATATCATTATAAGTTGCCACTAAGGTTTGTTGAGCAAATTCATTCAACACGCCTAAAGAACTTGGAGTATTAAAAGTACTTGCTCCACTTCCCGCACTTACAAGCAAAGAATCCGAATGCCCATGATAACAACCCTCGAATTTAAGAATTTTATTTTTTTTTGTAAAGGCTCTTGCAAGGCGAATCGCACTCATCGTTGCTTCTGTCCCGCTATTTACAAAGCGAATTTTGCTAAGATGTGGAAAATTCTCTAATATCAATTTTGCAAGTTCAGTTTCAAGCAAAGTAGGAGCTCCAAAACTTGAACCATTTTTTAAAGCGTTTTTACAAGCTTTTTGTATCTTTTTATCACAATGCCCAAAAAGCAAAGGACCCCAACTTTGAACATAATCAATATAAGTCTTATTTTCTATGTCTGTAATGAATGCACCTTTGCCCTTAGCAATAAAAAGTGGATGACTTTGCACATTACTAAAGGCTCTAACAGGTGAATTCACGCCTCCGGCTATAAATTTGCAAGCTTCATCGAAAGCTTCTAAATTTGTCATTTTTTCTCCTTTTGTTGGTGAATATAATTATATAAAGCTACAATTTCATCATCGGTTAATGAATAATTTGGCATTATAGATTTTGAATCTTTGAATTGAGTCAGAGAATGTTTAAATTCTTTAAAGCTAAGATTTTGAATGTTTGGGACAATAAAAGAACGTTGAGTCCCATTTTGAATATAATGTCCTAAAATTTGCTCTGCTCCGTCTATTCCATGACAATTTTTACAACTAATACCTCTAGGATTTTCATAAAGCATTTTTGCATATTCTTTTGGAGTGATAAAATCAGCACTTAAAAGAGATGCAATGCTTAAAAAAAATACAAATATAAATTTCAAAATTTCTACCTTGTTAATGCAATTTTAATATGATACAATTTTTATTTTAAAAAAGTAATTAAAAAAAGGAAGATAATGATTTTGCTCGATGGCAAAGCTTTAAGTCAAAAAATTAAAGAAGAGATAAAGCATAAAAGTAAAGAGTTAAAAACCAAAGGAATTGAACCTTGTTTGGCTGTGATTTTAGTCGGCACAGACCCTGCAAGTGAAACTTATGTGAATAATAAAGCAAAAGCTTGTGAGCTTTGTGGGATTAAATCTTTAGTTTATAAACTTGATGAGAGTACAACTCAAAATGAGCTTTTAGCTCTTATTAACACACTCAATTACGATGATAGCGTTGATGGAATTTTAGTTCAACTTCCTTTGCCTAAACATATTAATAAGAATTTAATCCTTGAAAGCATTGCGAGTTCTAAAGATGTTGATGGTTTTCATCCTATTAATGTTGGGTATTTAAATTTAGGACTTGAAAGTGGGTTTTTACCTTGCACACCTTTGGGGGTGATGAAACTTTTAAAATCATACGATATAAAAATCGAAGGCTTGGATTGTGTCGTAATCGGTGCTTCAAATATAGTTGGAAGACCGATGGCAACTTTACTTTTAAACGCAGATGCAAGTGTGAGTGTGTGCCATATTAAAACAAGGGATTTAAATTTTTATACTCAAAAAGCTGATTTGATTATCAGTGCAACAGGTTGTGCTCATTTGCTTAAAGCTGATATGGTTAAAGAAGGGGTGATTGTTGTTGATGTGGGCATCACTCGTATAGGGAATTCTTTAGTCGGTGATGTAGATTTTAAAGAGGTTTCTAAGAAAGCAAGTTATATCACTCCTGTTCCGGGCGGGGTGGGACCTATGACTATTGCAATGCTTTTAGAAAATACTATAAAATCAGCTAAAAACAGACTTTCTAATTTTGCAACTTTCTAGGAAAAACTTATGAATTTCTTAAAAAAACTTTATCATTTTTCAAATTCTTGGGTAGGGACTATTATTATTGTTTTGCTTGTGATATTCTTTTTTATGCAGCCTTTTGTTATACCTTCGGGTTCTATGAAAAATACTTTACTTGTTGGGGATTTTTTATTTGCGAAAAAATTCTCCTACGGGATACCTATACCGCATATTCCTTGGGCTGAAATTCCTATTCTTCCGGATTTTAATAAAGATGGACATTTATTTAAAGGTGAGGGTCCTCAAAGGGGCGATATCGTTGTATTTAGAAATCCACGCAATGAAAAAATCCATTTTGTCAAACGTTGTGTTGGAATGGGTGGAGATAAAGTCGTTTATGCAAATAAGACTTTATATGTAAGAATGCACGAGGGCGATGATTTTATGCGGGCACATTATAAAAAAGAAGATTTGGCGATTCTTGGCAGTGAGCTTTATGTTAAAGAGCCTTATAAACAAAAAGGAATTCATTATGATGATAAAAAGGATATAGAAGAAGATATTTTAAGATATATCAATATACAAGATTTTGCGATGAATCCTGTGTATTTTGAGGAGCTTGGCAATCAGATAAGTCCAGCTGGTGGCAATGCTTATGAATTTGATGTTCCAGAAAATGAGTATTTTATGATGGGCGATAATAGAGATCATTCTTTTGATAGTCGTTTTTGGGGAAGTGTGCCTTATAAATTTATAGTGGGAGCTCCTTGGTTTGTGTATTTTTCTGTGGATAAAAATTATAATGTGCGTTGGCAAAGAATAGGACGTTTAAGCGATACTTTAGAAAATGATGAAAAATACATACTTGAAGAAGACGATGAGGATAGTTTAAGTTAAGACCCTCTCATTTGCTCTTCAAGAATTTTAAGAATTTTTGAAAAAACTTCTGAAATTTGTCCATTAAGCTGTTGAAGCTGTTCAAGAATTTGCATTTTTTGCTCTTCATTTGAAGTTTTTTCGAGTTTGGCTGTAAGCTTTTGCAATTGAGTGTAAAGCTCTTTCAAACGTTCATAAAGCAAACTCAACGAATCCTCATCTTCATTTTTACTTGAAGTCTGTGTTTCTTGAGCTTTTTGAGTGTATTTTTGTAAATTTTTTGCATAAGTATATGTGTTGATGTTATTTATTTCCATCATCTTAAATCCTTGCTAAAATTTTTAATAAAAAGTAAATCGGTATTTTTATAAAAAAACATTAGAGCGAATTTTAATTTTCGAATTTTAATTTTATAGAATTTTTAAATTTATACTTAAATTCACAAAACATTTGCATTTGTTTTTTTTTTTTTGATATAATTGTTCTCTTTTATTAATTTAGATGTTAAATCAATTAAAGGATAATTTATGATTTCTTTGCAAAACAATATCAAACAAGCAAATTATATAAAAAGAGCTCTATCTTTTTGGAATTTTGAATTAGCAGAACAGAGTTTAAAACAACTCAATGAAGAACAAAAAGGTTTAAAAGAATATTTTGAGTTTTTATTTGAAACAGGAAATTTTGAAAAATTTGATTTGAATGCACTTAAGGATTTAAATTTAAATGAAACTAAAATGGGGGGGGGCTTTAAACAAGAATTAGAAACCCTCCTTCAAAAAGATTATAAAGAACTTAAAATCAATGATTTTAGAATAGGATTAAGAGGTGCAATAGCTTGTTATCTTGTGAGAAAATATACACAGGAACAAAGATTAAATTTAGAATTAGCAAATTCTTTATTTGAAATCATCCTAAAAGAACCTTCCCTTTTAAGTAAAAGTTTTTTTATGAAAACAATAATAGATTATTTTAATGTTTTGGATGATAAAAATTTCTTTCAATGGCATAATATTGTAAAATATCTTTATTTATTACAAACTACATTAAATGGATATAAGACATCTGAATTTTACATAGAACTCGCTCATAGCCAACTCAAGAAAATCCTTAACCTAAACCCCAAACCAAAACAAAATCCTAAAATCGCAGTTTTAATCACAGGACAATTAAGAGGAGATTGGGAATATATACTTCAAAAAAATATTAAAAATCTTATAAAACCCTTGAATGCAGATATGTTTTTATTTTCTTGGGATGAAGTGGCTTTGTGGCCGGGTTTAAGGGGAACTAATACTTGGGTTTATAGAAATTTTCCTGTTCTTTGTTCAGCAGTAC
This sequence comes from Campylobacter cuniculorum DSM 23162 = LMG 24588, assembly GCF_002104335.1. Lineage (NCBI taxonomy): Bacteria > Pseudomonadati > Campylobacterota > Epsilonproteobacteria > Campylobacterales > Campylobacteraceae > Campylobacter > Campylobacter cuniculorum. The sequence continues at coordinate 990,077 of NZ_CP020867.1, read as the reverse complement.
CTAAAGAATTGGAACTTAATAGTAATTTAATTAAAATTTTTCCAAATACTTTTGAAACACTCAAACAAGTAAAAAAAAGTAAAGAAGAACTTAAAAAATTAAAAAATTATGATTTTAAAGGGATTTTACTCGAAGACGATAAAAATTTTGAGAATAACTATGCAGAACTCTATCTTCACAAGATTGCTGCTAGAGAAAGTTATGGTTGGAATAAAGCTCTTAAACTTATGCAAGATTATGAAATGCAACATAATTTTAAGTATGATTATGTTTTTAGAATCCGTCCTGATAGAGAGCATAAAATTCCAGAAAAATATTGTTTAATAAAAGATAATGAAATTATGATAGATGGTGGTGTTTTAGGAGCTGGCGGTGAAGGAATTCTTGGACCAAGAGGAGCTATAATTAAATTTTTCAAACTTTTTCAATATGAAGAATTTAATTTTATTAATAATTATTGCAGATTCCTTGGAGGAATTCACGGGTTATATTATTTTTGGATGCTTTTTAATGGACTAAAAATGAATTATATAACTCGAATGACTTATACAGTTGATGAAAAACTAACCTTTCCCGACATTTCCAAAGAACTCCAACTTGATTTTGAAAAATTAAAACAAGATGGAGTGAGTGAGGAAAAGCTTAAGGATTATAGAGATTTTTTTGAACTTGTTTGTGAATATTATAAAATAGAACCTGAACAAAGACAAAATTGTATTTCTCAACATCCTTGCTTTTTAAGATTAAAAGAAAAGAAAGTAAAAATCAATTCACAGCAAAATAGTGGTGCTGTGCTTCGTGTTAAAAATCATCTTGCCTATAAGCTTGGAAATATAATGGTCAGTAATAATCCTAAAACATTTAAAGAATACAAAAATACAATTCTTAGACTCATTCAAGCTGCAAAAGAACATCAAATTCAACGCGAACAGCAAAAAGGCATAAAACTTCCTCCTTTAGAAACACTCAAAGATTATGAAGAAGCTTTAAAAATTAAAAATTATTTTTCTTATAGACTTGGTGAAGCTTTAATCAAAGCTTTTAAAAATATTTATTTTGGAGGAATGATTAAATTTTTCTTTTTTGATATAAAAAGGATTAAAAAAGAATTTCATAAAAAACAGTCTTAAAATTCAATCAAAAAAGCCCAGACAAGCTAAGCTTTTTTGTCGCAATATTTTGAAAAGATTCAAACTCTATATCGTCTGAAGATTAAAAAGCTTTAATTTAAAATACATACTAAAATAAAACAATTGATTTCAATGAAATTGATATTTAAATCTTATGAATGATGTTAAAGATTGATGAGAGCTTAAGCTTAAATGTTTGATTGAATAAAAACATAAGCTTTGCAATATCAGTTTTGATTGATATGTTAAAAGTTTTTTTGATTTTAAAAAATTAAAATTCATTTATAGGTTTAAAAAATTAAAAAGGATTTTCCTGCTCTGTTTCGTTTTTATCCCATTTTAAATCTGCTTTATCCAAAGAAGATTTTTGAAAAATTTTATAAAAATATTTAAATATCAATTCTAGTTTTTCCTCATCTTTTTCTTGTTTGAGTGTGATGAGGATTTGTTTTAAAAATTCTGTTGATTCTTCTGTTTTGAGAATTTTTAAGAATTTAAAGCTGTTTTTATCAAATAGAGTAAAAAGTTGTTTTTTAAGTGCTAAGCTAGGGTTTTGTATTTTATCCTGCTAACAAAGATTTGTTTTTAAGAGGGTTGAGTTTAAAAATTATAGGCTTGATTGTGTGAATGGGTTTGTTGGAGCGGGAAACGAGATTCGAACTCGCGACCCCAACCTTGGCAAGGTTGTGCTCTACCCCTGAGCTATTCCCGCAAATTAAAGATTCTGATTATACTTTATTTTAACAATAAAGTCAAAAATTTTAGCTTCAATTTTAAAAATTTAAAGTAAAATTAAGTTTAATTCTTCACCTTCTTTAAGTTCTGCCTGATTTTCATTACTAATCAATAAAAATTGACTTTGAATTAAAGGCTTTATCATACCAGAACCAAAGCGATTGTCGTTTGTAGGATAAAAAAGACCTTCTTTTAAATTTCCTAAAATGAAATTATTTCTTCCGCTTTTAAGTTTTAAAGTTTTTCCCATTTTAGCAAAAATTTTAAGCTCATTGTCTGAATTTCCGCACAAAAGCCTTAAAATTTTAAGCCCAAAAATAAAACAAGCCAAATAAGCTGCCATAGGATTTCCGGGTAAGATTAAGACATATTTTTCATTTTTTTCATAGAGTTTGGTTGGTCTTGCTGGTCTTGCTTTTATACCCTTAAAAAGTGCCTTAAATTCAAGTGAAATTAAAGCATTTTCCATAAAATCAGCTTCACCCACACTCGCACCGCCACTACAAAGCAAAAGATCAAAATTTTGCTTTTCTAAAGAATTTTTGGTTGAAATAAAATCATCTTTGATGATTCCAAGATAAGACACTTCGCAATTAGATTCAGAAAATAGGGCATTTAAAGCAAGAGCATTGACATTATAAATGTTTTCATCACTGCAAAATTCCCAAGCTTCTTTGAGTTCATCTCCACTTGAAAAAATGCCTATTTTTATTTTTCTAAAAACTTTAATTTTATATAAGCCTTGAGAAGATAAAAGTGCGATTTTTGCAGCAGTTAAATATTCGCCTTTTTTAAGAATGAGCTCATCTTTTTTCAACTCCTCACCTCTATAGCGATGAGCATTGTTTTGTTTGATTTCTTTAGAAATGATGAGCTTTTGATTCTGCAGTTTTTCATCTTCAAGCATCAAGATTGTATCAGCATTTTTGGGCATTTTTGCACCCGTCATTATTTTATAACATTCGTTTTTACCGAGCTCATAAGAATGAGTATCTCCAGCAAAAATTGTCCCTTTAATGCTTAAAGGCTCATCTTTATCCGCATAATTAAACGCATAACCATCCAAAGCGGCATTATCAAAACTCGGTAAATCTTTTCTTGCTTTTAAATCTTCATATAAAAATCTTCCTTTGGCGTATTCTAAAGAAACGAGTTCAAATTCATCTAAAGCTTTGATTTGCTTTTCTAAATCCATTAAGGTTTCAAAAACATTTTTCATTCTTCTAGCCTTGTTATTTTAGCCCCTAAAATTTTAAGCTTGTGTTCTAAATTCTCATAACCTCTATCCAAATGATAAATTCTATGCACGCGACTCGTTCCTTTTGCTGCAAGTGCAGCTAAAACAAGGGCTGATGAGGCTCTTAAATCTGTTGCCATAACATCAGCAGCATTGAGTTCTTTTCCACCTACTATGGTTGCAATATGTCCATTGAGTTTAATATCCGCACCCATTCTTAAAAGCTCACTCACATGCATAAAACGATTTTCAAACAATCTCTCATCAATAATGCTTGTGCCCTTTGCTTTCAAGGATAAAGCCATAAATTGTGCTTGCATATCGGTAGGAAAACCCGGATATTCGCTGGTAATAATCTCAACAGCCCTAATTTCTTTTGCAGGAAATAGGGTAATGCTGTCTTTTTGTATCAAACTTTCAAAACCCATTTGATTAAGCTTTGATAAAACGGCATTTAAATGATTTGGAATGACCTTTTCAATCGTGATTTGAGAATTTGTGATAGCTCCAGCACAAAGATAAGTTCCTGCTTCTATTCTATCTGGAATCACAGCAATCTTTTTAAATTCTAAAAGCTCTCCATTTGTTCCATAAATTTCAAGCTCATCGCTTCCTATACCTGAAATTTCAAGTCCAGCTTCTTTTAGAATTTCGCAAAGTTGCACGACTTCAGGCTCTTTAGCGACATTAATCAAACGCGTTTTGCCTTGAGCAAGGGCTGCTGCCATAATGATATTTTCACTGCCTGTAACGGTGATTTTATCAAAAATGATTTCTGCTCCCTTTAAATTCCCATTCGCAACCACATAACCTTGTTTAATCTGTATGTTTGCCCCCATTTTTTCAAGGGCTAAAAGATGTAAATCTATCGGTCTTTGCCCTATAGCACAGCCTCCCGGAAGTGAAACTTCGCAATTTTTAAATCTTGCTAAAAGAGGACCTAAGGTCAATATAGAAGCTCGCATTTTTCTAACAATATCATATTTAGCTATGGTTTTGTTTAAAGAACTTGTATCTAAGACTAAGTTGTGATTTTTAAATTCAGTTTTTGTGCCTAAATTCTGTAAAAGATGGATTAAAGTTTTAATATCAGCAACATTTGGGACATTAGAAATATTGACCTCATTCTTTGCTAAAATACTAGAAACAATCAAAGGTAAAGCAGCATTTTTCGCTCCGCTTATTTCTACTTTTCCACTAAGCTGATTCGCTCCTTCTATCTCTAAATAAGTCATATTTTCCTCACTAATTAAATTTCAATATATTTTTGATACAGATAAAACGATTTGTATATCAAAAAAACCGATGAGATAAATACTTTTTTAAATCAAGACAGCCATCAAATTTCAAAAATTTCTATGAAATTTTAAAAGCTAAAAAGCCTTTAAAATTTAAAAATTATTTATCACGCAAACCGAGTTCAGAGATGATTTTTGTGTAACTTTGATAGTTTTTTCTTTTAAGATAAGTTAAAAGTCTTTTTCTTTTTCCTACAAGTTTTAAAAGTCCTAAACGAGAAGAAAAATCTTTTTTATAAATTTTTAAATGCTCTGTAAGTTCCGAAATTCTTGTGCTTAAAAGTGCGATTTGAACCTCTGTTGAACCTGTATCTCCGGGTTTTCTAGCGAATTTCGCAACAATTTCTGCTTTTTTAGCCGAATCCAAAGCCATAATAGACCTCCTGATTGGTGAAATTAAAAGGCTGATTATAACTAAAAAAACAAAAACTAAACTGAAATTTATAAGTTTAGGCGGATTTTATTCTAAAATTATTGTAAAAGATTTTAAATTTATTCTTTGATTGTTAAGCTTTTTTGATTATAATTTTGGACTTATGATAATTAAAAATTTTAAGGAGATTGTGTGCTTTTAACTAAAGCGAGTGAATATGCCTTACTTTCTTTGATTTATATATCTCAAAAAGAAACACCGCAAGATGTAGATACTATGGCTTTTGAGCTTGACATTCCAAAAAGTTTTTTAGCAAAAATTTTGCAAACTTTAGCAAAAGATGGTTTGCTAAAATCTTTTAAGGGAGCTAAGGGAGGTTTTACTCTTATTAAAGAAGCTCATTGCTATACCATCAAAGAAATTATCAATAGTGCAGAAAAAAAAGATATTAATGTGTTTGAATGCAGTGGCGGAACTTGTCCAAGCAATAAAGAAAAATATTGCTCTTTGTTGCCGATTTTGGTTAATTTACAAAATAGAATTGATGATTTTTTAGAATCCATTACTTTAGCAGATATTATCAATAATGGCAAAGAATAAACTTGTTAATCTAGTTTTTCCCTTTTTAGGACCCTTAATTGCTCCTGTCATTAAGGCTAAAAGTCTTACTATTGTAGGTTTTATCGTTTGTATTTTAGCCATTATCATTGTGCCTTTGCCAAGTGCGATTTTGGATTTTTTTTTGGCACTAAGTATAGCTTTGTCGGTTTTAATCATCTTAATTTCAATTTATATTCCCAGACCTACAGATTTAACAACCTTCCCAACCTTAATTCTTATCATCACTCTTTTTAGACTTTCTTTAAATATTGCCACCACGCGTATGATTTTAAGTGAGGGGCAAAATGGACCCGATTCAGTGAGTGAAATTATCGCAGCATTTGGAGAATTTGTCGTTGGGGGTAATTATGTCATAGGTGTGATTGTCTTTTGTATTTTGGTTTTAATTAATTTTATGGTTGTAACTAAGGGCAGCACAAGAGTTTCTGAAGTCCAAGCCCGTTTTACTCTTGATGCAATGCCCGGTAAGCAAATGGCAATCGACGCGGATTTAAATGCTGGACTGATTGACGAAGAAACCGCAAGAGCAAGGAGGCAAGAGATTATTGCTGAAGCTAATTTTTATGGAGCTATGGATGGTTCGAGCAAATTCATCAAAGGTGATGCAGTTGCTGGGATTATCATCACTATCATCAATCTTATCGGGGGCTTTTTAATCGGCTCTTTTCAACATAATATGAGCTTGAGTGCAGCAGCAGAAACTTTTACGATTTTAACCATAGGCGATGGGCTTGTCTCGCAAATTCCCGGGCTTATCACTTCAACAGCAACAGCCATTATCATTACAAGAGCAAGCAAAGATGAGGAAAATTTCGCCGAAGGCACACTAAAACAGCTTTTAAGTGAATACAGAACCCTTTTGATTGTAGGCTTTGTGCTTTTTATTTTTGCTTTGGTGCCGGGTTTGCCGCATTTATCTTTAGGTTTTATGTCCCTTGTGTTTTTGTCTTTAGGTTATTTAACCAAGCAAGTTAAAGAAGGAAATATCGATATAAAAAGCCCTAGAAAATCCAAACCAGCAGCAACAAAGGGTGGAAGTGGCGGAGGCGTAGCCATGCCACCTGTTAAGAAGAGTGAAGAAGAAATCATCAAAGAAGAAGAGCATAAAATCAACGATATACTTAAGGTTGAAGTGCTTGAGCTTGAGCTTGGTTATGGGTTGATTAAACTTGCAGAATCTGAATTAACAGAACGCATTCGCTCTATGCGCCGTAGTATTGCACAAGAATTAGGATTTTTAATGCCAAAAATTAGAATTCGCGATAATTTAAAGCTTAAACCTAATGAATACAGCTTTAAACTCAAAGGTATTGCAATTGCAAATGCCGAAATTTATCCCGATAAATACTTGGCTATGGATAGTGGTTTTGTTACTGAAGAGATTGAAGGTATTGCGACAAAAGAACCTGCTTTTAATTCCGATGCGCTTTGGATTGATGCGAATTTAAAAGATGAAGCCACTTTAAATGGTTATATTGTTATAGACCCTGCAAGTGTGATTTCAACTCATATGAATGAACTTATAAAAACCCATGCTTCAGAACTTCTCACACGTCAAGAGGTTAGAAATCTTCTTGATAAGGTTAAAAATGATTATCCTATTATTGTTGAAAGTGCTTTAGCAGCTGTGCCTGAAAATATCATACAAAAAGTCCTTAAAGACTTGCTTAAACATCAAATTCCTATCAAAGATATGCTTACGATTTTAGAATCTATAAGTGATATTGGTGAGATTAGCAAAAGTTTTGATATGATTATTGAACATGTTAGGGCATCTTTAGCAAGAGTGATTACAAATATGTATTTAGATGATAAAGGAAATTTGGATATTTTCATTTTAGACCCTGCGAGTTCAGCTGTATTAATGGAAGCTGTGCAGTTTAGAGATGGTACTTATCATCTACCCTTAAGTGTTGCACAAACAGGGGTTTTAGTTGATACCCTAAAAGCTGAAGTCGCAGCTGTGGCAAATGGACGCATTAAACCTTTCATCCTTTGTGTAGAACCACAGCTTAGAAAATTCATTTCTAATATCTGTTTTAATTTTAATATTAATATTGTCGTTTTAAGCTTTGCAGAAATTGCAGAAAATACAAATTTCAATACAGAAGGTATCATTAAGATAGAATTTTAAGGAAAAATATGAAAATTTATCATTTATCCCATACGGATTTGGATGGTTATGCGTGTCAATATATTGTAAATTTTTATTTTAAGAATGTGGAATTTTATAATTCTAATTATGGTAAAGAAATTAATGAAAATTTCAATGCAATTTTAAATGACTTTGACACAAGCAAACCAGATAAAGCTATGATTCTCATCACGGATTTAAATTTAACTCTTGCACAATGTGATGAATTTGAAAAAGAATGCGAAAAAAGAGGGCTTAAAATTCTACTTCTTGATCATCATCAAAGCGGGGAAGAATGTATGCAAAAATACTCTTGGTATTTGCTTGATAGCTCAAGATGTGCTGCAAAAATTGTTTATGATTTTTTTTCAAAAATTTGCTCTTGTAATGAAGGACTTACTCAATTTGTTAATGTGGTCAATGCTGTGGATATTTGGCTTAAAGAAGATGAAAATTTTGAACTTGGAAAGGTTTTTTTGGGCTTGATTGCGAATGCTAAAGAAATCAATCGCGTGATGTTTAAGGATAAAAATATTTTATATATCTTTTTTTTATTCAATCACGCGAGAAAATTTATAGGCAAAGAAAATGCACACATTTTACTTGAAAATGCGGTGCATTTTATTAAAAAAGATTTTTTTTCTAAAGGAAAAGATGATACTTTATCAAATTTAATCTCGTTTTTCGTGGTTGAAAATTTAAGTGAAATTAAAAAAGATTTGATTTTGTATTATGAGGGATATAAAGGAATTCTTACTTCAAATATAGGCAATACTTCTGTTATAGGCAATGAATTCTTGCTGAAAAATCCTGAATTTGATTTTTTTATCGATGTAAGCTCACGCAAAACTTTGAGTTTTAGAGCAAATGGAAAGATTGATGTCAGTTTGATGGCAAAGAATCTTGTCGGCGGAGGAGGGCATAAAAATGCGAGTGGAGGATTTTTTAGTGCTTTTAAAGAGAGTGCGAATTATGCTTTTTTAAAGGCTCAAATTATTGATTTGATTAAAAGCAAAGAGATTAAAAAGGATAATGCAAATGCCACAACAACATAAAAGAGATTTACAAAATGAGCTTGAAGATTTAAGTTATGAGCTTAATATCGTGTTGGAAGCAATGCTTTTATACGCAGGAGCAAAAAGGGAGAAACTTGAAGACCTTGTCAGACTTTATATCGATAAAATAGATGAGATTTTAGAAAATTCCCAAAAAGAGGGCGTTGATGAGATTTTAGAAGTTGTGGAATACCTTAAAACGCATCATAATGAATTTTTTATCTCCTAAGTTTTTGAATTGAGAAATTTTTTAGAATTTTATTTTAAAGCAAAACTGATGAAGTCCTTAAGATGAATTGAAGGTGATAAATATTTCAAAGCTTTATTTTTAATTAAAATCATATCTTAGTGGAAATTTCAAGCCCGTCATTTAAAACCCAAACAAAAGCAAAAATTTAAAGGCATAAACTCATATTTTTTAAAGCAAAATGCAAATTGATTTAAAAAATTGATAAATCAATTGACTTTTTGATTAGAAATTTTATCTTGTTTTTAAAAAAGATTAAAAATTTTATCGTGCTAAAATATTTATTATTTTTTTAACTTCTCTTCATCCTGCTTAAAAGATTGAAAAAATGAAAAGATTTAAAAATTTCATTCTGCTGCAATACATAATGCAGGATTTAAAGAAAATGATAATTTTTTAATTTTCATCATTGTTTAAGGGTCAAGCTCTTAACAATTTAGATTTTATGAAAATCATAGGTTTTATTTTTTAATGCTTTGAAAAATTATAAATGAAATGAATCATTTTAATTGTGAATTCTTTTTTTATTTTTTCATTAGATGTTGAAATCATGAAAGCAAGGTTTTTAAAATCATCTTTGATTATCTCTTAAAACTATACTGCTATTTCTTTAATGAAATTCATAAGCTTCTTTGTGAATTCTTTTCATTAAAGCTAAAAAGATGTTTAGCTTTATTTTATAAAATTTATATGGTTTATGTTTTATAGAAAGATTGATTTTCTTTCTTTTATTGTTTTTATACCAGCATTGCATTAAAAATAAGAAAAAAGGATATTAAGCATTAAGAGGGGAAAATAAAAATTCATTGCCTTAGGATAAAATGCATTGAATTTCTTTTTTTAAATCAATTGTAATGTTTATTGCAATCACCCTTTTTTAACTTTGCTGTATTTATTTAAAGTATAATGTTCTTTTCTAAAGTTAAAAAGACTTAAAGTTAAAACTTAAATTTAAAACTTTAAATTCAAAAGAGTTTAAAGTCAAAAAAGTCTTTCAAAACTCATCATTTATCTTTAAGGGCATGGTTTATTTTTAAAGTTTATTAAGAAATGATTTAAACAATGCTTTCATTTAAAAAATTCAAGTTTAAACACAATAAAAAATTGCAAAAATATTTTTAATGTTAAAATTATCATAATTTTATAAAATTTTTAAGAATTTTTTTACCCTCTTCGCTCAACACAGCTTCTGGGTGAAATTGCAGACCATAAATAGGGTATTTTTTATGTTTTAAAGCCATAATAAATTTTTCTTTATTGTAAGCTAAAATTTTACAATTTTTAGGCAATTTCTTAACATATAAAGAATGATAAAGACAAATTCTTGGCTCTTTTTTTATCCCTTTAAAAAGCCTATTTTTTTTAAATTTTAAAAAAGAAGTTTTACCTTGCATAGGAGTTTTTAATTTTGCAATTTTACCACCAAAAGCATAAGCGATGCATTGATGCCCTAAACAAATTCCTAGAATTTTTTTCGTTTTTTTAAAATGCTTGATTGCTTTAATGCTAAGTTTTGATTCTTTGGGAGAATTTGGACCCGCAGAGATGATTAAATGAGAAAAATTAAAATCTTCAAGTTTTTCGACCTTTTTAAAACTATCATTTTTTATAATCTTACATTTATATCCTAATTCCTTAAAATAAAAAGCAAGAATATGCGTGAAAGAATCGTAATTATCAATCATTAAAATGCTTTTTTTCTCACTCTGTTTTTTCAAAAATTTAATCCTTCCTTAAGTTTAACCTTTTTTAAGCCTCTGACTGAATTGATACAATACAATTCTTCAGCATCAAATAAATCCTCTCTATAAAGTTTTTTCTCTTTTATGAGCTTCCTTTGAAGTAAAAATTGCCTATAAATTCCATTGAGCAAACCACTTTGCAAATCGGGTGTGAAAAATTCATCGTGTTTTTTTAAAACAAGATTACTCCTGCTTCCTTCGCAAAGTTCTCTTTTTTCATTAAAAAAAGCCACATCAAAGCAAAGATTTTGTTTGTAAAGATAACTTTGAGTCTCATAGAGTTTTCTTAAAGAGCTTTTATGAAATAGGGTGTCATTTTTTGAATCCAAGGTTTTTTCACTCAAAAGTAAAATATCGCTTGAATTTAAACCTAAATCAAAAACCTCAAATTCATAATTTCCATTTTTATAGAGCTTTAAACGCAAAATTTTCTTTTGATTAAAAGAAAATTCGTTAAAAGGATAAAAAAATGGATTATCTGATGCGTTGAAAAGCCTTTGATTAAGCTCCTTAAGACTAAGATTTTCAAATCTTTCTAAATGGTTTGTAAAATTAAGAATGTTTTGAAAATTTTTAGTGATTTTTTGAGTTTTAAAACCAAATTTTACAGCAGAATTAATGAGTCTTTGCAAATGTTTTTTAAAAAATAAAATATGCGAATTTTCAAAAAGCATCGTTTCAAAAAGATAAAAAGGGCAGGGTTTTAAAATCTTAGCCTTAAGTTTAAGTTCCTTAAATTCATCATTTTTATCAGAATCCCAAACAACGCCACTTCCAACGCTATATTTATATATCCCATCTCTTTTTTCTATGGTGCGAATGGCGACATTAAATTTGCTTTTATTTTTATAAATAAGTCCTATAACACCACAATACACACCTCTTTTTCTTTTTTCCAAATTTTCAATCAATTTTAAAGTCTCAATCTTTGGTGCTCCTGTGATTGAACCGCATGGAAATAGGGCTTTAAAAATCTCATAAAAATTTTGTTTATGCTTTAATTTTCCTTTTATTTTAGAAATCATTTGGTGTAAAGTAGGGTAGGATTTGACCTTAAAAAGCTTTGTTTTCATACTTTTTTTGCAAATCAGTTTTGAAATATCGTTTCTTAAAAGATCCACAATCATGACATTTTCACTTAAATTTTTTGAGTCTTTTTGTAAAAATTGTTTGTTTTTTCTGTCTGTATTTTTATTTTTACTTCTTGGAGCTGTGCCTTTCATAGGTTTTGTAATGATTTTTCTTTTGTGAATTTTAAAAAAAAGTTCAGGTGAAAAAGACAGAAGTTCTAAAAAATCGCTTTTTATATAGGCTTTAAGTGAAGTGTCTTGTCGCTTGAGTAAAAGATTAAATAAAGCAAAAGAATCAAGTTTTGTTTCAAATTCAAAACTCTGGGTTAAATTCACTTGATAACTTTGCCCTCTCGCAATGGCTTTTTTGACCTGTTTAAAATTTCTCTCATAGTTTTTTTTATCTAAAAAACTTAAAAATTCGGGTAAAAATTTATACTCATCGCATTGCAAAGCCTCAAATTTTTGTCTTTTTTTAAAGGCAAAAAAACACAAATAAGGCTCTTCGCTCTTGTAGTTTTTTTCTTCAAAATACTTGTAAAATTCGTATTGAATAAAGCCTAAAAAGAAAAATTTTTTTTTATATCTTTCTATTAATTTAAAAATTCTTTTACTTTGAGTTTTATTGTGAGCTTTAAGGGTGAATTGCAAATCATAATACAAAAATTTCCCAAAAACGCAAAAATCTTCATTTTTGATTGTCATTAAAATCCTTTGCAACCTCTGCAGCAAGTTTGAGTTTATCATTATCAAAATGCGTATAAATTCTCGAAGTATCCAAACTCGCATGACCTAGAGCTTCTTGGACTAAAAGCAAATCTTTTTGTTTTTTATAGAGTAGGGTGGCAAAGGTATGACGCAACATATGTGCTCCATTTTTTCTTTTGCGAATTCCTGCGTGAAAAAGGAGTTGTTCAACAATTCGGCTGATGTAAGATTGCGTGAGTGGTTTGCCTTTTTTATTGACAAAAAGTAAAGAATCTTGGCTTAAATAATTGATTTTTATATTTTTAAGTAAATTTTCAATCAATTCTTTTTTTATCATTACAACGCGATATTTATTGCCCTTAGCTCTAATTCTTATTGTATAAAGGTCATTTTCTTCGTTAATGTCTTTAAGTCTTATATGAATGGCTTCACTCACTCTAATTCCGGTGAAAATAATCAGTTTAATGATGAGCTGATTGCGTATTGTATTGCTTTTAAAATTTGTATTTTCAATTGTATATAAAAATTTTTTAAGCTCTTCTTCATTCATAAATTCAGGGAGTTTGACCCCTTTTTTACCGACTATTCCTGCCCAATTTTTAAGATTAATATCAAAAATATGCGATTTTTGATTTTCTTCATTTTGCTTATCTAAAAAATCAAAAAAATTAATCATAGCAACGCGGTAGTTTTTTTTGCTTGCATCAGATAAAGAGCCTGTAATACTTGCTAAAATTTCAATCACCAGCTCCTCATCAATTTGCTTCAAAGAATAAAGCTTATAAAAGCAAAGGTATTCAAAAAGTTTTTTTAAAGGATTAAAATAAGTATTCACGCCACTTAAACCAGAATTTCTTGCTTTTTTCACCAAAGAGTCTAGCTCGTGTATGTTTTTAACACCTTGAGCCAAAGCAAGATTTACAGAGCTTAGAATTTCAGGATTTTTTAATTCTTTATTTGAAAGGGAATTAAGCTTAAATTTTACATATTTTGCCAACCAAAATAAAAAAGATTTTTCAAAATTTTCTTCACAATCTAAGGGATATTTCATAAAAGCATTTTCCTAAAAAATAAAATCAATACCGAGATTGATATTTTAATATGGAATTTCTAAATAAAAGCTTTTTTTGAGAATCCATATTTTTATATAAATTTGTATTTTTTTTAAAATAAAATATTAAATTAAAATTTATTAAAACATAAAATAATATGATAAAAAGTAAAATTATTTAAATTTTATATTTTTGTATTGAAAACTATAATTTTCAAACTTTTTTATTTATACAAATTATACCACTCTCTCATCCAAATAAAATTCCTATTTTATAAGGATTTATTACATTTTACCTTTTGGGTATTTTTAATTTATCCATAAAATTTAATGTAAAATTTATAGTTTTTTATTTTGTATTTTAAAGCTGGGAAAGTCATTTGTCTATAAAAATTTAAATCTATTAAGTTTAATTTAATATTTATAAATTATCAAAAATATTAAATTATGATAAAAAATTAATAAAATTTTTCTACCCTATTTTTTAATTTTTTTCATTTAATTTTTTCATTTACGAGAATTTAATCAAATTTCTTATAAAATTCATGTTTTCTATATTAAAAATTTTCAAGGAAGATTCAATGTTTTTTAAAAAAATTTCAAAATTATTTTTGATATTCATTTGTTTTGCAAATTTTTCTTTTGCTAAAGATTTTATTGTGTTAGAAGATGGGTTTGATTCTAAGAACTCGCTGATAGAGCTTTTTTCTTATAAATGCATCCATTGTTACAATCATCATAAATTTGGAACTTTAAACAAGCTTAAAAAGGAATTGCCAAATCTTTCTTATAATCTTTATCCTATAAGTTTAGCAGATAAAAGATTCGGTAAAGAACTCAACGAGCTTTTTGCCTTTGCACAAGCTAAAGATATGCAAGAAAATAAAGATGCAAGTAGTGAAGATGGTTTTGTGCATAGACTTGCTGATTATTTATTTGTTTTGCATTTTGTCAAAAAGCAAGAAATTCAAAATTTAAACGAAATTGAACAAATCGCTTTAAATGTCTTAAATGTTTCTAAAAATGAGCTTGAAAATTTTCTGCAAAGCAACGAGGCTAAAAAAATTTTAGCAAATTATGAAAAAGCAAATGAGTTTGCCCAAATTTATGGTACTCCTACTTTTATAGTCAATGGCAAATATCAAATCAAACCGGAAGCTTTAAGTTCAATGCAAAATTTACTTAAAATTGTAAGTGAGTTGAGTAAAAACGAGTAAAATGAAGTTTAAAACAAGCCCGAAGATTAGAAATGATTTTTAAAATACAGCAAGAAAATAGGAAAATTTGGTTTTTTCTTATGCTTTTAACCTTAATTCCTGTATTGATTGCTCATTATTTTTTGCAAAATTATCTTTATATGCGACCTTGTGAGCAATGCGTTTATATCCGCTTTGATATGCTCCTTGTGAGTTTTGCAGCGTTTTTGGGCTTTTTAAATCCTAAAAATCGTTTTCTTAAATGCTTAGCTTTTATTTTTGCTTTTTATGGTTGTTATTTGGGTTTAAAACACAGCCTTATTTTAGAAAAAATTTACACACTCATCCAAAACGAAAATCCTTTCGGAGCTCTTACAACCTGCAAACAAATTCCTATTTTTCCTTTTAATCTGCCCTTGCATGAGTATTTTAGCGAATGGTTTATGCCAAGCGGAGAGTGTGGAGATGATAAAGCTTTTGTGCCTAAAGATACGCTTTTAAGTCCCTTGCAAGAATTTTTTATAGGACGTCCCCCCTCTTTTGACGATGGAATTTATTCAAAGGGTTGGCATCTCATTCCATATTTTGATTTTATCAATATGGCTGAAATTTGCTTTTTGATTTTTTTATTTTCTTTGATATGTTTTTTGTTTTTATTTGCGATTTTTATTGTGCAATTTAAGAAAATCGATAAGAAAATATGATATAATTTGTAGCACAATATTTTTTTAAGGTTGATTTTATATGAAAAATTTAAGCGTTGAAGAAAAAAGGGATTTAGAGCATTGTGTTTTTCAAGCTTTGGGCAAGAAAGAAGCTGGTTCATTTAAAATTTTCTTTCAATCTTTATTATTTAAAATCAAAAAGATTTTTCGCTTAAAATAGTTCTTTATATTAAAATTTTGTATCCTAGTAAAATTGAAAAATGAAAGCCAAAACTTCGTAAAAAATGCTAAAATTATCTTAAAAGATAAAAATCTTGAAGAACTTGAAAAAGAAAATCAAAAACTAAAACAAGAAATTGAAGTTTTAGAAAATTTATTAATTTAAGGAGTAAAAAAATGAAAAAAATTGCCTTACCTTTAGTCGCAGGAGTTGCATTGTTTTTCAATGCTTGTGGTAGTAATGATATGGAAGATACAGCTTTAAAAAGCAAAGAATATTATGAAGCACATTTAGATGAGGCAAAAGCTAAAGCAAAATGGTGTTTTGAAAAATTAGATATTCCTTACCCTAATAGTAAAAGTAAAAATGAGGTAGCTATGTCATTTAATAAAGCTCTTAATAAGCTAGAATTATATTCTAAAGATTTTATTGAAAAAGAAAATATTAATATGGATAAAATAAGAGGTATAGATATTTATAATTGCTATAGGGCAAGTTATGTTGTAGGGTTTGATACTGTGCGTCATTTATAATAATAAAGCAAAAGGAATTAAGGCAAAAGTAAAACTTCGTTAAATCCCCCTCACACCTCTTTAAAAAAATAATTCAAGCTTATTACCAAGTAAAGTAATAAGCTCATTATAATATAACAGAACAAAGCAAGACTTATAATGGCTATATTATCACTATTATGAATCAAATATTCAATTTGATTAGGCAATTTGTAATAATGTAAAATTAAATTTAAAGAAATTCCAAAGAAATTAAAACAAATAAATCATTTTCTAAAGACGATTAATCTTAAGATATTACAATTGAAAAATTGAAAATTTAAGGAGTAAAAAAATGAAAAAAATTGCTTTACCTTTAGTCGCAGGAGTTGCATTGTTTTTCAATGCTTGTGGTAGTAATGATATGGAAGATACAGCTTTAAAAAGCAAAAAATATTATGAAACACATTTAGATGAAGCTGAAAATAAATTAAAATGGTGTTTTGAAAAATTAGATACTCCCTATGATTTTAATATCAAAAATTTGGTTGAATTTGAAAACAAGTTAAGGAAAAAAGCTGATTCTTTTAGTTATTCAGAAAAAATCAACACAGATGAAATGAGAGGGATAGATATATATAATTGTAGGCAAGTTGGTTTATCTTTTAATGGAAAAAAATATTAATTTTTTACCCTGTCTTTTTGCGGATTTACTTTTTAAAGTCAATCCCTATTCTTACTTTGTATTTGGTAAATAAAAAAATTCTTTTCAAATATTTTTAAGAAAAACTTCTTATTATTTTATCCCCATTCTTACATTTTTTACAGCAAAACAATAAAAAACCTTTCCGCAAAAAGTCGCACTTTTTTAAAATTTTGATTTTAAATAAAATATTAAGTTTTATTAAAAAAATCAAAGGATAAAAAATGCCAAATGACAAAGACCTCGATTCCTATGAAGAATATACTCTTTATGATGATTATGAACTTTACAATTCCTATTCTAAAAACAACACAAACACCCAAGAAAAAGAGGAAGAGGAAAAATTTAAACAAATATTTATCGATAAAAATATTTGTTTAAATTTTAAGATTTAAAAGCTCTTGTGCTTGTTCTATTTTTTCTATTTTAAGAAAATCATTTAACAAAGTTAAAATTTCATCATCTTTTAATTCAAAAATCTTTTTTTGTATTAATTGAGGAAAATTCTTTTGTGCAAAAATTTTCTCCTCTTCACTAAGATTTTCAATGCCATTATTGAGGATTTTATTTCTAATTTTTTCTTTTTTATTATTCTCTTCATCTTCCTTAAGTTTTAATTCATCTTCAGCCCTTTTTTTAAGCATTTGAGTGATTTTAGCCTTATATTTTTCCCTGAATTTTTCATCATTTAAAAGAAATTCTAAAATTTTATTTTCATCTAAAATTTTTCTTGCTAAATCACCTAAATTTTTATCCGCCCTACCCTTACTCGCCTGTTCATAATTAATCACGCCATCAAAATCATCATCAAGTTTTATACTTTCATTAAGAGCGAGATTGAGTGTCGTGGTTTTGAAATTTTCACTATCTTTTAAGTGTGCATATTGATTTAATCCTGCAAATTTAAAATTAAAAACACCTTCATCAATGCAAAGAAAAAATTGTTTAGGATTAAAATCTTGCCTTAAATTTAATGCCTCTTCTTGATTGATGAAACCATCTTGATTTTCATCTGCTTTGATATAGTTTCTCCTCATTGCTATATCTTTATACCACCCTGAAACAAAGGCTGCACTCTCTCCATGTAATAAAAAAGAATTATCATCTCTCGCAAGAATATCATCAAATTTTTTCTCTAAAATAGCTATAGAATTAAAACTCAATTTAACTTTATAAATTTTATTATCCAAATCGCTAAAATATACATCAACAAGTCCCTTTTCTAATTCATTTAAGATTTTTGTATTGTTTAAATTCTGTGGAGTTTTTTCATTTGCACTAGAATTTAAAGCTTGAGCCTGTGTTTTAAAAGCAGAAATTCTTTTTTCAAAATCAAGTAATTCCTCTGCATTCATTTTCTTTGAAACACTATAAGAAGAATGATACACAACTTGATTAAGTAAAGCTTGAGCATTAATTTTAATAAGCATTATTGTATAAGACCTTTCATACAAAGCATATAAATATTCCGTTGTATTTTGAGCAATAATTATGTTTATTTTTTTCATTATAGATATTATTCATACCATATTTTCCGGGTCTATAAGGACGTTCAACCGATAAATTTGGATTTTGAGGTCTATAACCATAAGCTCCAAAAGTGCTATAAGCTTCGAGAATACAAGGAATAAAAACAAAACTAACGAGCAAAATATTTTTTAGCATACGTTCTCCTTTAGATTTAATTATATATCGTTAAGTATATAGAATTATTTAAAAAATTAAGAGAAGATGCTTCTATTTTAGTTAAATTTTTTACTTAATTTTTACAAATTGTAACAACAAAAATTCATATATAAACTAAAGATTTATATAAAATATTTTATAACTTCTTAATTTACTCAAAAAACTCGTATTGATTTTATCAATCACTTCTTACTTCTTAAAACATGGAAATATTCCCAAAGATTGTTTTTGTATAAGAGAGAGTTATTTCCTTGCTAAAAAGGCTTAAATTTTAGTAAAACTAGGCTTTATTGTATTGATAAACAAAATACAACATTGCCTTAGAGTTTTATATCCTTGCGACTTTTGCCCCTTTTAATCATCATAACCCATCAGCCTAAAATTTCTCTTTGTCCCTTAGAATCTGGTTTGCTCAACACTCCATTTTCACTCAATTGCTCGATAATATTTGCAGCACGGTTATAACCAATTTTAAGACGTCTTTGCAAATAAGAAATGCTTGTTTTTTGATCTTCTAAAATCACTCTTTTAGCATCCTCATAAAGCTCATCGAGTTCCCCGTTATTTTGAAAATCATTTCCATTTAAACTTGTATTTTGTTCATCTTTTAAAAAACTTTCATCATAAACAACATCTTGCTGTGCCTTTAAAAAATCAACCACTTTTTCTATCTCAAATTCACTTGCATAAGGTGCATGCAATCGTATGATATTGCTAGTTGCAGGTGGAGTAAAAAGACAATCACCGCGTCCGAGCAAACTTTCAGCTCCCATAGTGTCTAAAATAACTTTAGAGTCGATTTTCTGCCCTACTTTATAAGAAATTCTACTTGGTAAATTAGCCTTGATAAGCCCTGTTACAACATCAACAGAAGGTCTTTGAGTTGCAACGATAAGATGAATTCCACTTGCTCTTGCCATTTGTGCTAAACGGGCGATATAAAATTCTACATCTTTACCCCCATTCATCATCAAATCCGCTAATTCATCGATAATCACTACAATAAAAGGCAATTCTTCTCCACCAAGTTCTTTGATTTTTTCATTATAATTTTCTATATTTTTTGTTTTAGCTTCTGCCATTAAACGATATCTTCTTTCCATTTCAGCCACCATATTTGAAAGTGCATTAATCGCTTTTTTAGGATCAGTTATAACCGGAGTTAAAAGGTGTGGTATGTCATTATAAATGCTAAATTCAAGCATCTTAGGATCAATCATCATCAATCTTAAAGTTTTTGGAGAATTTCTATAAAGCAAACTCAACAACATAGAATTAATCCCCACGCTTTTACCGCTTCCTGTTGTTCCTGCAATGAGTAAATGTGGCAATTTTTTCAAATCTGTCACAAAAGCATTTCCAACTATATCCTTACCCAAAGCAATGGTTAAAGAACTTTTAGCGTTTTTAAAAACCTCACTTTCTAAAATTTCTCTTAAATAAATTGTTTGAATTTTTTCATTTGGTACTTCGATACCTACAACATCTTTTCCGGGGATAGGAGCTTGTATTCTTATGGATTTAGCTTTCAAAGCCATAGCCAAATCATCTTGCAAATTTAAAATGCGACTGACTTTTACATCTGCACTGGGACGAAATTCAAAAGTTGTTACCACGGGTCCTGTGTAAGTATTAATCACATCACCACCGATTTTAAAGCGACGCAATTTTTCAAGCAAATCATAAATTTTCTTGTCAATCTCGCTTTCATTAATTTCTTGTTTTTGAGAATTTGCACTTGTTAAAAATTCAAGCGGAGGTAAGTTAAAATCTTTTGGAATTTCAGGCTCACCCTGCTCTATCTCTCTTAAAAGACTTTGGTTGATAGCAATTTCTTGACTCTTAAAAGTTTGCGGACTTTGAAATTTAAATTCTTCTTGATTTTCTGGTAAAATTTCTTGCTGTTCTTCGGTTTTTAAATTTGGCTCTTGATTTTGGATGGTCAAAGTTTTCGTTAAATCTTTTTCATCAGTTTTTAAATTTGGTTGCGTTTGAAATTCACTCATTTTAATGATAGGAATTTCGGGAGCCAAAGGAGTATCCACTTCTTCAACAATAGGCACAAAATCAAGATGATTATCCCTTAACTCCTCCACACTCTTAGGCTTAAAATCATTTTCGTTAAAATCTAAAATTTCAGGTTTTTCACTGCTCTCTTGTTTTAAATCTAAATTTTCATCGATTTTTTCTTCTGTTTGTAAATTTTTTGTGTTTTCAATATTATATTTTGAGCTTTGGATAATAGGAATATCCGCTTTTTCAAATTCCTCACGTTCTTTTTGGGCTTTGATTTGCCTTTCATATTCTTTATATTCTTGTTCAAGTTTAGCTTTTTGCATAAGCTCTTCTCTTAACTCAAGCTCTTTATTGAAAATTTTAGGTTTAACCTCGTTGTTTGTCATTTCAATTGTAATATTTTTTCTTTTGTAGCTCGGTGTATCTAAATTTTCTTTTGTTTGAAGTTCCTTAAAATCTTCTATTTTTTTGGGTTTTAAAAAACGTTCTGGAATCATATCGACCTCTTTTTCTAAAATAAAATTAAAATCTTCATCAAGATTTATGCTTATTCTGCTTGCTTTTTGAGCAAAATTTTTAACTTCAGATGAATTTTCATAGATAAAACTTTGAGTTTTTTTTGCAAGCTCTTTGGAATTTTCTTTTGTTAAATTAAGATTTGAATCATTTTTTTGGTTTAAAATGTAATTTTTAAAAGAATCAAGATCTATTTTTGAATTTTTGCTTGATTTAATATTTAACATTTGAATCTCTTGCATAATGTGCGAATTTTCTTCTTTTAAAGTGGAATTTTTTGATTCTAAAATATGAATTTTAGAATCTTTTTTGTTTAAATCATCAATTTTATCTTCGTTTTTTTGTGCAGTTTTAGGTATGATAACAGGAGCCTTAGGTTCATTGTGTTCTATATCATCTTTATCATTTTCTCCCCCAAAAATTTGCATCAAAGAATTTTTTATGCGATTTTCTAATTTTTCTAATTTTGTAAAATCAAGCTGAAATTTAAACACCTCTTTAATAAAATTTGGAAACAACAAAACAAGAGAAAAAAGTAACAACAAAATTCCAATAATCCCGCTTCCAATATATCCAAAAAGCGTAGAAGAAGCTGTATAAAACATTTGCAAAACAAAACCATCATCAGGATAAAATATCGCAAATAAAAGCACACAAGCAAAAAGAGCAAAAACAAAGCCGAAAAGCTCTCTGCGAGTGAAATTTTGAAGTTCGTATCCTCTTTTATAATATAAATAATTCAAAATAAATAAAGCAAAGGGGAAATAATAGCCAAATTCCCCCAATAAAGAAAAATTAATTTCATAAAGCCATTCTCCCATTGAAGGAACTAACATACAAAGACAAAGATAAAAAATAATAAAAGTAGAACCTATAAAAATAATCTCTTTTTTTATGTTATAGCCTTTTTATAAAATTTAAAAAGGCTATTATATCATAAAAGACTTTACATATAATTTAATAAACTAAGTTGCATAAGCGTTGTGCTTGCTTTTAAAGAGCTTTGATACGCCATTTGTGTTTGCATTAAATTCATATAACACTCTGCATAATCTGCATCAATAACATCTCTTTTTATGGATTGCACATTGACATTTAAAAATAAGGCTCGCGTATTGACATTTTCTATATCATTGTGATAAGCTCCGATGGTGGTGTTTAATTTTCTAAGATGATCTTCTAGATGTTCAAGTCTTTCTAAAGCCCCTTGCATACCGGTATTTCTTGGGTCAGTTGATTCAGAATCTGCTCTCATATTGCCTTTTAAAACCGAATCAATCATCGCATCTAAATCCCTAACCATATCAACATTAGGCTCATCAATCACTAAGGCATTATTTGCACTAAAGCTGAAATTTGGACCATCTTGAGTGTTTGCAGTCGCGTTATAAGGAGGTTGTGGAAATTGTCCGCTTGAGCTGTCTCTTAAAGATATTTCAATATTCGTTCCCGTAGAAAGTTTATCAGTAACACTAATGCGTCCTTTGTAATCCATAACCACTTCAACACTTGATTTAGAATCATTTAAAAGTCCTTGATAAGCTTCATAATCAGCTTGAGTAACTTGTCCCGCTACAGGATTAATGTTTGCTGTTGGCATTCTATCACTTGCAAATAATCCTATAATATCATTGATTTGTTTATAGGTAATATCATTTGAAGGGGTTACAACACCACTATTTAAGGTCGTTGGGTCTGTGTGCATAATAGGAAAAGAAATTGTAGCACCTGCTGCATCGACATAGCTTACCATTGAATTTTCTAAATCAATCGCAACTTCATAGGTATTACCGCCTTTTGAATTCACTTGAAGAGTTAAAGTTGTTCCATTAAGACTATCTTTTGCCATCACTTCACTTAATTTTGTAGTATCAGTAGCGTATTCATTACTTCCTTTAATCACTTGAGATACATTTGCACGCACATTATTGCCATTTTTTTCAAAATAGACATTGTCATAATCTGCTCCATTTGCAGCATTGCCGTCCGTATCTGTCATATTGCTTTTAATAAAATCGGTTCTATGAAGATTAAGAGTAACTAATACGGGATTACCATTTGCATCCACTATACCATTACCTGCTGCATCGACAGGTTGAAAAGTGACCGAATCGGGTATTTTTGTAATATCGCCATTTGCATTTGCAGCAGCCATTGCTTCTTGCATAGCTTGATTGGTAAGATCTTCCATACTTAAACCATTTGCATTTGCAAATTCAATCAAACCCTTTAATTCTTGAGTAGTTTCAGTTTGAGGTGTGTAAGCAACTGCGTGAAAATCAAGCTGATTATTGCCTTGCTTTAAATCAGTGATTTGAATTTGTCCGCTATCATTGATACTAACATCGACAACTTTGCTTGTGCTTGTATTTCCATAAAGTGCTCCTATAGTCTCCATAACATCTTCTATAGTATCATCTTTTCCAACGAGCAATGCACTTTTAAAACTTGTTCCGTCAGGTCTTGTTCCTTGCACATAAAGAGTTGAAGGTGGAAAATCTAATCTCGAATCTTCATAAATAAAATCAGCATCTATATCAAGCCCCTTATCATTGACATAATTTTGTCCGATTAAATCCTGCCATTTGGATTCAGAATTTAAATACTTGGTTTGGTCGGGATTTTGATTTAAATCATAGCGATTGTCATAAAAACTGACATTTGTTGTAATTTGTTTTTTATAGTCATTATCTGCTTTATAAAATAAATCCCAACCTGAAACATTATAACGCGATTGAGTCCCTGAACCTGTTACAACATTGAGATAATTTTTATCGCCAAAATAATTGCCTAAAGAATCAAAAGGTTTATTTGCGACTTGAGTCCCCGAAAAAAGATATTGTCCATTGATGCTTGTATTTGCAAGTCTTAGTATGCTTTCTTTAATACGTTTAAGTTCATTTGCTATAGCTTCTCTTGAGGTTTGAGAGTTTCCATCGCTTGCAGCTGCAGTCATCTTCACTTTAAATTTTTCAAGCTGCCCAATCATATCTTTTAAAGCACTCATGCTGTTTTTAGTCAGCTCTTGTGCCCTTGATGTTGCTTCTTTAACCTGCTCTATGGTCTTAAGTTCGTATTCTAATCTTGTATTGTCTATATAAACGCTTGCATCTTCATAAGAATTTTGAATCTTAAGTCCTGATGATAATTGCTGCATAATCTTATACAAAGCATTTTGTCCGCCTATATTGTTATTAAGTGAAGTTGTGAAATTTAGTTTATTAGTTACTCTCATAATATCTCCTCATTTTTAAATTTTTTATTAATAAAGCAAAAATCGTTCCTAAATTTTCTAAGACTAAATCGCTTGATTTTAAAATTCTTTTAATTTAAGTATTTTTAAACTAAAAAAGATATAATTATAACTTTTAAGCCCAAGTGGTGAAACTGGTAGACGCGCTAGACTCAAAATCTAGTAAGGGCAACCTTGTGTCGGTTCGAGTCCGACCTTGGGCACCATATAACGAATGAATTCTATACACATTAGTTAAAAAATATTCAAATTTATTTTTATCGCCTATCTCAATCGAATCATTATCAATATTTTAAAAATTCAAAAATATTTTTATATTTATAAGTAATTTAAAATCACTATCTATCTTTGTGTAAAAATAAATTTAAAAACTAATCTTTCTTTTTAGGACGAAAAATTTTGATATTTTCATCATTTGCCTCTAT